>NZ_JAFBBV010000001.1:309030-618061 GCF_016907365.1 Oerskovia paurometabola | reverse complement strand
CCCCCACGATCCCCCAGCGCTCGGCGACGTCCGCGGACGGGCCGGGCTCCGCCGTCGGGCAGGAGGCCCCATGACCCGAGTGGTGCTGGTCGACGACCAGGCCGTCGTCCGCGCAGGCTTCACCGTGATCCTCGAGAGCGAGGGCTTCGAGGTCGTGGGCGAAGCGTCGAACGGGGCCGACGCCGTGCGCGTCGCACGCCGCGAGCGCCCCGACGTCGTGTGCATGGACGTCCGCATGCCCGGCGGGGACGGCATCACGGCGACGCGCGCGCTCGCGGGTCCCGGCGTCGTCGACCCGGTCCCGGTGCTCGTGGTGAGCACGTTCGACCTGGACGACTACGTGTTCGGCGCCCTGGAGGCCGGGGCGAGCGGGTTCCTGCTCAAGGACGCCGAGCCCGACGTCCTGGTCGACGCGGTGCGGCGCGTGGCGTCGGGCGAGGGCCTCGTCGACCAGACGCTCACGCGGCGCGTGATCGACGAGTTCGCCCGACGGCGGTCCCCCGCGTCCCCGGACGACGTCGCCTCAGGTCTGCTCACCTCGCGCGAGCACGACATCCTGGCGCTGCTGTGCCGGGGGCAGTCGAACGCCGAGATCGCCTCGACACTGTTCCTCGAGGCGAGCACCGTGAAGTCGCACCTGAGCCGGATCATGACCAAGACGGGCCTGCGCGATCGCGTCCAGCTCGTGGTGTGGGCGTACGAGCACGGGATCGCGGCGCCCGGCACCCCCTGAACACGCCGGGCCCCCGCTGAGTGCGGAGTAGTTGTCGTCGATCGGCTCGTTCGACGACAAGTACTCCGCACTCAGCGGTCGGGCAGGTGGCCGGGCGGCGGCTCAGCTGCCCGCGACCGGCAGGTAGACCCGGCCGCCCGCGTCCGTGAACTCGCTCGACTTCTCCGCCATGCCGGCCTCGATCGCCTCGACCGAGGTCAGGCCGTTCTTCTCGGCGTACTCGCGCACGTCCGCGGAGATCCGCATCGAGCAGAACTTGGGCCCGCACATCGAGCAGAAGTGCGCGGTCTTGGCGGGCTCGGCCGGCAGGGTCTCGTCGTGGAAGGCGCGCGCGGTGTCGGGGTCGAGCGACAGCGCGAACTGGTCGTGCCAGCGGAACTCGAACCGGGCACGCGACAGCGCGTCGTCCCGCAGCTGCGCGCGCGGGTGCCCCTTGGCGAGGTCGGCCGAGTGCGCCGCGATCCGGTACGTGATGACGCCCGTCTTGACGTCGTCGCGGTCGGGCAGCCCCAGATGCTCCTTGGGCGTGACGTAGCAGAGCATCGCGGTCCCGGCCTGGGCGATGATCGCGGCCCCGATCGCGGACGTGATGTGGTCGTAGGCGGGCGCGATGTCGGTCGCGAGGGGGCCGAGCGTGTAGAACGGCGCCTCCTCGCACAGCTCCTCCTCGAGGCGCACGTTCTCGACGATCTTGTGCATGGGGACATGGCCAGGGCCCTCGATCATGACCTGCACGCCGTAGGACTTCGCGACCTTGGTCAGCTCGCCCAGCGTGCGCAGCTCGGCGAACTGGGCCGCGTCGTTGGCGTCCGCGATCGACCCCGGTCGCAGGCCGTCGCCCAGGGAGAACGTCACGTCGTAGTCGCGCAGGATCTCGCACAGCTCCGCGAAGTGCGTGTACAGGAACGACTCCTGGTGGTGCGCGAGGCACCAGGCGGCCATGATCGAGCCGCCCCGGGACACGATGCCCGTGACGCGGCGCGCGGTCAGCGGGACGTAGCGCAGCAGGACGCCCGCGTGCACGGTCATGTAGTCGACGCCCTGCTCGGCCTGCTCGATCACGGTGTCGCGGTAGATCTCCCACGTGAGCCTCGCGGGGTCGCCCTTGACCTTCTCGAGCGCCTGGTAGAGCGGCACGGTCCCCACGGGGATCGGGGAGTTGCGCAGCACCCACTCGCGGGTCTCGTGGATGTCCTTGCCCGTCGAGAGGTCCATGAGGGTGTCGGCGCCCCAGCGCGCGGCCCACACCATCTTCTCGACCTCCTCCTCGATCGAGGAGGTCACGGCCGAGTTGCCGATGTTCGCGTTGATCTTCACGCCGAACGCCTTGCCGATGATCATGGGCTCGATCTCGGGGTGCCGGCGGTTGGCCGGGATCACGGCCCGGCCGCGGGCCACCTCGTCCCGCACGAGCTCGACGTCCACGCCCTCGCGCGCCGCGACGAACCGCATCTCGTCGGTGATGACCCCGGCCCGCGCCCAAGCGAGCTGCGTGCGGGCGCCGCCCGTGCCGTGCTCGGTGGCGACGGCGTCGGGCCGCAGCCACGACGCCCGCAACGCGGGCAGCCCGCCCGCGAGGTCGAACGCGGCCGGGTCGTCGACCTCGGTGTACGGGCCCGAGGTGTCGTACAGGTCCAGGTGCTCGCCGTTGCTCAGGTGCACGCGGCGCTCGGGGACGCGCAGGTGCTCCGCGCCGGGGACGGGGTGGTGCACCTTGGCAGACCCGGCGATGGGTCCGGTCGTGATGGTGTGCGCGGGCACAGCGGTCTCAGAGCTCATTGCTCTCTCTCCCTACGTCGGCATGATCCGAACAGGTTCGAACGGTCGGCGGCGCTGAGCCGCCCTCTCAGCTCGCTGCTGCGAGCTCCCGTGGGTGTGTGGAGTTGTGGGTGGTACTGGTGGTGCGGTGGTGCTGGGTGGTGGTGCGGTCGTCACCGTAGCGCAGGTTGCACGACGGCGGCGCGGGCGTCCCGCGATCAGCCCGGCTCACCCAGCGTCGAGGTCCGTCACCTCTCCTTGAAGTACTTGAACAGGTGCTTCTCCCGGGTCGCGAGCGCCCCGACGACCGCTCCGACGAGCACCGCGCCCGCTCCCGCGAGGACGGTCCGCATGCCGATGACCCAGGTGCTGAGGTGGTCGGCGGGAAGGCCGGCATCGGCGGCGAGCCACCACAGCACCGGAACGGTCACGATCACGGCGGCACCGGTCCACGCCGCGGTCTCCAGGAGCACCTGCCAGGTCAGCGCCGAGCGCGGGACCCGGGCGTGCAGGGCTGCGGCGAGCTCGAGGCGGCGCAGACGAATCGCGGCGAAGCCCAGGGCCAACCCCAGGAAGGCGGCGGCGATCGGCGCGGGCTTCGTCAGACGATCCCTGAACTCGGCGCTCGCGTCGTACGTCGCGCCGAGCCGGCCGTTGAGCTGCTTCTGGGTGGGCTGAACCTCGGAGGCTGAGTCGGCGACGATGGTCGTGCGCAGGAGCGTCGCCGTCTCGGGCTCGACGGGCCAGATCTCGACCCAGCACGAGTCGAACAGTCCCGCCGCGGGCACCGGCGCGACTGCTGCGTAACCGAGCGCGCGGTCGCGCCCGTCGTCGGGGTACGGGTAGACGGCGCCGACCCGCGCGGGACCGGTGCTCGTCGCGATCGAGTCACCGGCGGACGCGCCGAGCGCCTCGGCCAGGTCCGCGGACAGCCACAGTCCCGCCCCGGCGACCCGGCCGCGGTCGAGCGCGCCGAGCAGCCCGGGGGTCGCCTCGAAGCCGGTCAGCTCGCTCGACGGCAGGTTGAGCGCCCGCACGGGATCCCCCGTCCGCAGGGCTCCGGCGGCGTTCACGCCGTCGACCCCTGCGAGGGCCTCGCAGCGTGCCCCGTCGACCTGCCCGGTGGCCTCGAGGATCTGCACGCTCGCGCCCGCGTCCCGGTACTCACGGGCGCCCTCGATCACGCCCGCGACCGCACGCACGTCGACCGCGGCGAGCGCCCCCACGACCACGACGAGCACCGCCGCGAACAAGGTCGCGCGCGTCGTGCCGGACCCGACGTTCCGCCACGCCTCGGACACCACGGACGCGGCCCGCATGGCACGCGCCCGCACTGGTCGCGCGGGCTTCTCCCCCGGCCCGACGCCGCCACTCGCCTCCGCGCGGAGGTGCGCTCCGCCGTCGGGCACGGTGGGGGGTGCTGAACCCGTGACCTGACCGAGGGGCTGTGCGCCACCGGGACGGTGCGAGGCGCCCGGGGACGTGGCCAGGCCGGGTCCCGCCGCGCCGTCGGGCACGGGGCCCTGCTCGGTGGCGGTCACGCCGCGACCTCCGCGGACTGGAAGTCGGCGAGGTCGATCACGCGCGTGCAGGCGTCGCGCGTGTGCGGGTCGTGCGTGGCGACCACGACGATCGAGTCGTCCTGGGCGATGCCGGCCAGGACCTCGTTGACTGTCGCGGCCGTGCGCAGGTCGAGCTGCGCGGTGGGCTCGTCGACCAGGAGCAGATCCGGGGCCAGGGCCACGGCACGCGAGAGCATGAGCCGCTGGGCCTCTCCGCCCGACAGCGCCCGGAAGGGTCGGTCGGCGACCGACGTCAGGTTGAAGCGCGCCAGGATCTCGGCAGCCCGGTCCTCGGCGTCGGGGCGGCGCAGTCCGCGCGCCAGCAGCGGCAGCACCACGTGGTCGAGGGCGGCGCGACGCGCGACACCGTGCGGGTTCTGGAAGACCCACCCCGTCGTGGCGACCCCGACGCGCTCGACCTGCCCCTGCGTGGGGCGCTCCCAGCCCGCGACGATGCTCAGGAGCGTCGACTTGCCGCTGCCCGAGGGCCCGACGAGCGCGACCACCTCGCCCGCCACGATCTCCAGGTCCAGTCCGGCGAAGAGCAGCCCGGTGCCGGGGAACGCGTGCCCCAACCCCGCCCCGACCAGCCGCTTGCCCCCTACCGGCACGTCTGGCCCTCCTCCTGCGAGGTGAGCTCGACCTCGGTGGGAGCGGCCGCCGCGTCGAGGCCGTCGAACGTCACGAGGGTCTGCCCCAGGCTCGACGCGACGACCGTCACGGGGTACGCCGTGCCGTCCGCGCTCACGCAACCGGTCGCACCGCTCAGCGCGAACAGCGACCCCGGTGGCACGACCGACACGTCGAGAGGCGCGGCCAGCACGTACTCGAGCGTCAACGGCTCGGACCCCTCGGTGCGCTGCCACCCGGCGAACTCCATGCTGCCGCGCACGGCCTCGAGGAACGTCGGGTCCGTGACCACACCGCCCTCCCCGACCGGTGCGCTCAGCTCGCCCAGGCGCAGCACGCGGTCCCCGGGCGTGACGTTGGAGAGAGTGTCCGACAGGCCGAGCGAGACCAGCGTCCCGGCGGTCGTCGCGAACGCCTCCTCGGACGTCGCGGCTCCCACGGGCACCTCGCACGCCTTGACCGTGACCGACGACGCAGGCAGCCACAGCACTGACGCCACCGGCAGGTCCCCGGTCGGCTTGGCCACGCCCGCAGCCTTGAACAGCTTGGTCACGGCGGCCTTGGTCGTGTCGCCGTAGGTGCCGTCCGCGCTCACCTTGTGCCCGAGGCGAGTGAGCTCGACCTGCAGGGCCTTCACGTCGTCGCCCTTGGCCGTGGGAGCCAGGTCCCGCCACAACGGGATCGACGTCGCGAGCGCCACGACCGGACGGTCGTCGACCGTGGCCGGGCTCGATCCCGACTCGATCACGGCCCCCGGGGCGCACACCGAGCGCGTGACCTTGCCCTGGTCCGCGACGGACAGCGTGCCCTCCTCCGCGACGACCGGGGTGACCTTGACCTTGCGGGCGTCGTCGAACACCTGACGCGAGACCGGAACGGTTGCGGGTGGCGTCGCACTCCGCACGCTCTGCGGTTCCGCCTGCGGCGCCAACGCCATGCCCGCCGTGACACCCCCCGCGAGCAGCACCACCGCCGTGAGCGCGAGCGCGCCCACGCGGGCCGCTCCTGAGCTTGCGGCCCTGGGCCGGGCGGGGCGTCGATCTCTGGTCACTGCTGCTCCTCGGGTGGTGCGCATGCGTGGTTGCTGCCGGGGTGTGCGATGTCGTGATGTCGACGTCGTGATGTCGACGTCGTGATGTCGGGGACTACTGCTCCGGGTCCCGCTCGCAGGCCGTCATCTCAAGAGGTGGCGCTTGCCCGGCCAGCGCTCCCGGAGTCTCTGTCGTCGAACCGTCGTCGGCGACGTTCATGCCGGTCCCGTAGCTCGACATCTCCTCGATGTAGTCCGCCTTGTCATAGCCCTCGTCGCGATGACCGCCGCGGACCAGGCAGTCGGCGACGGCCTGCATCAGATCCGTGTTCTCCGGGTTGTCGGCCACCGCCCAGTAGAGCGCCTCAAGCACGGCGAGATCGACCTTCTCCTCGCACTCGGCCATGATCGCTTCCCTGCGCGCGCGATCCGCGTCGAGCTGGTCCTGCGGGGTGTCCCAGGTCGAGCCGACGCCCTCGACCTTGACCCCGCCTTCCTGGGTGCGACTGGCCGCGAGCCCCTGGTCCCGCATGCACTGGACCGACTCGTCCTTGACCTGGTCGTACTCGGCGGCGGTGATGACGTCGTCCTCGAGAATCGCTCGGGAAACCTCTGCGGTGACTTCATCGCGGGCCTTGGCGAACTCGGCCGCGTAAGGATTGCGCACCTCGGACTCACCCGAGCACCCGGTCACCAAGGCCACCGCCAGAGCGGTCCCCAGCGACGCCCCCGCCCCCCGTCGTCGAACAGTCCTCAGCATGTGCTCTCCCCCCAGGTGTGCGACCCCTGCGACGCGGAAGCTGCCCGCTGCTTTGAGCACGCACGATAGCGGCCGACGGTTCCATCGCGCTCCGCCCCTCGAGGCGCCGCCGGAGGCCTCACTGCTCTGGACTCGCCTCCTCATTGTTGTGTCCCTTTGCCCACCGCAGACCAGGCAGTCCGCGATTACCTGCGGCACGTCCTCGTTCTGCGGGCTCCCGCGAGCCTGCCAGTATTCGCGTCAGGTACGTCGAGGTCTTCCGGACGGGCAGTGTGAGAACCCGCATCCTGGGGGACCTCGTCCCCTCCCCGACCCGACTCAGCCAACCAGCCCAACACCCTCATCTGCGTTGAGTCTCTGACCGTCTGGTTTCTGAAGCTCTCCAAGGCGCCCGCTGCAGGTTCACGCCCGCCTGCGCCTCCGGCCCGCTGCCCCGTGGGCGTCGCCGCCCACGGATCACTCTCGGTTTTCCATCGCCTGCAGGGGATCGGTGAGGCATAGCGACGACTCTGGCGAACCCGTGCCCGGCAGGTTCTGGTCCTTGAGGTCTTGTGCGTACTGTTCACCGGTGTACGTCTCGTCAACGACTTTGAACTCGCGGAGACACTGCGCGATGAGCTCGTTGAAGTCCACCCTGTTCGGGTTTGTCGTGATCACCGTGTAGAGCGGCACGACCTCCCGGAGACCCACACTGATCTCACATTCGTCCTGGACGGACTTGAGCTCCTCGGTGTATTCCCCTTCGGTCTGATATGACTCCACACCGAACTCGTCAACCCAGGTCTCGACCGCAAGCCCACGGTCACCCATGCAGGCGATGAACGCGTCCTGGACCTCCCGGTACTCGTGCTCCTCGAGCGTTCCGTCCTGGGCGATGTGGCGCACCAGATCGATAGACGTGGATTCCGCGAGCGCACGAACATCAGGCTCCCACGGAGAAGCCTCAGGGCCCTCGGACGTGCCGTCAGTAGAGCACGCCCCCAGCATCAGGACCGTCGCTATCGCTGCCCCTGTCCAACACATTCGCTGCACTCAGATCACCACTCCATCCACACCTGGAGCGGCCGACGCACCCCTGGGCGCGTCGGCCGCCTCTACGCCAACTCAGCTACTACTGGTGAATCAGGCAAATGCAACGAGCCGGTTGGTCACCCAGGACGAGTTCACAGTGCCGGTCTTGGAGTTCTGGCCCGGACCCGCCCACAGTGCCGGCCACGTCGTGACCTTGGTGCCGGTGGCGGGGTTCTGGTAGGTCATTCCAGCCTTCGCACCCCCGCAGGTGTAGTTCGTCACCAGCGCGTACCCGGGCGTGTTCTCACCCGGGTGAAGGTACGCGGAGCACGACGCCGCTTGCGCCGGAGCCCCAGCCACGACGGCGCCTCCGAACGTCACCACAGTGGCTGTCAGGACGGCCATGATCTTTCGCTTCATTGCGTTCCCCCTCTGCAGGCCTCCCCCCCTTGAGAAGCCCCTGCGGAGCCAGGCTGGCAGGACCCGGCACCATCCCACAAGGGATTCGTCAGGACTTCTCACTATCTGAACTGGACGTACGACCTGGTAACCACGTAGACGCGCCCAGGTCGTCGGGCTCGGCACCACACCGTGCCGGGCTCGGCGGGGTGAACGCCCATGACTCGTCGTACACCGTCGTTCCACCCGCCTCAGCACGTCCCGGGGAGCGCGTCTCCCCGTGCCCGCCGTGCCGTCCGGCCTCCACTCAGCCCACACCTGTCCTGCCGTCGTCGCGCCCTGACGCGCCCTACCGCTCGGGGAGGGGATCAGCCCTCGGCCGGCGCCCCCTCCGCGATGTCGTCCGACGTGTCGGGCTGGTACACGCACACCCACAGCGCCCCGGCGCGGACGGTGACCTCGAGCTTCTTCGCGGGCTCGATCACGTCGCCGTCGAGCTGGCGCGGCTGGGGCCGGTCGGAGATCACGGAGATCCGCGATCCGCGCAGCACCTCCATGTTGGGGACGCGCCCCTTGCCGCGCAGCACGCCGACGAGGAGCTGTACCCAGTGGCCGAGGTTGCGGGGCGCGATGATCGCGACGTCCATCTGGCCGTTGTCGGGCTCGGCGTCGGGCAGCAGGTTGACGCCCGCCTGGAGCTTGCCGACGTTCCCGACGACCACGGTCCGCGCCCGACGGCGCAGCACCGGCCTGTCGTCGACGCGCACCTCGACCTTCATCTCGTCGTCGGCGAGGTGCTTGAACGCGGAGACGACGTACGCGAGCACCCCGGCCTTGGCCTTGAGCGCGGTCGGGGCGTCCTCCATCATCGCGGCGTCGAGGCCCATGCCGGCCATGACGGCGAAGGCCTGCCCGTCGACCTCGCCGATGTCCACGGCCCGACGGCCGCGGTCGAGCGCGAGGCGGATGCCGTCCTCGGGACGGGGCGGGATGCCGAGGTTGCCTGCGAGGAGGTTCCCGGTGCCTCCGGGGAGGACCGCGAGGGCGGCGTCGGTCCCGACGAGCCCTTCGATGCAGGCACGCACGGTACCGTCGCCGCCGCTCACGAACACGACCTCGGCACCGTCCTCCACGGCCTGGCGGGCCTGGCCCGTGCCGGGGTCCTCCGCGGTCGTCTCGAGCCAGGCGGGGGTGGGCCAGCCGGCGTCGGCGAGCTGGGTCTCGATGGTGCTGCGGAGCTCGTCGAGGCCTTCGACGCGATTCGGGTTGACGATCACGGCCGAGCGGAGCGGCGCGTGGTCGAGGCGTTGCTGGGCGGCGGTCTCGGGCGCTTGTTCCTGGGACGGGTTCACACCTGAGTATGTCGTGCGCCGCGCCCGCTCGCCCGACAAGGGGACGACTCGGGCACTCCGGGCGCTCAGTACCCGAAGACCTGCACCCAGGTGTTGCCCGCGCGCCCCAGCCCCATGGTCGTGAAGTCGCAGTTGAGGATGTTCGCACGGTGCCCCTCGGACGCCATCCATGCGTCGACCACGGCCTGGGCGGTCTTCTGCCCGGCGGCGATGTTCTCGCCGCCCGGTCGTGCGTAGCCCTGGGCCGTGACGCGGTCGCCGAACGTCCGACCGTCGAGGCTCGTGTGGCTGAAGTACCCCTGCGCGACCATGTCCTGCGCGTGCAGGGTCGCGGCGCGCCCGAGCCGGTCGTCGGCGCGCAGCGCGGGGCAGCCCGCGGCGGCGCGGTGCGTGTTGACGAGCGCGAGGGCGGCGGCCGTGTCGCCCGCGGTGTCTCCCCCGCCCGACGACGTCGCTCCCCCCGCGCTCCCGGTGGCACCTGGCGTCGTGGTCGGGTCGGCGAGCAGCGCGGCCCGGGTCGCGGGGCCGGCGACCCCGTCGGGCTCGAGGCCGTTCGCGTCCTGGAACGTGCGCAGCGCGCGGTCGGTCCCGGGCCCGAACACGCCGTCGGCGGGCACCGTGGCCCCGTGTGCCTGGAGACGCTCCTGGACCTGCTGGACCTCGGGCCCGGTCGCGCCCTGCTGGGGCGGTGCCGCGGGGGCCTCCGGGGCGGGCGGGGGTGCCGGGACCGGGGCCTCGTCGGCGGAAGGCTCCGGCGCCGGGGCCGCGGCGGTGGGCTGCTCGGCGGCGGCGCCGGGCTGCTGCGCGGCGTTCCCGGCGGTCCCGGCGGTTCCGCTGCTGCCCGCCTGGGCGAGCAGCGGCTCGCGCCCGTCCGCGCTGCGGCTGGCGCGGTCGTCCCCCCGGCCGAGCGCGGCGTCCCAGCGGGCACCGATCGGTTCGAGGCCAGGTCCCTCGCCGCCGAGCTCCTGCGTCGCCGGGACCACGAGCAGCCCGCCCACGAGGCCGAGGGTCACGACCGCCACCTGCGGCAGACCACGAGGTCCGCGCGCCCTGCCGGTGGAGCCGGTGGTACCGGTCGAGCGGGCGTGCCGGACGGCCTCGGCGCGCCGCCGGCGACGCTGCGCCCGCGACGGCGAGGCGGCGGCCTGCTCGGCGAGGCGGCGCGCGGCGCGGGTCTGAGGAAGGCGGTCGGGCAACGGGGACTCCGGCGGCACGAGCGACCTTCCGTCGGTGGAATGTGGGCTGATTGCCCAGTATGCCCCGACACCGCGGGTGAAAACCAGGCGCCCGGTAGGACCGGGCGTCTGTGCGCCCCGCCCGAGATCGGGCCCGTTGTCGCCTTATGTCGAGCGAAGCGACAACCGGCCCGATCTCGCGGGGCGCGCTGCCCCGGAGCCGATGGCACGAACACCTCACCCGTCGCCGGGACGCACGAAGGCCCGGCCCCTTCCGGGACCGGGCCCTCCACCGCGAGGTGAGCGGCGCCGTCGGGCAGGAGGAGCTCCAGCCCGACGGCGCGCCACCCCGCGGACGGCGTCAGCGCTGGACGGTCAGCTCCAGCCCCTCGCCCTCGGTGACCGACCGGTCGACGACGATCGTGTCGCCGTCCGCGACCTCGCCCGCCAGGAGCTTGCGCGCCAGGCGGTCGCCGATCTCGCGCTGCACCAGGCGGCGCAGCGGGCGCGCACCGTACGCCGGGTCGAAGCCCTCGAGCGCGAGCCACTCGCGCGCGGCCGGGGTGACCTCGAGCGTGAGGCGACGGTCCGCGAGGCGCTCGCCGAGCCGGTCGACCGCGATGTCCACGATCCGCCCCAGCTCGTCGAGGTTCAGCGGGTCGAAGATCACGACGTCGTCGAGCCGGTTGATGAACTCCGGCTTGAAGTTCGACCGGACCGCCGACATGACGGCCTCGCGCTTGGCCGCGTCGTCGAGCATGGGGTCCACGAGGAACTGCGAGCCCAGGTTCGACGTCAGCACCAGGATGACGTTGCGGAAGTCGACCGTGCGGCCCTGGCCGTCGGTCAACCGGCCGTCGTCGAGCACCTGCAGCAGGATGTCGAACACCTCGGGGTGCGCCTTCTCGACCTCGTCGAGCAGCACGACCGAGTACGGCCTGCGCCGCACGGCCTCGGTGAGCTGGCCGCCCTCCTCGTAGCCGACGTACCCCGGAGGGGCACCGACCAGGCGTGCGACGCTGTGCTTCTCGCTGTACTCCGACATGTCGATGCGCACCATGGCGCGCTCGTCGTCGAACAGGAAGTCCGCGAGCGCCTTCGCGAGCTCGGTCTTGCCGACGCCCGTGGGGCCGAGGAACAGGAACGAGCCCGTGGGGCGGTCGGGGTCGGCGACGCCCGCACGAGAACGCCGTACGGCGTCCGAGACCGCCGCGACCGCTGCCTTCTGGCCGATCAGTCGCTTGCCGATCACGTCCTCCATGTGGAGGAGCTTCTCGGACTCGCCCTGGAGCATGCGGCCCGCGGGGATGCCGGTCCACGCGGAGACGACCTCGGCGATCTCGTCCGCGCCGACCTTGTCGGCGATCATGGGCGCCTGCGGCGCGGTGGCGGACTCGTCGCTGTCGATCGACGCCTCCTCCTGCTCGGCGGCCTGGAGCTGCTCCTGGAGCTGCGGGATCTCGCCGTACTGGATGCGGCCCGCGGTCTCGAGGTCACCCTCGCGGATGGCCCGCTCGACCTGGACGCGCAGCTCGTCGAGCTTGGCGCGCAGGTCGCCGACGCGGTTGTGGCCCGCCTTCTCGGCGTCCCAGCGCGCGGTCAGCGCGGACAGCTCCTCGCGACGGTCCGCGAGGTCGGCGCGCAGCTTCTCGAGGCGCTCGCGCGAGGCGGGGTCGTCGGACTCCGAGAGCACGACCTCCTCCATCTCCAGGCGCGTGACGGCACGCTGGAGCTCGTCGATCTCGATGGGCGAGGAGTCGAGCTCCATGCGCAGGCGCGACGCGGCCTCGTCGACCAGGTCGATCGCCTTGTCGGGGAGCTGGCGGCCCGTGATGTAGCGGTCGGACAGCGCGGCGGCGGCCACGAGCGCCGAGTCGGCGATCGTCACCTTGTGGTGCGCCTCGTAGCGCTCCTTGAGTCCGCGCAGGATCGCGACCGTGTCCTCGACCGAGGGCTCGCCCACGAAGACCTGCTGGAAACGGCGCTCGAGGGCGGGGTCCTTCTCGATGTGCTCGCGGTACTCGTCGAGGGTCGTCGCACCGACCAGGCGCAGCTCGCCGCGGGCGAGCATGGGCTTGAGCATGTTGCCCGCGTCCATGGCGCCCTCGCCGCCCGCACCCGCACCGACGACCGTGTGGAGCTCGTCGATGAACGTCACGACCTCGCCGTCTGAGGACTTGATCTCCTCCAGGACGGCCTTGAGGCGCTCCTCGAACTCGCCGCGGTACTTGGCGCCCGCGACCATGGCCGCGAGGTCGAGCGAGATGAGCTTCTTGCCCTTGAGCGAGTCGGGGACGTCGCCCGCGACGATGCGCTGGGCCAACCCCTCGACGACGGCCGTCTTGCCGACGCCGGGCTCACCGATCAGGACGGGGTTGTTCTTGGTGCGGCGCGAGAGGACCTGCACGACGCGGCGGATCTCCGAGTCGCGCCCGATCACGGGGTCGAGCTTGCCCTCGGCCGCGGCCGCGGTGAGGTCCTGGCCGTACTGCTCGAGCGCCTTGTAGGTCCCCTCGGGGTTGGGGCTCGTCACGCGGCCCGAGCCACGGACCGCGGGCAGCGCGGAGCGCAGCGCGTCGGCGCTCGCCCCGGCGTCGCCGAGGATCTGCGCGGCGGGCGAGGAGCCCGCGGCGATCCCGATGAGCAGGTGCTCGGTCGAGACGTACTCGTCCCCCATGCCCTGGGCCTCCTTCGAGGCCAGGTCGAGCGCGGCGGACGTGCTGCGCGACGCGGTGGGCTGGGCGACGGCCGAGCCGCTCGCGGTGGGCAGCGCGACGAGGGCCGCGCGCACCTTCTGGCCGATCGCCTGGGCGTTCGCGCCCACGGCGTCGAGCAGCCCGACGGCGACTCCCCCCTCCTGCGTGAGGAGCGCGGCGAGGAGGTGGGCGGGTTCGAGCTGGGGGTTGCCGGCGGCCGAGGCGGTCTGGATGGCCTCGCCGATGGCCTGCTGGGACATGGTGGTGAACTTGGTGTCCATGGGGTCTCCGGATACTTCAGGGTCTGGGTCTACCTGGAACAACAGGGCCTGACTTGAGCCTATTCCACTCAACTCTGTCCGTCATGTCAGCCATGCGGCGTCAGGTCCGGGTACCAACGGGTGGCACCCCCTTCTCACCGACGTCGATCCACGGGATGCTGTGGGGCGTGAAGACACGACGGCTCGAACCTCCTGCCACCATCGCACCGGACCATACCGACCGCACCACGGCGCCGGACGGTGGCCCGCGATGAGCATCCTGCTCCTCCTCGTCCTCGCCGTCGTCCTGGTCGGTCTCGTCGTGATCGGCGTCGTCGCGTGGCTCCTGCTGCGCCCCAAGAAGGTGCCCGCGCCGCAGCCCTACGGGTACGGCGCACCGGTCGACGGCTACCCGGGGCAGGCGCCGGCCGGGTACCCCGGCCAGCCCGCGCCGAACGGGTACCCGGGCCACGCCGTCCCGCCCGCCCAGCCCCACGTGGTCCCGAGCGGGCAGCCGCCGTACCAGGCGTACCAGGCGTACCCCGCGCAGCCACCGGCACCGCCCCAGGGCGCCGCGCACCCGTACGGCCCGCCGAGCGCTCCGCCCGCCCCGCCCGCTCCGGCCGCCTCGTCCGGCGCCCCCGTCGCGCCCGCCCAGACGTGGACCGCGCAGGTCACCGACCCCGGGACCGAGCAGGTGGACGACTCGGAGATGGACGAGTCGACCCGCCTTCGGGAGGACGTGCGCCCCGCCCCGCCCGCAGCACCCCCGGCTCCCCCGGTCCCGCCGTCGCCCCCGACAGGCCTCGCCCCGCCCGCCTGAGCCACGGCACGTCCGGTCAGGGCGAGCGACACCCAGGGATCACGCTCGCTCTGACAGGCCCGCCCCCGCAGTGGACAATGGCGGCACCGCGGCACCGCCCGAGTCCGCGCGCGAAGGGCAGCACCATGACGCACGGCTGGCAGCAGGACGTCCTCGGACCCGACTGGGTCGCCCGCACGCTCGACCTCCCCGGTGGCGACACGGCCACGCTCGTCCGCAAGGCGACGAGCCCGGAGGGCGCACGACGCCGCCGGGCCGTGCTGTACGTCCACGGGTTCGTCGACTACTTCTTCCAGACCCACCTGGGCGACGCCTTCGAGGAGCACGGCTACGCGTTCTACGCGGTCGACCTGCGCGGGTACGGCCGGTCGCTCGCGCACTGGACCGAGGCCGGCAAGGACCCCAACATGGTCGACGACCTGAGCCTCTACGCCCAGGACCTCGACGCGGCAGCCGCCGTGATCCGGGCCGAGGGGCACGACGAGCTCGTGGTCGTCGGACACTCGACGGGCGGCCTCGTCACGAGCCTGTGGGCCAACGCCCGCCCCGGCAAGGTGGCTGCGCTCGTCCTCAACAGCCCGTGGTTCGACCTCAACTCGTCCTGGTTCGACCGTGTGATCTCCACCCGGGTGATCGACGTCGTCGGGCGCTTCGCCCCGCGGCTCGTGGTGGGCTCGCTCGACGACGCCTACGGGCAGGCCCTGCACACCGGGACCGGCGGCGAGTGGACCTACGAGCTCGGCTGGAAGCCGCACGAGGGCTTCCCCGCGCGGGCAGGCTGGGCGCGCGCGATCCGGCGCGGGCACGCGCAGATCGCTCGCGGTCTGCACGTCCAGTGCCCCGTGCTCGTCCTGACCTCGACACGGTCCGGGCCGAACAAGGGCTGGCACCCCGAGGTCGTCACGACCGACAGCGTGCTCGACGTCCAGCACATCAAGGACCGAGCGCCCGGGCTGGGCGACGACGTGACGCTCGTCGCGATCGAGGGCGGCGCGCACGACCTCGTGCTGTCCCCCGAGCCGGCCCGGACGGCGTTCCTCGACGAGGTCTTCGCGTGGCTCGACGAGCGGCTGCCGGGCTGACCGGCCCGGCGCCGTAGAGCGACGCGCATCGCCCTACGGGACCGCTGGGGCCGACGACACCGACGGCACCAGGGACGGCTCGCTCGCCGGGGACACCGAGATCACGGCCCCCGCGATCACGGGCGCCGCGGTCGCCCGGCGCTCGAGCGCGTCGATGCGCTCGGCGACCACGTGCTCGTCGTCGTCCCCCACGAGGTCGACGCTCGCGACCAGGTACAGCGACCGCGGCCCGACGAACTCGAGGCGCAGGTACGTGACCCGGTCGACCTCGGGGTCGGCGAGCAGCTCGCGGAGCACCGCGTCACGTGTCCCGACCCCCGCGGGCTCGCCCACGAGGAAGCGCCGGTTGCGATCGATGAGGATCCACGAGATGACACCGAGGATCAGGCCGACGACGATCGAGCCGATCGCGTCGGGCACGGGCGACCCCGTGACCTGGTGCAGGAAGATGCCGACGAAGGCCACCACGAGGCCCATGAGCGCTGCGGCGTCCTCGGCGAACACGGCCCGCAGCGTCGGGTCGGACGTGACCAGGACGTGCTGGAGCAGGTCGCGCTCGGCCTTCTTCGCCTCCTTGCGGGCCTGCCGGTTCGCCTGGAGGAACGAGACCCCCTCGAGGACGAACGCGACGCCGAGCACCGCGTACGCGATCCCGAAGTCGTCCGCGGGCTCGGGGTGGACGAGCTCCTGGATGCCGTGCGTGATCGAGACACCCGCCCCCACCGCGAACAGCCCGAGCGCCGCGAACATCGACCACACGTACGCCTCGCGCCCGAACCCCAGCGGGTGGTCGTGGTCAGCGGGCTTGCGCGACCGCTTGTTCGCGAGCAGCAGGAACACCTCGTTGCCCGTGTCGGCCCACGAGTGCACGGCCTCGGCGACCATGGAGGCCGAGCCGGTGAGCACCGCGGCGGCCGACTTCGCGACCGCGATGAGGAGGTTCGCGCCGAACGCGACGATCACCGTGAGCGCGCTCTCGGCGTGCTCCTCGGTCTTCACGACGCGCGGGCTGTCGGCCACAGGCCGCGTGGGGGGCTGCGCACGGGGCGACGAGGTCATGTAGCGGGTCTATCACCGGACCCGTCGCCACGCGCGGGGACGCATCGCCCTCGGCGGGCGCGGCCGTCACCCTCGGCGGGTTCCGGCGTCACCCTCGGCGGGCCCCTTGCCGTCCGCCTTCTCGCGGTCCGCGACGTCCTTCTCGCGGTCCGCGACGTCCTTCTCGCGGTCCGCCGCCTCCTGGTCCGCCGTGAGGTCGTCGAGCACGAGCAGGTCGGGGCGGACCTTCCCGGTCCGGTAGCCCGCACGGCCCACCATGTGCGCGGCGACGGGCGACGTCATGAGCTGGAAGATCACGACGAGCACGAGCATGCCCACGGCCGACCAGCTCCGCAGCCGCAGCCCGAGCGCGATCAGCACGAGGATCAGTCCCAGCACCTGCGGCTTGGTCGCGGCGTGCATGCGCGCGAGCAGGTCCGGGAACCGCACGACGCCCACACCGGCGGCGAACGCGAGGAACGCCCCGCACAGCAGGAAGATCGCGGCGACGACGTCGGCCACCAGGGTCCAGCTCATGAGCGTGCCTCCTCGGGTCCGGTCGAGCCGCCGACCTCGGGGGCCGCGGCCTCCTCGACCTCGTGCAGCGCGTCGGGCTCGTGCTCCGCGCCGTGCTCGGGGTCAGCGGCCTTGTCCTGCTCGCCCTCTTCGGCCGCGAGGCGTTCGGCCTCCTCGGCGGCGATCTCCTCGCGGGTCTTGATGCGCCCTTCGCCCTCGGGCTCGACGGACGCGAACCGCGCGATGGTCACGGACCCGACGAAGCCCACGAGCGAGAGGACGACGAGGATCGGGATGGTCTCGGTGCGCCGGGACCAGGCGGCCTCGAGCGCGATGGTGCCGACGAGCGTCGTCGTGAAGACGTCGAGCGCGATGGTGCGGTCGAGCATCGACGGGCCCTTCTCGGCCCGGACGACGGCGAGCGTCGCGGCCGAGGCGAGGAGCACGGCGCAGACGAGGACGACGACGATCATCGCTGCCCCTCCCCTCGGTCGGTACGACGTTCGGTCCGGCGAGCGGCGCCGTCGGCCCCGGGTGCCCCGGGTGCCCCGGTGGTCCCGCCCGACGCCGTCGCGCCCGCGGGCTCGGGAGTCTCGCCCGGGTGGTGGTACAGCCCGGCGGCCTTGAGCTCGTCGTTGGACGCGAACGCGCGCAGCACGCGGGCCTCGAGGTCGAGCGTGTCCTGACGGACCTTGTCCGCGCCGCCTGCGGCGTCGAGGTCGAGCACGTGCAGGTACAGCATCCCCGTGAGGCGGTGCGCCTCGATGACGAGCGAGCCGGGCACGAGCGAGCTGAGCTCGGACGTGATGGTCATGTAGATGTCCGAGGGGTTGCGCAGGCGCACGCCGACCACGGCCCCGTGCGGGGTGTGGCGTAGCTTGAACGCCTGCATGCTCACCTGGAAGGACGCGACCACGAGGTCGGCGACGAACCGGGCGACGAGCACGAGCAGGGGCCAGGGGCGCACGGTGCCGCTCGTCGCGATGGACGGCAGCGGCATGAACGTGATGAGCAGGCTCGCGAGGAGGATCCCCGCGAGGACGTTGCCCCACGACAGCTCGCCCCACAGCATGACCCACACGACGGTCAGCCAGACGACGGTGCGCCACTGCGCGGTGAGGCGCCCGAACCAGCCGCCCGCGAGCGGGCCTCTACGACGGTGCAGGCTCATGACCCCTCACCTCCCTGCTCCTCCTCGACGAGGTCGCTCGAGACCCCTTGCCCGCGACCGGAGTCGTCGGGGAAGACCGCGTCGACGTAGGTCGAGGGCTGCATGAGGTTCCCGGCGGCCCTCTCGGCGTACGAGTACAGCGGCCCGGCGGCGAACGTGAGGGCCAGGCCGAAGGCGACGAGCGCCGTCGTCGGCCCGACCATGCCTCGCGGCGTGCCGGTCGACGGCAGCTCGACCGGGGCCGTCTGCCAGAACGCCTTGTTCCACGCCTTCACGATCGCGTAGAGCGTCAGCAGCGACGTCACGACGCTGCCCACGACGAGCGCCCACGTGAGCGGCGTGCCCTGGGCGACGCCCTCCTGGAGCAGCCCGACCTTGCCGAGGAAGCCCGACAGCGGCGGGATGCCCGCGAGGTTCATCGCGGGGATGAAGAACAGGATCGCGAGCCCCGGGGCGATCTTCGCGAGACCGCCCAGCTTGTCCAGGGACGTGGAGCCGCCTCGCCGCTCGATGAGCCCGACCACGAGGAACAGCGTGGTCTGGACGGTGATGTGGTGCACGACGTAGAAGATCGACGCCGCCATCCCGGCCTCCGACGCCATCGAGATGCCGAAGATCATGTACCCGATGTGGCTGACGAGCGTGAACGACAGCAGACGTTTGATGTCGTTCTGCGCCACGGCACCCAGGATGCCGATGACCATGGTCAGCAGCGCGAGCCACATGAGGACCGTGTCGAGCCGGTTGTCCGGGAACAGCAGCGTCTGGGTGCGGATGATCGCGTAGACGCCGACCTTGGTCAGCAACCCCGCGAACACGGCCGTGACGGGCGCGGGCGCCGTCGGGTACGAGTCCGGGAGCCAGGCCGAGAGCGGGAAGATCGCCGCCTTGATCCCGAACGCGAGCAGCAGCAGGAGCTGGAGCGTCATGCGGACCCCGGGGTCCACGTCGGGCAGGCGCTCGGCGAGCTGGGCCAGGTTGACCGTGCCCGTCGCGGCGTAGGTGAGCGCGATCGCGACGAGGAAGATCACGGACGACAGGAGTGCGACGACCACGTAGATCGACCCTGCGCGGATGCGTTCGCCCGTCCCGCCCAGGGTCAGCAGGACGTACGACGCCGCGAGCAGGATCTCGAAGCCCACGTAGAGGTTGAACAGGTCGCCCGAGAGGAACGCGTTCGCGACCCCCGCGGCAAGGACCAGGTAGGTCGGGTGGTAGATCGAGACGGGTGCTTTGTCGTGCCCGTCCGCGACGCCCTGCCCCAGCGAGTAGAGCAGGACGCACAGCAGCACGAAGCTCGACACCGTGAGCATGAGCGCCGAGAGCCGGTCGGCGACCAGGTCGATGCCGACAGGGGCGGCCCACTCCCCGACGTCGACCACGATGGGGCCGTTGTCCGCCCCGACGAGCAGACCGATGGAGGCCGCCAGCACCAGGGACAGCGCGGCGACGGAGATGATGTGCTGGGCGCGCGGGTGGCGCCAGAGCGCGAGCGCGAGGCCCGCCGCGAACAGCGGCAGGACCACGGGCAGCGGGACGAGGGTCGCGAAGCCGTAGGTGAGGTTCATCGGCCCTCACCTCCTCCGGTGCCGGGCCTGCCCGACGCCGGGGCGTCCTTCTCGCTCGGACGCTCGCCGCGGGAGTCGGTCTCCCCGTCCCCGTCGCCGTCGGTCTCGTCGAACACCTGCGAGGCCTCGTCGTCCAGGGTCTCTCCGCTCTCCTCGGTGTCGGAGTCCTCGAAGGCCGGGGCGTTGCGCGCAGCGTGGCGCGCGACCCGGCGGTCCTCGAGGTCGTCCTGCACCTCGTCGTGACCGTGCAGCTGCCACGACCGGTAGGCCATGGCGAGCACGAAGGCCGTGAGGCCCAGGGTGATGACGATGGCCGTCAGCACCATCGCCTGGACGAGCGGGTCGCTCATCTGGTCAGGGGGCGTCGTCCCGATGAGGGGTGCGCCCCCGGCACGCCCACCGGCGACGAGGAACATGAGGTTCGCGCCGTTGCCGATGAGGATGAACCCGATCAGCACGCGGGTCAGGCTGCGCTCGAGGAGCAGGTAGATACCGGTCGCGAACAGCACGCCGATCGCGAGCACGAGGATCAGGCTCGGGGTCATGTCGATGCTGTCGGTGGTCCGCGCCACGTCGGCGGGGTCGACGTCCGCGGCGGGCAGCAGGAGCGGCGCGAGCAGGTGGTTCGTCAGGCTCATCGTCGCCCCCCTCCGATCTGGTCCGGTTCCATCGCTTCCATGGGTCCTGCGTCCTCCCGGGCGGAGGCTTCGGCCTGCCGGTCGATCTCTGCGCCGAGGGTGCGCAGGATGTCGAGCACCAGGCCCACGACGACGAGGAACACCCCGACGTCGAAGAACAGGGACGTGACCAGGTGGACGGTCCCGATGAGCGGCAGGCTGATGTCGATCGCGGTGCTCAGCAGGACGCTCTTGCCCATGAACAGGCCGATCAGCCCGACCCCGACGGACAGGAACAGCCCGGTGCCGAGCAGCAGGCCCGGGTGGACCGGCGCGGCCTCGCCGAGCTCGTACCGCCCGCCGGCGAGGTATCGCACGATGAGCGCGATCCCGACGACGAGCCCGGCCGCGAACCCGCCACCGGGTGCGTTGTGCCCCGAGAACAGCAGGAAGATCGCGAACACGATCATCGAGTGGAAGAGCACGCGCGTGACGACCTCGAAGATGACCGACCGTCGCTGCGGGGCGAGCGTCCGCCCGGCGCTGAGCCACACGAGCATGCGCGGCTGCTTGCCCGCCTCGGTGGCCTGGTCGACCCCGCGACGGCGCAGCGCGGCCCCTGGGTCCTCCTCGTTGGCCCAGATGCCAGGGGTGGCGCCCCCCGACGACGTCGCGTTGCGCTCGCGCAGGATCTCGCCGCTGCGGGTGCGCAGGAACACGAGCGACGCGACGCCGGTCGCCGCGACCAGCAGCACCGAGATCTCGCCCATGGTGTCCCACGCACGGATGTCCACGAGCGTCACGTTGACGATGTTCTTGCCGTAGCCGTGGATGAAGGCCTCGGCCGGGAAGTCGAGCGAGATGGGGCTCGCGACGCGTGCGAGCGGCACCGTCAGGGCGAAGCCCATCATGACGACGCCCACCGCGACGCCCAGCCCCAGGCGTACCCACCGCGACGCGACGAGCGGGCGGTTGGAGAAGTAGGGAGGCAGGCGGCGCAGCACGAGCACCATGACGACGAGCGTGATGGTCTCGACCAGGACCTGGGTCAGCGCGAGGTCCGGCGCACCGTGGAGCAGGAACAGCATCGCGTTGCCGTACCCGGCGATCCCGACGAGGATCACGGCCTTGAGGCGGCGACGGGACCGGGCGGCGAGGATCGACGCGACGCAGATGGCGGCCACCGCGGCGACCTGCGCCGGGCGGTCCCAGGGCTTGACCTGCTCGGGCCACTGCCCGCCGATGAACATCAGCAGACCGGGCCCGGCGACCAGGACGACGAGGATCGCGCCGAGGTAGAACGGCAGCGAGCCACGCTGGGTGACCGCGGTGACGTCGGCCGCGAAGTCGTCGAGGCGGCGCATGATCCGCCGGTACGTGCGGTCGGCCTCGGGGCCCGTCCACAGGGACGCCTGGAACCGCTCGACCGCGTTGCGCTGCCAGAACAGCACGGCACCGACCCCGAGGATCAGGACCGTGAGCCCCAGGGCAGGGGTGAAGCCCGCCCAGAGGACCAGGTGGCCCGGCTCGCCGACCGGGTACGTGTCGGCGTAGGGCGCGAGCAGGTCCTCGCCGAAGTGCGGCACCAGGGCCGTCGCGAGTCCGAGGAGGGCCAGCACCAGGGCCGGCCACACGAGGAGCGCCGGCTGCCGGTGGATGCGCGCGGGGTCGATCGGGGCGTCGTCGGGCGCGAGTCCCGGGCCGCGCTGCGTGGCGGCCGCCGGCGGCGTGGGCGAGCCCTGCGCCGCCGCGTCCTTGGTGACGGCGTCGACCCGGACGTGCTCGTTGGCACGAGCCACCGCCGCGGCGACGTGCCGCTTGGTCGCGAACGCTCCCCAGAAGAACCGCACCCCGTACGCGACCGTGAACATCGAGCCCACGACCACGCCGATCAGCACGACCGTGTTCACCCAGGCCGGCCCCTCGCCGTGCAGGAGCGACTCGAGCGCGGCCTCCTTCGCGACGTACCCCGCGAGCGGGGGCAGGCCGATCATGGACGCGGTCGCGAGCCCGCCGGCGAGCGCGGTCAGGGGCAGCGCGCGCCCGACGCCCGTCAACCGGCGCAGGTCGCGGGTACCCGTCGCGGCGTCGACCACGCCGACCACGAGGAAGAGCGACGCCTTGAACATGGCGTGCGCGCCGATCATCGCGAGGCCCGCGAGCGCGGCGGACCGCGTCCCGAGGCCCACGAGCAGGACGATCAGGCCGAGCTGGCTCACGGTGCCGAACGCCAGGACGAGCTTGAGGTCGTGCTGGCGCAGCGCCCGGTAGCCACCCAGGAGCAGCGTGCCGACGCCCAGGACGATGACGATCGTGCGCCAGACCGTGGTGTCGGAGTACGCGGGGGCGAAGCGCGCGACGAGGTAGACACCGGCCTTGACCATGGCCGCGGCGTGCAGGTAGGCGCTGACCGGGGTGGGCGCGGCCATGGCCGCGGGGAGCCAGAAGTGCAGCGGGATGAGCGCGGCCTTGCTCGCCGCACCGGCCAGGAGACAGACGATCGCCGCGGTCACGGCGCCCCCCGTCGGCGGGTCCGCGATGATCTCCGAGAGGCGGAACGTCCCTCCCTGGACCCCCAGGATCACGACGCCCACGAGCATCGCCAGACCACCGGCCGTGGTCACGACGATGGCCTGCATCGCGGCGCGCCGGCTCGCCTTCCGGTCCGCGTAGTGACCGATCAGCAGGTAGGAGAAGACGGTCGTGAGCTCCCAGAAGATGAACAGGAGCAGCATGTCGTCGGACGTGACGAGGCCGACCATGGCTCCCGCGAACGCGGTGAGCACGGCCCCGAAGCGGCCGAGTCCCGAGGCGGTGGGAGAGAAGTAGGCCGAGCAGTACACGAGGACCAGCGCGCCCACGCCACCGACGAGCAGCAGCATGAGCCACGACAGGGTGTCCATGCGGAAGGCGAGCTCGAGCCCCAGGCCGGGCACCCACTGGGTGACCTCGGTGGGGTGCACGCCGTCCATGACGCGCGTGGTCCAGCTGAGGGCGTAGACAGCGGCGGAGGCGGGCGCGAGGGCCATCACCAAGAACGCCTTGCGGCCCAGCACCGACACGAGTGCGGGCGCGCCGAGTGCCATTGCCAGATGCGCAACGAGCAGATAGAGCACGTCCGCTCCGTCCTGGTCGGGGGCGGGTGGGCGAGAACACGGACCGCCGGCGCCGCGCGGACCGACCGTTCCTGCTCGACGGCGCGCAGGTGGAGGACGGCCCGGAGACACACCGGGTCCGGTAGGTATTTTACCGTTCGACGAGGCCCTCAAGACCACGCGACGCCCCGTGCACCGGTGGGAGATGTCACAGGTTCAGCGGGAATGCACCGGCGAGCCACGGTTCGGCCACCGACCGGCACGAGCCACCGGAGGCCGGCTACAGGGCAGGGACCGCCTCGTCGACCGCGCTCGTCCCCCAGGCGTCGAGGCCGCGCAGCGTGCCGTCCCCCAGGCGA
This sequence comes from Oerskovia paurometabola, assembly GCF_016907365.1. Taxonomy (NCBI): domain Bacteria; kingdom Bacillati; phylum Actinomycetota; class Actinomycetes; order Micrococcales; family Cellulomonadaceae; genus Oerskovia; species Oerskovia paurometabola. The sequence continues at coordinate 594,426 of NZ_JAFBBV010000001.1, read as the reverse complement.
CGGACCAGGACCTCGGTGTACCGCAGCTCGGCGAGGAGCAGCGCGAGCTCGTACTCGGTCTCGGCGGTGAAGGGGGCCGGGACCTCCTCGACGCGGCGTTCCAGGTCGTCCTCGAGCCGGCTGACGGCGACCCGCAGCGCCACGAGACGGGTGCGCAGGAGGGTGGCGGCGTCGTCGGGCGCGAGGACCTGCATGAAGCTGAGCGCCGCCATGAACTGCGGGAACTCCTTGACCGGGGTCTCGAGCAGGCTGCGCATCCAGTCGTCGACCTCCTCGCGCCCGGCCCCCGTGAGCCGGTAGACGGTCCGCTGGGGCCGGTTCCCGTCCTGCTCGGTGCCCGCGGGCTCGATGAACCCGTCGCGCACCAGTGCCGTGATGACCGAGTAGAGCGAGCCGTAGTTCAGCCGGACGGACTCGTCCTTGCGGCCGTCCTTAAGCACGCGCGCGATCTCGTAGGGGTGCATGGGCTTGTCGCCGAGCTGGGCGAGGACCGCGAGCGCCAACGGGTTCCCGCGGCGGCGGGCCGTGGCCGCGCTGCTGCGCACTGCACCCTCCGACATGCCCACCTCGCCCTGTTCACCCGATTCCTGCCGGCCGGTCGAGGGTATGCGGGGCACGGATGAGAGCGCAACCAACCCTCAGACGTCCTGCGGGTCCACCAAGAAGTCGGCCTCGTCGGCGATCTCCCCGCCCACGGCCGCGTAGAGCGCCCGGGTCACGGTCGCGACAAGCTCGGCAGCACGCTTGCGCGCGATCTTCAGCTCGAACGACGGCACCTCCATCTGCGCCTCGACGAGGTCCCGCGGCTCCCAGCGCACCCGGTACGCGACCGCGCCCTGGGACGCCCACGGCAGGTTGCGCAGCAGCAGCGGCAGCTGCTCCTCGCCACCGACCTCGACGGCCACGAGGCCGTCGACGCCCATGTCGATCACGAGCCCGTACCCGTCGAGGATCTTGCCGCTCGTCAGGGCCGCGATGTCGATGTCGTCCGCCTGCGCGTGCAGCGCCCGCCGCAGCTCGGGGTCGAACTTCTCGCCCCGGAACAGCGGCATCTCCCCGATACCCTGCGGCGGCCCCTGGTACGGGCTCCCCTCGGTCGCGAGCACCACGCGGGGGTGCACGGCCCCCACGACGGCCACCGCCGCCTGCGGGTCGAGCCACACGTCCGAGAACACCGACATGTTCACGGCGACGCCCGGGTCCGGGGTCAGGACCACCGCCGGGGACACCGGGTTGCCGGCATCGACCCGGATCGACCCGCCGAGGCGGCGCGCGACCTCGACGAGCCACGCGATCACACGCTCTTCCTCACGCGTCGGCAACCCGGACGCGAAGGCCCGCCCGACACCGTCGCGGTCTCCACCACCAGGGATCGGGGCGTCACCACGGTCGCGGGGACACACGACGTCGAACACCTGCTCCGTGCCCGGCGGCAGGCCGGGGTTGACCCCGTCTGCCGACCACGGCGAGTACGGTCCGGTCAGCGTCGTGTGCCGCGAGGTGCGCAGGACTCCCGGCTCGCCCGGCCTGGCCGTGCGGGGCGCCGGCGTCAGGGGGTCCGTGCCCGACGGCGCCACGTCCCACCGCGCGCCCGCGAACCTGGACACGGCAAGGGTCTCGACCTCGTCGACCTCGACGTCCCCCGGCAGCGCGAGCAGGTGCCGCGCCTGGTGGGCCTGCGCCGACGACGCGGGGAACGGCTGGAGGGTCGGGCTGGTCGGTTGCGACACGGTGGGTTCGGCCTCTCTGCGGTGACGACGTCCGATCAGGCGGGCTCGGTCGAGCCGGCTGGGGATCACACGTCGGTGCGGTGGAAGTTCTGCCAGGAACGCGAGGCCGTCGGCCCGCGCTGGCCCTGGTACCGAGAACCATAGATCGACGATCCGTACGGGTGCTCCGAGGCCGACGACAGGCGGAAGAAGCACAGCTGGCCGATCTTCATGCCCGGCCACAACGTGATCGGGAGCGTCGCGACGTTGCTCAGCTCGAGCGTCACGTGACCGCTGAAACCCGGGTCGATGAACCCGGCCGTCGAGTGCGTGAGGAGACCGAGGCGGCCCAGGCTGGACTTGCCCTCGAGACGGGCCGCGACGTCGTCGGGCAGGGAGACCTGCTCGAAGGTCGCGCCCAGGACGAACTCGCCCGGGTGCAGGATGAACGGCTCGCCCGGCTCGACCTCGACCAGGCGCGTCAGGTCCGGCTGGTCCGTCGACGGGTCGATGAACGGGTACTTGTGGTTGTCGAACAACCGGAAGAACTTGTCGAGCCGCACGTCGATGCTCGACGGCTGGAGCATCGCAGGGTCGTAGGGGTCCAGGCGGACCCGCTGGGCGTCGATCTCGGCAGTGATGTCGCGGTCGGAGAGGAGCACGGGGCAACCGTACTCCGCACCGGCGGGGCGCCGGTGCGGAGTATCGGACCGCGGGGGTACGTCAGCTGCGCAGCGGGCGGCCCGTGGAGTCGACCGAGTACTGACCGCTCTTGGACGTCAGGTAGAGGATGCCCTCGACGAGACCCCAGATCCCGACGAGCGGCGCCAGGAAGCCGAACGACAGGACCGAGATCAGCAGCATCGCCACGCCGATCCCGGTGTACCCGAGGTAGAAGCGGTGGATGCCGAGCGACCCCAGGAAGATGCCGAGCAGACCGGCCGCGAGCCGTGACTTCGCGTTCGGGTCCTCGTAGTAGCCCGGCTGCTGGGCGCCGTACGCGCCGTACGGCTGCTGGTACCCCTGCTGATAGCCCTGCTGGGGGGCTCCGTACCCGTACCCGGGCTGCTGGGCGTAAGGGTCCGTGCCGTAGGCCGAGTGCTCCCCGTACGCGGGCTGCTCGCCGTACGCCGGCTGCTGGGCGTACGGTTCGGTCGGTGCCCCGTACGCGGGCTGCTGCGGCGCCCCACCGGACGTGCCGTACGGGTCCGCTCCAGCCGCAGGATCGGTGGGCTGCTGCTGGTACGGGTTCTCGGACAAGACGCCTCCTCAGGCAGTGCTCGGGCACAAGATGCTGGCATCCTGGCCCGACGTGGGTATGATCGTGGACGCACGCCGGTTCCTCACCGGCTCGCACCGGCCGGAGACGGCCCGCGAGCTGCAGGGTTCCACGTCACGCGGATGTAGTTCAATGGTAGAACTTCAGCTTCCCAAGCTGATAGCGCGGGTTCGATTCCCGTCATCCGCTCCACACGTCGAGAGGCCCCGCACCTGCTGGTGCGGGGCCTCTCGCGTTCGCCTCCGGACGGACCGACGCTCCCGCCCCGCGCCGCCGTCACACCTCGTCGCGCGTGCGGGACCGGACGACGGCGCTCCCGACGCCGACCAGCACGGCCACGCCGCCCAGCACGACGAACAGGATCGGGGACTGCGGTCCGTCCTTGCCGGTCAGCGCGGCGATCCCACCGCCCAGCGCCCAGACGGCGCCGATCACGATCAGTGCGAGCGAGCTCCAGTACCGACGAACCACGAGTCCTCCGATCTTCCCCGCGCACCGGTGCGTGCGCACCGCCCGAGCATGCCACGCCCGGGCCGCCACATAGGACAAATGCGCTGGAACCGGTGCTCAACCGTCACGCGACCAGCCCGGCAATCCGCATCTGCGGGCCTATAGTCGTCCTCATGCCGCACTATCGGATCAGGGAAGCAGCCGACCTGCTCGGCGTCAGTGACGACACCGTGCGGCGCTGGGTCGACGCCGGAGACCTCGACGCGACGCTCGACGGCTCCGGTCGCAAGGTCGTCGACGGCGCGCAGCTCGCCGAGTGGGCTGTCCGCACCGCGCAGTCCGCGCCCGACCCCTCGGGCGTCGCCCGCTCCGCCAGGAACCGGTTCGTCGGCATCGTCACCGGCGTCGTCAGCGACACCGTGATGTCCCAGGTCGAGATGCTGTGCGGCGGACAGCGCGTCGTGTCCCTCATGAGCACCGAGGCCGTCCACGAGCTCGGTCTCGAACCGGGGAGTCTCGCCGTCGCCGTCGTCAAGGCCACCACCGTGATCGTCGAGACGCCAGGAGGCCTCGCGTGACCCGCACCTTCCCCTTCCGCACCGCCCCCCGCACCACGACGCATCCCGCCGCACGCCCCGCCCTGCGCACGCTCACCGCGGGGACCACCGCCCTGCTGGTGGCCGCGCTCGCGGGGTGCGCGGCGCCGTCGGGCACTGCGGACCCCGGAGACACCGGCTCCGCGCCCGCCGCCGAGCAGACGCTCACCGTGCTCGCCGCCGCCTCGCTGCGCGACGTGTTCGCGGACCTCGCCACGGACTTCGAGGCCGACCACGACGGCGTGACCGTCGCCCTGTCGTTCGCAGGGTCGGCCGACCTCGCCGACCAGCTCCTCGCCGGGAGCCCCGGCGACGTGTTCGCGTCGGCAGACACCACGAACATGGGGCGCGTCGTCGAGGGCGGCGACGCCGCCGACCCCGTGGTCTTCGCGACCAACACCCTCACGGTCGTCGTGCCCGCCGGGAACCCTGGCGGCATCACGTCGTTCGCGGACCTGGCGCGCGAGGACCTCAAGGTCGTCGTGTGCGCCGCCGAGGTGCCCTGCGGGGCCGCGACCGCCAAGGTCGAGGCCGCCGCCGGGACCGCCGTCCACCGCGTGAGCGAGGAGGCGAGCGTGACGGACGTGCTCGCCAAGGTCACGGCCGGGGAGGCCGACGCCGGGCTCGTCTACGTCACCGACGCGACCCTCGCGGGCGACGACGTCGAGGTGGTCGACGTCCCCGAGACGAAGACCGTCCTGAACACCTACCCGATCGCCGTGACCTCCGGCGCCGCGGACGCCGCACTGGCACAGGAGTGGCTCGACCTCGTGACCGGGCCCGTCGGCCAGGCCGCGCTCGCGAAGGCGGGCTTCGGGGCGCCGTGAGGCCCGACGACGAGCGTCGCCCCGGGCGAGGTCGCTCCCCTCGCCCGGGCGACGACCCCGCGAGGACCAGGGAGGCCACCTGATGCGCGGGCTCCCCCGCTGGGTCCTGGCCCCCGCGATCCTCGGGGCCCTGTTCGTCGTCGTGCCCGTGGTCGCCATGGTCGCGCGCCTCGACGTCTCCGGGGGCCTCGGGGGGATCTGGGACCTGCTCACCTCACCGACCGCGACCGACGCCCTGTGGCTCTCGGTGCGGACCTCGCTCGTCGCGACCGGGTGCTGCGTGCTGCTCGGCGCACCCATGGCCCTCGTCCTCGCGCGGACCACGTTCCCGGGGCAGCGCGTGGCCCGTGCGCTCGTGCTGCTCCCCCTCGTCCTGCCGCCCGTCGTGGGAGGCATCGCGCTGCTCTACACGTTCGGGCGGCGCGGGCTGATCGGCCAGCACCTGTCCGTCCTGGGGATCGAGGTCGCGTTCACGACCGCCGCGGTGGTCATGGCGCAGACGTTCGTCGCGCTGCCGTTCCTCGTGCTGAGCCTCGAAGGGGCGCTGCGGACCCACGACGCGCGCTACGAGGAGGTCGCCGCGACGCTCGGCGCCTCCCCCACGACCGTCCTGCGCCGCGTGACCCTGCCGCTCGTCCTGCCCGGGCTCGCGTCCGGGGCGGTGCTCGCGTTCGCGCGCGCCCTCGGGGAGTTCGGCGCGACCATCACGTTCGCCGGGGCGCTCCAGGGCGTCACGCAGACCCTGCCGCTCGAGATCTACCTGCAGCGCAGCGCAGACCCCGACGCCGCGGTCGCGCTGTCGCTCCTGCTCGTGGTCGTGGCCGTGGTCGTCACCGCGGCCGTGCACGGAGGGCCGTTCGGCCGCGAGACCCCCGCCGAGGGGGACGGGAAGCCGGCCGAGGGGGACGCGATCTCGGCCGACGGCGACGGGTCGCGTCACCCCCGACGGACCGGTGCGTCACCCGCAGCGGGCGGGTCCGTCCCCCTCGGTGCACCGGTGCGCGTGCGTGTCCGCCTCGCGGAGCGCGGCGTCGACCTCGACCTCACGATCGAGCCCGGCCAGGTCGTCGCGGTCCTCGGCCCCAACGGCGCCGGGAAGTCGACCCTGCTCCAGGCCGTCACCGGCCTCCTCCCCCACCGCGGCCGCCCCCGGTCGGGGTGCCCCGACGAGCTGCGCGTCTCGATCGACGGCACCGTCCTCACCGACACCACGCGCGGCACCGCAGTCCCCCCTCGGCGTCGCGGCGTCGGCTGGCTCACGCAGCGCCCGCTGCTCTTCGCGCACCTCGACGCGGTCGACGACGTCGCGTTCGGGCTCCGCGCCCGCGGTGCGACCCGGCGTGAGGCCCGGGCGCAGGCCCGCGAGCGCCTCGCGACGCTCGACGCGGAGCACCTCGCCGGGCGCCGGCCGCGCGAGCTCTCCGGCGGCCAGGCGCAACGGATCTCGATCGCGCGAGCGCTCGCGACCGACCCCCGCGTCCTGCTGCTCGACGAACCGCTCGCGTCGCTCGACGTCGGGGTCGCGCAGCAGGTGCGCCGCACCCTGCACGACACCCACCGCGCCCACCCCCGCACGACCCTGCTCGTGACGCACGACCTGCTCGACGTCCTCCTCCTCGCCGACCGCGCGGTCGTCCTGGAGCACGGCCGGGTCGTCGAGGACGGGCCGGCGCGCGAGGTCCTGACCCGGCCGCGGTCGCGGTTCGCGGCGCGCCTGGCGGGGATCAACCTGCTCGCGGGCACCGCGACCGACGACGGCGGGCTGCGGCTCGGCGCGGGAGGTGACGCAGCGACCGGCACGAGCAGCGCGGGCACCCCACCCGCCCCCACCACGACGCAGGTCGTGGCCGGGGTCGTGGCCGACGACGAGGGCCTCGTCGCGGGGGACCCCGCGGTAGCGATGTTCGAGCCCCGGGCGGTCGCCATCCACCGCGAGGCGCCGTCGGGCAGCCCGCGCAACGCCTTCGCGGTGACGATCACGTCGCTCGAGCCGCACGGGCAGCTCTTCCGGGCCTGGGGAGAGGCGACGGGACCGCGCGAGGTGCGCGACGCCGTCGGGCACCTCGCCGCCGACCTGACCCCGACGTCCGTCGCCGACCTGCGCCTCGCACCGGGCGAACGCGTGTGGTTCGTGGTCAAGGCGGCCGAGGTGCAGGTCTACCCCACGCGCTGAGCGCGCCAGGCGCGGACCGACTCCGCGAGGCTCCCCGTGACCGGCACGTCCGCGAGGAGGAGCGCCTGCCCCGCGTGGTAGACGTCGGGCTTGCCGCCCCACACCTCGGCCGACGGCCGGTTGTGGGCGTCGAGCTCGTGGTGCCACGAGCCCCGCTCGACGTCGACGAGGTGAGACCGCGCGTACGCCCACCAGTCGTCGGCGAGCCGCGCGTACCGCTCCTCGCCCGTGACCCGGGCGAAGACCTCGGCGGCCGCGATCGCCTCGGCCGCGACCCAGTGGAAGCGGCGCTGCTCGACAGGTCGCCCGTACCAGTCCACGGTGTAGACGAACCCGCCCTCCTCGGGGTCCCAGCCGTCGGCCGCGGCGCGGTCGAACAGGTGGCGGGCGGCGTCGAGGCGGGCCCCCGGTGCGACGGCGACCCCACCGGCCGCCCTGGGGTCCTGCGCCCTCCGCGCCGCGTCGAGCTGCAGCAGCAGGCGTGACCACTCGAACCCGTGGCCGGGCGTCGACCCGTACGGCTTGAACTGGTCGGCGGGGTGGTCGGCGTTGAGCTCTGGCTGTGGCTGCCACGAGGCGTCGAAGTGCTCGACGACCCTCCAGTCGCGCTCGGCCGCCCAGCCGACGACCCGGTCAGCGATCGCCGCGGCGTGCTCGAGCCACAAGGGGTCGCCCGTCGCCGAGTGCGCCGCGAGCAGCGCCTCGACGCCGTGCATGTTGGCGTTCGCCCCCCGGTAGGGCGCGCACACGGTCCAGGCACGGTCCCACTCGTCCCGCAGCATGCCCTGGTCCGCGTCCCAGAACTCCTGGTCGAGGACGCGCAGCGCGTCGTCGAGCAGATCGCGCGCACCGGGCCGTCCCGCGATCGTGGCACTCGACGCGGCCAGGACGACGAACGCGTGCGCGTAGGCGCTCTTGGTGTCGTCGACCGCGTCGCCCGGTCCGCGCGAGGCGAACCAGCCGCCGTCCACGGGGTCGGCGAGGTGGGTGCGCAGCCCGTCGAGGGCCCGGTCCGCGAGCGCGTCGGCCCCGGGCACCCCGAGCAGGGTCCCGAGCGCGTGCACGTGCGCCATGCGTGCGGTGATCCACGTGTGCACGGGCTGGCGCGCGTCGGGGACGCCGTCGGCGTCGAGCCACCGCGCCCCGCCGTCGGGCCCGAGCGACGCCTGCGCGAAGGCGAGCAGCCTGCGCAGCTCGTCGTGACGCCACGCGGCCCCGCCCGTCGTGCGTGCCGGCTCGTCCATGACCGTCATCGTTCCCCGTTCGTCGTCCTTGTCCGAGATCTTCCCCGGACGGGCCCCTGCTCGTCGAATGCTCGTCGAATGCTCGTCGAATGCTCGTCGAATGCCCGTCGAATGCCCGCCTCAGCCCTTGACCGACCCGGACATGAGCCCACCCATGAAGTACTTGCCGAGCAGGATGTAGACCAGGAGGGTCGGGAGCGAGGCGAACAGCGCCCCCGCCATCGAGACGCCGTAGTTCTGCAGCAGCGCACCGTTCGCGAGGTTGTTGAGCGCGAGCGTGACCGGGCCGTTCTGGCTCGAGGAGAAGAACACCGCGAAGAGGAAGTCGTTCCACGCGGACGTGAACTGCCAGATCAGCACGACCACGAAGCTCGGGATCGACAGCGGCAGGACGATCGACCAGTACGTGCGCAGCATGCCCGCCCCGTCGACGCGCGCGGCCTCGATGAGCTCGCTCGGGACGGTCTGGTAGTAGTTGCGGAAGATCAGCGTCGTGATCGGCAGGCCGTAGATCACGTGCAGCACGATCAGCGTCGGGATGCCGCTCGGCAGGTCGAGGCTCAGGACGAGCTGGTTGAGCGGGATGATCACCGCCTGATACGGGATGAACATGCCGAAGAGGATGAGCGTGAAGACGAGGTTCGCTCCCCGGAACCGCCAGCGTGAGAGCACGAACCCGTTGAGCGACCCGAGGAACGCCGAGATGAGCGCGGCCGGGATCACCATCTGGAGCGTGCGCAGGATCGCGGGCGACAGCGCGGTCCACGCGGCCTGCCAGTTCTCCGTGGTCCACACCTGCGGCAGGTTCCACGCGCGGGTCGGCGCCGCGTCGCCCGGTCCCTTGAAGCTCGTGACGAGCAGGACGTAGACGGGCACGAGCACGACGAGCACGAACAGGATCAGGAGCGCGTAGCGCAGCGTACGGGCCACGGAGAACCGCTCGACCGGCTTCTTGCGACGACGCGAGCCGGCGGCGCCGGACCCCGAGCCCGAGCCCGGTGCCGTCGCCTCGACAGGGGTGGTGACCGTGGTCATCGGATCTTCTCCTTGCGGTTCAGGGAGATCAGGTAGGGCACGATCACGAGCGCCACGATGATGAGCAGGATCGCGCCCACCGCGGCCGCGTTCGCGTAGTCGAAGCTCGACTTGAAGACGTACATGTCGACCGCGGGGACCTTGGTCTGGTAGTTCGAGGGCTTGGAGATCGACATGATGAGGTCGAACGCCTTGAGCGACATGTGGCCCACGATGATGAGCGCGGACAGCGCGATCGGGGTGAGCTGCGGGAAGAGCACGTAGCGGTAGAGCTTCCACTCGCTCGCGCCGTCGATGCGGGCCGCCTCGCGCAGCTCCTCCGGGATGCCGCGGAACCCTGCGAGGAAGAGCGCCATGACGTAGCCGGAGAGCTGCCAGATCGCGGGGATCGCGATGGCCGCGATGCCGAACGTGACGTTGTTCCACCAGTCGTTCTGGAGCGCGTCGAGCCCGATCATCTGGAACAGCCGGTTGAGGCCGCTGGCCTTCTCGTCCTGGTTCGAGTTGAGGAGCCAGCGCCACACGACGCCCGAGGCGATGAACGAGACCGCCATGGGGAACAGGTAGACGGCGCGGAAGAAGCCCTCACCCTTGACGGGCTTGTCGAGGAGCCAGGCCCAGACGAAGCCGATGACCATGGTGCCCACCAGGAAGACCACGGTGTAGATCAGCAGGTTCAGCAGCGAGTGCTGGAACTCCGGGCTCGCGAGGAGGTCGAGGTAGTTCTGGAAGCCGACCCTGGACACGGGCGCCTGACCCGTGGACTGTGCGGCCTTGTGCATGTCCGTGGTCGAGGTCGAGAAGTTGATCGCGATGAGGCCGTAGACGAACACCCCCACCAGGATCAGGGACGGGGCGACGAGGAGCAGTGGCGGCCCCCAGCGTCGGGCGGAGTGGATCACCGGTGATCCTCCAAGGGTGCGGGCACGGTCCGGGGCGCTCGCCGCGGGGGTGCGGGAGCGCCCGCCGACCGGTGCGGCGGGGAACGAGGCGGTGCGGCGGGACGCCGCGGGTACGGGACGTGACCGGGCGGTGCCCGCCGCGGGGCTGCGCGAGCAGCTCCGCGACGGGCCCGCCCCGCGCCCTACTCGGCGGCGGCAGCGGCCAGGTCGGCCTGGTACTGCGCCAGGTCGGAGGCGCCGGAGGTGAACTTGCTCGTCGCGTCCGAGACGGCGTTGAGCACGGCGACCGAGGCGGCTGCGCCGTGCGCGAGCGACGGCACGATCGTGTCGTCCGCGAACGAGGTGATGGCGGTCTGCTGGTACTCGGAGAAGTCCGTCGGGTTCGCGTCGGTGCGGGCCGGGATGGAGCCCTTGGCCTTGTTGAACGCCGTCTGGCCCTCGAGGCTCGAGACCGTCTCGATCCAGGCCTTGGCACCGTCGGGGTTCTTGGCTCCCACGGGGAGCGTGAACGAGTCGGCGAGGAATCCGAACATGCCGTCCGTCCCGGGGACCGGGAAGTAGGTGAAGTCGGTGCCGGCCGTCTTGCCGGCCTCCTCGAACGCCGCCACGGCCCAGTCGCCCATGACGTTGAACGCGGCGTCGCCGTCCATGACGAGCTGGGTGGCCTCGGGCCAGTCCAGGCCGTCGCGGTCGGTGTTGGTGTAGCTCATGAGCTTCTCGAAGTCCTCGAGCGCGGCCGTGACCTCGGGGCTCTCCCAGTCGGTCGTGCCGTCCCAGAGCCCGTTGTAGGCCTCGGCACCGAGGTCGGCCATGAGGACCGTCTCGAGCAGGTTGACCTGGGTCCAGGTCTGGCCGACCGAGAGGGCGGTCTTGCCCGTGGCCTGGACCGCGTCGAGGGCGGCGAACCAGTCGTCGAGGGTCGCGTAGGTCGCGGCGGGGTCGAGGCCCGCCTCGGTCAGGACCGCAGGGTTGGCCCAGACCATGTTCGAGCGGTGGATGTTGGAGGGCATCGAGTAGATCTTGCCGTCGACCGTGAGGAGGTCGATGAGGTCCTGGGGGAAGACGTCCGTGACCCCGAACTCGTCGTACAGGTCGGAGATGTCCTCGATCTGGGCGGCGTCGATGTAGTCCGTGAGCTCTGCGCCCGCGTGGGCCTGGAAGGTGTCCGGCGGGTCGTTGGCCTGGAGCCGGGTCTGGAGCAGGTCCTTGGCGGCCGATCCGGCGCCGCCGGCGACCGCGCCGTTCACGAAGGTGTAGTCGGGGTGCTGCTCGTCGAAGACCGAGACGAGGGCGTCGAGGCCGGCCTTCTCGGAACCGGCGGCCCACCAGGTGAAGACCTCGACGTCACCGCCTGCGGCATCCCCCGAGCCACCCGAGGTGGAATCGCTACCAGAGTCGCCGCTGCAAGCCGCGAGGGCCAGGAGGGCTGCGGTGCCCACCAGTGCCCCGGCGACGCGTAATCCGTTACGCATGGGGTCCTACTTTCGTCGTTGACAGCGCTGTCAGGAACAGGTCGAACGTAAGACCGCACCTCTCCCCCTGTCAAAGAGGTACGCCGAATCGTTACCTGCGAGAGACATCTGCGGGGGTCGAAGAGGACGACGACGACAAAGCGGCCGGCCTGACGCTCACCCCGGTCGGGTCATCGCCGGGCCGGGACCTCCACCGCCGCCAGGCGCGGCGCGATCTCCCCGGAACCCCGGGGGATCAGCACGGTCGGGACGACGCGCAGCCGTGGAGCGCCCCCGGGCGACTCGATGCGGTCGACCGCGAGACGCGCGGCCTCCTGACCCATCGCGGAGATCTCGTAGCCCACGACGGTCACGTCGAGGACGTCCGCGAGCTCGAAGTCGTCGAACCCGACGAGGGCGACGTCGCGGCGCGCGCCCTGGACGGTGCGCAGCGCTCGGAGCGCCCCCTGGGTGATCTTGTTGTTGGCGGTGAGGATCGCGGTGGGGGGCTCGTCGAGAGCGAGGAGCCCCTGGACCGCCTCACGGGCCGTCGCGGCGTCGTGCAGCCCGTCGCGCACGTAGCGCTCGGGGTCCTCGATCCCGGCGTCGCGCAGTGCGGCGACGAAGCCCTCGTGCCGTTCGCGGAACGTCCACAGCCGGGACAGGTCTCCGGCGAGCGCGATCCGGCGGTGCCCCTGCGCGAGCAGGTGCCGGGTCGCGGCGGCGGCGCCGGCACGGTTGTCGAGCACGACGGTGTCGGCCTCGATCCCGCTCGGCGGGCGGTCGAGGAAGACGACGGGCACGCCGCTCGCGAGCTCGGCGTGCAGGTAGGAGTGGTCGGTCGCGGTGGGAGCGATGAACAGGGCGGCGACGCGGCGTTCGATCAGCGCGTCGATGAGCTCGCGCTCCTGGTCCGCGTCCTCGTCGGAGCTCGTGGTGATGAGCTGGAGCCCGTGTTTGCGCAGCTCGCGCTCGATCCCTCCCGCGAGGTCCGAGTAGAAGGGGTTGGCGATGTCCCCGGTCACGAACCCGACGAGGCGGGAGCCGCCGCCGCGTGCAAGGTCCGCCGCGACGGCGTTGCGCCGGAAGCCGAGCGCGTCGGCGGCCGTGCGCACCTTGAGGCGGGTCGCCTCGGAGACGCTGGGTTCGTTGTTGAGCACGCGGGAGGCCGTCTTGAGGCTGACCCCCGCGGCCTCGGCCACCGCGGCGAGGGTCGGGCGACCTCCGCCGCGTGCAGTGCGGCCTCCTGAGGCCATGTGCACACCCCCGCACGGTTCGACTGGCGGGGATTCTTCCACACCCCGACTGGCTCCGCCTCGACGTGTCGCCGACGACGCGGTTCGGACGGCCAGGACCGTCCGGCGCTCCTGGGGCGAGTAGACCCGATCTTGACAGCGCTGTCAAGATCAACGCCCACCCTCTGTCGCAGCCTCGCCAGGACACCGCGTCCACCCCCTGCGCCCGGTGGACGCCGGACCGATTCGTGACCATCCGACGCTCTCCGCTAGCCTTCGATCGCCCTGTCGGTCCAGGACGCCGCCGGCGGGTTGCACGCAGGCGACCAGAGCAGCAGGAGGCGTCATGGGTCGCACCGCTCCGGGGTGGTACCCCGACCCCTCTGCCGCCGGTGCGGAACGGTGGTTCGACGGCGACCGCTGGTCCCAGCACACGCGCCCCACCGTCCAACCCACGAGCACCCAGCGCCTGCCCCTCGGCGTCGGGACGCTCGGCGGCGATGCCCCCCGACCGGCGAGCCCGTCAGGCGAGAAGTCCCCCGCCATACCGTTCGCCGAGGTCCGTCCGGCCGTCGAGGAACAGCCCGCGTCGTACGCGCCCGCGTCGACCGTCCGGGCGCTGCCCCCGGTCCCTGCCCCGCCGGGACGGGCTGCTCGGCCCGCGTCCCCCACGGGCCCGACGGCGTCCCGCGCCTCGGCCCGCCAGCAAGCCTCGACACGCCGGGACGCCTCGACGGGGCGACCCGCCCGGCAAGGACTTCTCTCCGGGCCCGCGCTCTGGGTCGGCGGCGCGGTGCTCGTCGTGGCCCTCGCCGGGAGCGGGGTCGCCCTCACCCAGAAGGGCGGATCGGACACCCCGCCGACCCCCGTGACCTCCAGGACGACCACCGCTCCGCCACCCGTCGAGGACCCCGCGGAGGACCGGACCCCGGACTACCTGGAGGTGGCCAACTCGGCCGTCCTCGAGGTCCCGACCCTCGACGTCGACGCCGTCGTGGCCGCAGCCCCCTCCCAGTCGGCGCTCGCGACGGTCGCGCTGCTCGAGGTCGGCGACCGGGACGTCTCCGCCGCGTTCGCGGTCGAGGCGTTCGGAGCCCGTTTCGCCGACACGGACGGCAACGGGTGCGACACCCGCAACGACGCGCTCACCCGGTCGATGTCCGGGGTCTCCTTCAGGCCCGGCACGAACGACTGCGTCGTCCTGACGGGCCTGCTCGCCGACCCGTACAGCGGCACCGACATCGCCTTCGAGCGCGGCCCGCTGTCCTCGGAGAAGGTGCAGGTGGACCACGTGGTCGCCCTGACCGACGCGTGGCACAAGGGCGCACGGACGTGGGACGCGGCACGGCGCGAGGCCTTCGCCAACGACCCGCTCAACCTCCTGGTCGTCGACGGCGCCCTCAACCAGCAGAAGGGCGACGGGGACGCCTCGGCCTGGCTCCCTCCGAACGAGGCCTTCCGCTGCGCGTACGTCGCACGCCAGGTGGGCGTCAAGTACACCTACGGCCTACGCGTGACCAGCACCGAGAAGGCGGCCCTCGTCGCCGTCCTCTCGACGTGCCCGGGCGAGCCGCTACCGACCGGCAGCACGCTCCCTCCGCCCCGCGACCCCGTCGTCCCCCCGGTCGAGAAGCCCCGGCCGCGCCCCACGCAGACCCCCACGCCCGAGGCACCTCCCGTCGCCGCGCCGCCGCCCGCCCCCTCTCCAGCGCCCCCGACGCCCGAAGCGACGCCGAGCCAGACCCCGATCCCCGAGGACTGCAAGGTCAAGGGCCTCTACGTGCGCCAGATCGACGGCGCGACCAACGTCTACTACGTGCGGGGCGAGGAGTGGAACTTCCGAGACGTCAAGGCCGACGTGTGCTTCGAGAGCCGCAAGGACGCGGAGGCGGCGGGCTTCAAGCGGGCGTGGTGGTAGACGCGGAGACCGTGACCAACCCGGCCGACCAGCCGCGACGCGGCGACCACCGCCCCCGGCCCGGCGCAGGCACTCCCTTCCGCCCGCCGCCCGAGCCCGGTCGGGGATGACGCGTGACTCCGGGCGAGCGCGACGAGGCCCCCGGCCACTCGTGCTGTGCGTACCTCCGGGCGCCGACACGTGGAACGGTCGGCGCCCGGGAGGCGGCGTGCGGCGCCGATCGTCAGCGGTAGGCGGCCGCCTGCAGCGCGAACAGCTCGGCGTACAGGTCCGGCTCGGCCACCAGGTCCTCGTGCGTACCCTCCTCGCGAACTCGCCCCGCGTCGAGGACGACGATCCGGTCCGCGTCCCGCACGGTCGAGAACCTGTGGGAAACGAAGAGAGTGACCCCTCCAGCGAGCGCACCTGCGCGCTCGGCCGACGCCGTGAACCGCTCGAACAAGGCGTGCTCCGCGGTCGCGTCGAGCGCCGAGGCCGGTTCGTCGAGCACCAGGAGCAGAGGGTCCGGACGGAGGAGCGTCCGGGCAAGCCCGAGGGTCTGCCACTGCCCACCGGAAAGGTCGACGCCGTCCCGGTAGGCGTGACCCAGCACCTGGTCGAGGCCGTCAGGCAGGCCCTCGACGACCTTTCGCGCCCGCGCCTCCCCCAGCGCCTGCCACAGCGCGGCATCATCCTCGAGGTGCGGGAGATCGCCGACCCCGACGTTGTCCCGGACCGCGAGCTGCAATCGCGCGAAGTCCTGGAACAGCGTGGTCACGCGTGCGTGCCACGCCTCAGGGGCGATGTCCGCAAGATCGACCCCGTCGACCAGGATGCGGCCACCCGTCGGCCGGTAGAGACCGCACAGCAGCTTGACGAGCGTCGACTTCCCGGCACCGTTGTCGCCGACGAGCGCGACGGTCGCACCGGCCGGAAGGTCGAGAGTCACCCCGTCCAGCACGGGTCGGGAGGCGCCGGGGTAGGTGAACGTGATGTTCTCCAGGCGGATTCCCGCGTGCAGTCTCTCCGGCACGTACGCCGGGAGGGCGTCTGAGCCGCGGAGCGCCTCACCGGTCCGTACACCGAGCGTCCCGCGCTCCACGACGGTGTCTTCGAGCTCGGCCTGTTGCCGCGAGGCACCCAAGCCCACGTCCGGGAGCTCCCCGCGCAGGTCACGGATGTGCTCGACGACCGCACCGGCTCCCTGCAGCGTTCCCAGGAGGCCGAGCGCTCCCGACACCTGGACGGACACCTGGATCGCGAGCGTCACGACGAGCACCACCTGGCCGATCGCAGCCGATCCTGACGCCGCCCCGCTGACCACCACGAGCACTGCGGCGGCGTACGCGAGTGCGAACCACACCTGCCCGACCGCACGCAGCACGGCCGAACGGCGGTGCGCCGTCCACAAGGTCGCCGTCGTCCGTGCCCACGCGTCGTGATGGCGCGCGGCGAGCAGGTGTCGCGCCCCGAACAGCCGGATCTCCTTGGCGGACGCGCCGGAGGTCCCGACCGTCACGAGATGGCGCGCCAACCGGATGTCGGGTGCCGACCCCTCGCGAGCCACGTCGAGCACCTTCTGCGCACGGTTCGCGAGAAGGACGGGCGGGACCGCGGCGAGCGGGAGCAGGAGGAGCCACGGCTCGACCACGCCCAGGATCACGGTGGTCACGACCACCTGGAGGGTCATGCCTGCAAGCTGCAACGTCGACTCGAGCGCACCGCGGATCCGCACCACCGCTTCCGTGACCGTCGTGACGCGCTGCGTGAAGGACGGGTCGTCGAGGCGAGCGATGTCACCACCGTGAACGATACGCACGATGTCGTCCGTCAACGCCATCTGCTCGAGCTCCCCGACCTCGAAGTACGAGAGGTGAGCGAAGTGCCCGAGCATGAGCTCAGCGACCAGCAGGACGACCACAATCACCGCCAGAGTCATGGCCCGTGAGGTGTCGGCGTCGAGCGCCGCACCCGTGAAAGCGCCGAGCGCGACCCCGACGAGCGGCGCCGCGAGATACCCGATCATCAGCAGGACGCTCGCGACGAGCAAGCGCCGCCGGTCGATGCGCCAGGCGTGCCCAAGCAGGAAGGCGGCAGCAGTCAGGACGAGCCTCATCGGGCAGCTCCGGTCGTGTGGTTGGGTTCTCCGGCCCCCGCACCGAGGGACGTCTGATCGGACGGATCGGCGGGGTCGTACGGGGCGGGCTGCCGGGCGTCTGGGTCTGCGCGGAACCTGCGAGCCTGTAGCTCGAACAGCTCGGCGTAGCGTCCACCGAGCTCGAGCAGCTCGGCGTGGTCGCCCTGCTCGACGATCCGGCCGCCCTCCAGCACGACGATCCGATCCGCGGGCCGCACCGTCGAGAACCTGTGCGAGATCACGACGCTCGTCACGTCCTCGGAGGCCCCCACCGCGCCGGGAGCCAGGAACCGGTCGAAGAACTCCGCCTCGGCCCGCACGTCGAGCTGCGCCGTCGGCTCGTCGAGCACCAGGACGCGTGCCCCTGCCCCCACCGCGAGCAGAGCGCGGGCAAGAGCGACGCGCTGCCACTGACCGCCGGACAGGTCCTGACCGCTGGGATAGCCGGATGCGAGGACGGTGTCGAGGCCGTTCGAGAGCCGATCGACCACGATGTCCGCTCCGGCCGCACGCACGGCTTCGTCGACCGCTGCCGCCAGAGCGACCTCGTCGTCGTGAAGGTGCGGGGCCCCCCAGGCGACGTTCTCGCGGACCGGGAGCTCGAGCCGCACATAGTCCTGGAAGATGAGGGCCAGGCGCCGGTGCCAGGTGTCCTGTGAGAAGGACGCGAGGTCGACCCCGTCGACGGTGATACGCCCCTCGCTCGGCTCGTAGAGGCGCGCGAGGAGCTTGACGAGGGTTGTCTTTCCTGCGCCGTTGAGCCCGACGATCGCCGTCGACCGGCCGGCGATCAGCTCGAGGTCGAGGTCACGCAGGACCCATGGCCCGTCATCGGAATAGCGGAACGACACGCCTTCGAAGCGGACCGCACGGAACGCCGGGGGAACCGCGGTGACCGGTGCCACCCCGCCGCCCTGGGTGCCCACGGCGAGGGACATGCGCTCGAAACGTTCGAGCGCGTCGTGCGAGAACATGCCGTACTGCGTCTGCACGTCCGCCTCCGGGAAGTACACGCCGAAGCGCATGGGGATGAGCACTGCTTGGAGTGCGACGCCCAGTGCGAACAGGTCCAGCTCGCCCGACGTGGCGTCGGCAGCGACGAGCAGGAGCACCGCGGTGCCCCCTGCGAGCGCCACCCCCGCGAAGACGACGAACGGCCAGAACAGCACCCGTCGGCGTTCGGCCCAGAGGGGCCTCAAGCCCTCGAGCGTCTCGTCCCGCAGACGCCCCCGCAGCCAGCCGAGCAGCCCTAGCAGACGGACCTCCTTCGTCACGGTGCCTGTCGTGCCGAGGTCACGCAGGTATCCCGTGCGTCGGCGCGAGCCGGCGAACGAGTTCCACACGCCGGCGAACTGCCGCAGACCACGACGGTTGCCGAATCGCACGACGAGGGCCGTCGTGAGGATCAGGACCCCGGCGAGGGGCCCCACGACGATCCCGACGAGAATCGCGGCACCCACGAGCTGCACATAGCGGGAGACGAGCGGGATCAGCGCTGCGGCCGCGTCACCGGGGCTGAGGTCCTGCCGCGAGAAGGCACTGCGCGCGTCGGCAAGGAGGTCGAGCGCCTCGGGGTCGTCGAGCGTCGTGGCGTCGGCGTCCCGCAACGCTGCCGTGAGCATCCTGCGGACGCAGTGCTCGTCGACGCGCCGGGCGACGACCTCGACGATTCCTGTGAGGAACGGGGCGAGGATCTGCTGCACGACGAGCACGACCACCACGGCCGCGAACGTCTCGACGAACGGCCCCGCTTCTCCCCCTCCGGTCAGACCGGGCAGTAGGTACAGCACACGGCCCAGCAGGACGATCAACAACAGTGGGAGCGCACCCAGCAGGAATGCCAGCAGGAATCCTCCAGCGAGGATCGGAAAGCCTGCCGCCGGCAGCAGCGCGGTTATCCGAGCCCACCGCCCATAGCGCTCCCGGAGGTCTTTCCGCAACCTTTCGACGAACGATTGCTGGTGCACGGGCGCGGGATCTTCAGCGATGCGCATGGTCCTCCTCGGGAATCGGGCCCAGGACCGGGCCGCGCGACTTCTTCAAAGTAAGGCAGGCAGGTATCACGGTGGCGACGCTCCACATATCGGGACGAGCACGAGAGTCACCCCTTCTTCCGCAAGGCTGAGACAGGTCCAGCGGCTTCACCGGCTGCGGGAGCGGTGCGCGTGCGACGAATCGCGTCCAGCACCCCCACGACGATCAGAGCGAAACCCAGGAGCTCGAGCACGGGTGGAATCCTGCGCTCCCAGACGAAGACGTAGGTGAGACCGGCCACGACCTGGATGACCGTGAGCTGGCCCGCCACCGAGATGGGGAGGAGTCCTGAGGACCTGTTCCAGAGAGCCGTTCCAGCCCACGAGACGAGCCCTCCCAGGACCACGCTTGCAATGATCAGAGACGGGACGCCGTCCGCCCCCTGGTGGCCGACCGACCCCGTGCGCGCAGCGAACGGCAGTGCAGCAAGGGCGAGCACGAAGGCCCCTGCCCCCATCATCGTGGACCACGTCATGGACGAGATCTGAGGGTTTCGTCGAACGAACTGAGCATTGCTCACGGCATAGGAAGTCCAGAGGGCGAGGGCCCCCACGGCGGAAGCGATACCGGCCGCCCAGTCATTTCCCGAGCGCCCGCTCACGTCGCTCTGCCAGTCGAGCTCCATGAGGTAGACGAGCGAAAGCCCCAACGACAGGCACACCAGGGGAAAGACGAGGCGCGCAAAGGCGAACTCGCGACGGAGAAGGTTCCCCGCGATCGCGACGGAGACCGGCAGCATCCCGATGATGACGGTCGTGATGGGCGCCCCGGCCCACCGGATGCCCTGCACCAGGAGCAGGTAGTAGCCGAAATGCCCGGTGAACGCGAAGAGCAGGGCGGTGCTCCACGCGCGCAGATCGAGGCCGCTCAGCCGTCGGCGCCCGCCGATCGCCAGAATGCCGACGGAGATCGCACCGAAGCACAGGTAACGCCCTAGCGCGAGGGAGATGGAGTCGGCCTCAGGAAGTGCCACCGGTACCAGGAACGCCAGCCCCCAGATCAAGTTCGCCCCGATGCCACACAGCGCGCCGACGGTCACCGGGCCGCCCCTAGCAAGCATGGAGGCCCTCGTCTACCGAGCACCACGTCGGCAGCTGTGACCGCCTCCTGCGGGCACGTGCCATCGATGTCGCACTCGGCCGCGGGCGCGTCGAATCCACGCCGCGGTGCCGCGAGACGGTGGGGTCTTGCTGCTTGCCCTCAGCATCGCCCTGCATGCTCAAGCCTCCTGCGCGGCCGCGAGCGAGTCCTGCAGGATGTCGAGCCCCTCGAGAAGTTCCTCGTCCGTGGTCGTCAGCGGCGGCAAGAGCTTGACCACCTCGTCACGAGATCCGGCCGTCTCGACCAGGAGAGAACGCGAGAACGCGCCGTCTGCGACCCTCCTCGCGAGGCTGGGCTCGTGGAACGCCAGGCCCCAGGCGAGACCACGTCCACGCACCGCGGACACGAGCCCCGCATGACGACGCGCGACCTCGGTCAGGTACTCCTTGAACCAGAGCTCTCGCACCAAGGTCTGCTTCTCCAAGGCATCGTCCGACCAGAACGTCCGGAGTGCGGCCGTCGCCGTCACGAACGCTGGGTTGTTTCCCCGGAAGGTGCCGTTGTGCTCTCCCGGAAGCCAGACGTCGAGCTCGGTACGGAAGAGGGTCAAGGACATCGGCAGGCCGTATCCGCTGATGGACTTGGAGAGGCACACGATGTCCGGGACGATCCCGGCGGCCTCGAAACTGAAGAAGGGACCGGTCCGACCACAGCCCATCTGGATGTCGTCGATGATCAAGAGGATCTCCAGCCGCCTGCACAGCGCGGCGAGGTCGCCGAGCCACTCCACGCGCGCCGGGTTGATTCCGCCTTCACCCTGCACCGTCTCCACGATGACGGCCGCCGGGAGGTCCATGCCGCTGCTGCTGTCGGCGAGCATGCTCTCGAGGAGCCGCAAGCCGGACACTTCGCTGCCGGCGAACCCGTCGTACGGAAGTCGCCACGTGTGCGCGTGCGGGACTCCGCCCCCGGCGCGCTTTCCGGCATTGCCGGTGACGGCCAGCGCTCCCATGGACATGCCGTGGAATGCCCCTGTGAACGCGACGACCGTCTGACGACCCGTCACCTTGCGAGCCAGCTTGAGCGCCGCCTCCACGCTGTTGGTCCCCGTGGGACCGGTGAACTGGACGCGGTAGTCCAGATGTCTGGGGGCGAGAACCCGGGCCTCGAGCTCGGCCAGGAAGGTGCCCTTGGCATCCGTGTGCATGTCCAGGCTGTGGGTGACGCCGTCCTCCTCGAGGTACTCCAGGAGGACGCGCTTGAGCACAGGGTGGTTGTGACCATAGTTCAGAGCACCGGCACCGGCGAAGAAGTCGAGGTAGGCACCACCGTCGCGATCGTAGAGGCGACTGGCGCGCCCGCTGGCAAAGACGACAGGCCAGTTCCTGCTGTAGGTACGCACTTCGGACTCGATGGTGGATCCGGGCATGAAGGCCTCCGTGGGAGTGGCTGGGACGAGGGGGAACGGATTCGGCCGCGATGTCGCTCGCGAGCAGTTCATGCGGTGTGCAGGATCGGCACTGCGAGCACCGACAGCAACACGAGCGCCAGGACGAGCAACGCTCCGGAACATCGCAGGACCGGCCCGCCGTACCTCACGGCGCCGGCCGCGGCCAGGGCGTACCCGAAGCCGACGGCTGCGGCCGGCCCCAGGAGGAGCAGCGGAACACCGCCGTCCCGGTCCCCCAGCCACGCAAATCCGCAGCACGCGACACCGACGATGCCGACCAGAGACCTGGCGGGCGCCGTGCTGTCGCCAGCGCGACACGCCCCAGGTGCCACCCGAGAAGCGATACCGGCGGCTGTGCGCACGTTGGTGAGGCAGTACGAGGTGAGCACGACGCCGGTCGCTCCTGCGAGCGCCCACCGCAGCGGCACCGGGGTGCCGTACGGTGCGCTCGTCACACCGACGACCGACCGCTGGACCGCGGCAAGGCCCAGCAGGACGACCGCCACAGCCGCTGCGCCCAGCGCCGTCCCCGCCATGGAGCGCCCCCGTGTGGCCCCGGCCCTGGGGGCCAGCTCTGTCACGGACTCCCAACCGACGCCGGCAAAGAACAACGCGGCGATCGCCAGCCACAACGCCCCGCCGGGCGCCAGGCCCGACGGCGCCAGCGGCGATCCGGCGGCTCCGTTGGCTCCGGCGGGCCAGCCCGCCGCCGCACAGGAGAGGGCCAGCAGCCCGGCAATCCACGGCCGCCACCGGATCATCACGGCCGGGATACGGAGCGGACTGAGGGCCCCCAGGACTGCCAGAGCAAGAATGCCCCACGCGATCACCAAGCCGTCTCCGTCGGACGAGGGCAGCGTGCCGTCAGCGGCCGTCAGGAGACTGGTCGCGACGAACCAGGCGATCGCTGCCTGCCCCGCGGTGAACGCGACGGCCATGGCAAGGTCCTGCGTCCGTCGCGCCCACGGTCCCCACACGACCCCGAGGACGCCCGCCAACGTGGTCGGGCGAAGCCTTGCCCGAACGACCAACGCGCAGAGGACGAGGCTGACCGAGCCACCGAGCGCCACGTGGACCGACCACGCCAGAAGGTCTCTCTCGCCCGCCACGGCCGAGACGACCGGGGGCATCACCACCATCCCTGCGCCGAGCACGGCACCGGTGATCCCACGGGTGACGGCCGGCTCGTACGCTGGCACCTTCCTGTCTGCGGTGGTCACGCGGCCAGCAGGTGGTCCAGCCGTACCAGTCGCGGCTGTTCGTTCCGGACTCACTACGCGAGTCGCTTCCAGAGGCTGTCTGCGATGATCTTCGCCCTGAGCGACAGCAGGCTGAACGATCCGGCGTCTCCGATCCCGTGGCTCGACTCGCACAGTCCGTTGAGAAAGAGCGCAGGCGTCGTGACATCCGCCGGACGCACCTCGTAGTCGGTCCCGACGACCAGGTAGCCATGGTCGTCGAAGACGAAGTCGTCGGCGATGTGGCGCACGAGCGCTGGGACCCGCTCCTGATGAGAGGCAGGGCCCAAGTCGCGGAACCCGGTGGCCAGGACGACGAAGTCCGCCTCGAGCTCTTCGTGCGCGCCCGTGTTCAGCTCGTCGACGCTCAGCCGGACGCCGTCCTCACCGACCTCGAGGCTGCGCACCTGGCGGCTGCCGCGAACGCGTACCCGCTGATCGCCGTCGATCCGCTGCTCGTACATCAGGCGATACAGCTCGCGCAGGACGTCGCCATCGGCAGACGAGTAGTTCGTGGGCCGCATGAACGCGTCGATGGCGTTCTTCCGCTCTCGGGTGGCCCGGTAGTAGTAGTCGGTGAAGTGGGGAAAGTACCCCTCCTCGCTGAACGGGCTCGTGTCCTTCTGCCGCAGGGTGAGGGACCGTGCAAGGTTGGTCACCTGGGCTGTCGGGTATCGCCGGGAAAGGTCCAGAGTCAGTTCGACCGCGCTCTGGCTGCCACCGACGACCACGACCGCTCGTGGCGTCCGCCCACCGTCCTGGCGTGCTCCAAGCGCTTCCATCTCCTGCAGCGCGGGCAGGTATCGCGTCAGGTGGAAGACCCTTGGGGAGTCGACCTCGTCAAACGGTGCCGGAACGAACGGAGATCGCCCGGTGCCGATCACGAGGGCTCGCGCGCGCAAGACTTCCCCGGTCGAGGTCGTCACCTCGTAGTACGACTCGCCCTCCGCGTCCTTTCCGAGGGCTACACCCGTGACGTGAACGCCATAGTCGACCTGCCCGCCGAGCAGCCTGGCTGCCCAGGTGACGTACTGCGCGTACTCCTTGCGGAGGGGAAACTCCATGGGGACGTTGAGGTGCTCGAGGAGGCGGCCGTTCTCGAACAGGAAGTTGATGAAGCTGTAGCGGCTGCGAGGGTTGCGCAGCGACACGAGATCTCGCACCGGATGGTTCTGGATGTCCGATCCGTCGAGCATCATGGCGCTCTGCCACGACGGCCCGGCAGAGGACTCGAGAAAGCGGACGTCCAGGCCGTACCCCTCTTCCTCGAGCGCGATCGCGAGAGCCAGGTTGGCAGGGCCGAAGCCGATGCCTATGACGTCGTGGCAGCGGGTCATTGTTCCCCCTTGATGGAATGTCGAATAAGCCAGGCGAGTGATCTCCGGACAGGTCTTGAGGAGCGAGCCATCAGGCGACACCAGGCAAGAGGTCCGCGACGACTACGTCAGCGATTCGCCGGCCCGCCTCCGGTGCCACTCTGACCCCGACGCCGTTGCCTCCCCGTACAGACCACACATGCCGTGTGTCCGTCTCGCTCAGCAGCTCGGGCCCCCGGTCGGCAGCGGACTGCAGATCGAACGCGTCAGATGCGCGGACCGTCCGGTGATGCACCGTCGACCCGAGCCATGGAAGGTGGGCGGCCAGCGCACGGAGGGTGTGCTGCTCGTGCACGGGATCCGGCGGCGCGTCGAACGGCGAGTCCCAGACGAGGTGCGGGAGGCCGATCAGCGTCTGCTCGGAGCCGATCGGCTTCGCGTACGTCCCGTTGCGCAGATCCACGAACGTCGCATGAGGCTGTGTCGGTTGCAGCCGATCGACGATGCTCACCTGGATCGAGCGTGACCGGACCGCCGCCCCAGGGCGCATCCCGGGTACCGGGTGCGCGGCCCACGCTCCGACGGCCGCGACGACGGCTCCCGCCACCACCGTTCCGGCGTCGGTGAGCACCCGGGGACGAGCGCGGTGCTCCTCGATCGCGAGCACACGCACGCCATAGCGGACGCGAGCTCTATTGCCGACCGCCTGATGCAACCAGTCCTCGGTGACCTGCGACGGTTGCACCCAGCCAGCGTCCGGCTCGACCAACGCGACACCGCCGGCGAGCCCGATACCGGCCGCTTCGCCAGACCCGACGACGACGTGGGCAGCGGTGCCGAGCGCAGAGTTGATCTGCCCGGCGGCCGCCTCCAGCTCCTGATCGCGCCCCGGGTCGGCGATGGTCACCGCGCCGACCACGTGCAGGGGTGCAGCCCCGCGGGCCCACTCATCAGGGTTCCGGTAGGTGGCCAGGCTTCGCAGCGCCAGGTCGGCGACCGACGGATCGGGGTCGTAGGCGCGAACCATGCCACCAGACCGTCCGGTGGCTCCGCTGCCCGCCTGCGCCCCCTGCTCCAGTACCAGGACGGACGCCCCTCGCTGTGCCAGGTAGTGCGCGACTGCGGCGCCCAGGATCCCCGCTCCCACCACCACGACGTCGGCACGAGCGGGCAGGCCCGAGTCGTCGAGGGAGGACGGCGGACCTGGCCTGCTCACGGTCGCCCGCTGGCCACGAGAGCCGGTTCTGCGGAGAGCGTGGGCGCGGGCGAGGCACACCGAGTGCTGGCCGGGAGGAACGACCAGTCCGTCTCGCGCACGGGATCGCCAGGAAGCCCGAGCCACTCCCAGACGTTGCGCGCCGTCTCCGGTGCGACCGGCCAGGCGAGCGCAGCGAAGACCTTCGCTGCCAGGTACTCCAGTGCGAGGCTGGTCCGGGACTCCTCTGCCAGCGACCGCACCTCGCGGCCCGGCCGCTCGACGGCTCGAAACTCGGCGCACTGAGCGACGAAGGAGTCCAGGAGACGGATGTAGCCCCGCGCGCTGAAGGCCTCCGGGAGCAGTGCGCCGTCCAGCTGGCGGGAGGCCAGACCGAGGTATCGATAGAACTCCCGGTGCCTGTCCGTCCAGGCACCCGTGCCAGGCACGATGCCCCCCGACGTCGTGCTGATCTCCTCGAAACCTCGCAGCCATTCCTGGAGGCCGCGGTACAACGGATCGTCCGTGGGCTGGGCCGCCCGCTCCTCGATGATCCGGGTGACCCGTCCTTCCGGGGCATCGCGCAGCAAGGCGATGCGCACGGCGTCCGGGCCCGACGCTGCGAGTGGCTCGTCCGCCCAGATCGCGTGGCCTCGGCTGGTCGAGAACTTCGCGTCCCCCAGGTGCAGGAACTGGTTGGTGACGAAAGTGGCGGGCAGGCACTCTGCAAGGCCGGTGGCGAAGGCGAGGGCCGGCAGGAGGACCGCGTAGTAGAAGCTGTTGTCGTAGCCGAGATAGAGCACCACCTCCGCAGGGCCGCCCTGTGCGATCTCGGACCGCGCCGCGTCGAGGAAGGTGAGCGCGAGATCCGCCCAGGCATCGAGGACCTGACCATCGCCGAGGTCCACCCCCCACGCGCTGGTCCGGGTGAGGCGGTACGGGGGCAGCCGGTCGGCAAGGAGCCGATCGACGAGTGCCAGCAGGTCCGCAGGCAGGCGCGAGGCGCGCAGGTAGTCCCGGAGCTCGTCCTTGTACCCGTCGAGATCCAGCCAGAGCGCCCGCTCCGACCGGAGGACCGCAGGGGTGCCGCAGATCCTGCACTCGACGCCCTTGAGGTCGCGTGCCTCGTTGGGTCGTCCGCACGCCTCGCAGATCTCGCCGTCGCTGGCCTCACCGCAGTGCGGGCATGCCCCCCGCGCGAACGCCTGGTGGAGCGAGAGGTCGCACGCCGGGCAGTAGGCCGTCGGCCGTTCCTCCTCTCGTACGGCCGACGAGGCGAGGACCTGCTCGAAGAGCTCGGCGATCCGGGTCCCGTGCTTCCGGTCCTGGAGAGGACGGGTGAGTCGGTCGAGACCCACACCCGCCGTGTGCAGGGTCGAGACGATCGCATCGCCTGCGGTCGTCGCGACGTCCTCCGGCCTCTGTCCACGCATTCGTGCGGCAACGGCCACGTGCGACTGGTGATCGTCGGTCCCACTGATGTAACGGACGTCACGCCCCAGGCTGCGCAGGGCCCGGACCAGCATGTCGGCCCGTACGTAGGGCCCCGCCAGGTGCCCGAGGTGCAGGCTGCCGTTCGGTGTCGGAGGGGGGCAGAACACGAGGGTTCGCTCGGCGTGCTGGTCACGCGAGGGGACCTTTTCGAGCGCCGCGACGGCGCTCGGGATGTGCTCCCAGTAGATCGAGACGATGTCGAACGGTGCGTCGCTGTCGTTCTTGATCTCATGAAAGCCGAAGGGCGCGAGATGGACGACCTGCCCCGGGCCCAGCTCACGCTCCTCGCCGTCGAGCGAGACGATCGCTCTGCCTGCCAGGACGATGAACATCTCACCGTCCTGATGGGCGTGACGCTTCGATGCGGTGCCCGGCGGAACGCTGCCGAAGACCGAACCGAAGGGCAGTCCCTCGATGTCGGCGGCGGAGAGCATCGGTTGAAGGTGCATGTCGTAGGACCAGCTCATCGCCGAGCGGTCGAAGGAACGCGTGATCATGATTGGCCCCTCAGGGAGTGTTGGATGGACGGACGGTCGAGGTCATCCACCGACCGGCTGGCGTGTGGCGAGCCCGCGCACACGAGTGGGTTGCCCGTCCGAGGTGAACGCCTGACGGAGGGTGAACGAGGCGGGTGTCGAGCCGTGGTCGTGCAGGTGCTCCAACCGTTGACAGGCGTCCTTCCAGGTGGGGAGCTCGTCGTCAGCGATCCACCACGCCGCATAGGTGGGCCACTCGGGCTTCAGGAACCACTCGTGACGCCTCGTCAGTGCCGTGCGGTGCAGCCCGGTGTAGACGAAGGCGAAAACCGAGTCCAGGTCCCTCCACAGCGACAGGGTCGAAGCCCTGCTGTCCAGCTCGTCCGTCCGGCCGCCCGTGTAGAAGCGAGGGACCTCGAACGTCCCCCACACACCCCAGTCACGCTGGAAGTTGGAGAGATGGCTCTGGCCGGGGTCCTCTTTTGCTCGGGCGATGAACCCCTCGCTCCGCTCAGCTTCGTCGAACGTCGCGGGAGTCATGTCGTCGAAGTCCTGGACTTCCGGCTCACCGTACGGCGCCCTGAGGATGGCGAACGTCGTGAAAGCGATGCGTGGCATCGGCTCCTCCGTCTTCTGTCGTGGGAGATCTCGCCGCGAGCACTCATAGCGAAGGAGAAGCGATCGGGCATGCTTCCGCTCCGTGACGAGCGAGGCGAAACGTGTCGTCGTCGGTGCCGGGCGCGCGACGCCGGACCGGAAGGGAACTAGGCGATCGCACCGCTCCTGGCCCTCGTCATCAGGGTTCGCATGAGAGCCCGCTGGAAGTCGGCCGGCATCGACAGGCGACCCGTCAAGGACAGGTACTCCCGACTCAGCCCGGGGCTTCCACAGATGGCCTCGAACACCCTCTGCTGGGTGGACTCGTCCTTCTGGACGAGCGAATCCGCGCAGATCCCGTCCACGTGAGGCCGGAACGCTGCCTCGAAGCGCAGCCCATAGTCGTCCAGTCCCTCTCTGACGTCTCCGGTGTCCAGAGATCTCCCGACGAAGGAGCGTGCCAGAAGGTCTGCCGAAGACAGGGCGAAGCCGCAACCGACGCCGCTCATGGCGTCGAGCGAGAGCGCGGCATCGCCGACGAACGGTACAGAACCGGCGACAGGCTGACGGATCTGGTTGGGGTAGTCGGCATACCCCAACAGAGGCGAGTCCAGGACCGCGCCACTCAGGGGTGGCGATTCTTGCAGGCCTGCGAAGTACGCGAGAAGCCCCGCGAGGCGGTCGTCGGGACCGTCCCAGTTCGCGATCCGGGACTTCTCGGCAAACAGGACGAGGGCGGTCCGACCGCCGACCAGCGGGTAGACGCATGCCATGTCCTTGCCGTTTCGAATGAAGATCGAGCGATTTCCTTCCAACGCAGCAATCCCCGTGAAGTAGCCGAAGATCGCCGCACGGTCGTTCGGGCGCTGTTCTGTCGTGTTCCCGAGCAGCCCGGCCAGCCGCGAACGACGCCCGTCAGCAGCGACGACCAGCCGAGCTCGCACCCGGCGGGACCCGTGCACGGTGCGGACGCCCAGGAGCCAGTCCGTCCCATCCCGTTCGAGCGCCTCCACGCTCGTCCGGTCGAAGAATCGGACACCCTGCCTCCTCGCAGCCTCGCGAATCGCAGGGTCGAGCACACGGCGCTCGAGATTCAGCGCGCGCGCGCTCGGGTCGTCGCCGTAGGACGCATCGATGGTTCCCCCGGGGGTGACGAAGAGTCCCCGGGTCATGACCGACCTCGCGGGGTCCAGGAGATGCTCGAGGCCGAGAGGAGCAAGCAGCGGTGCTGCGTGCGGCTGGATGAAATGAGTGCACAGCTGCTTGTAGTGCTCGACAGCCGTCACTCTCTTCTCGACGACCGCGACACGGTGGCCCATCTTGCTGAAGTGGATCGCCGTAGCGCACCCGGCAAGGCTTGCGCCGACCACCACGACGTCCCACAACGAATCGTCGAACCTTTCAGCGCTCATCAGATGACTCATGCTTTCTGTACGGTATGGACGTTCTTCGACCAAGTCGCCACCGAGCCAGGCGGCCGGAGAGAGATCTAGCCGGCGCACCCACAAGCGAGGGGATGCTCGCCGACCACCGTGTGCGCGGCGTGCCCTTCGGTGAGGTGGCCGTCCCGCTTCCACCAGTCCAGGCCACCGATCAGTTCCTTCACCTGGAAACCTGCGGCGGCCAGCTTGAGTGCCGTCTTGGTAGAGGCGTTGCAGCCGATCCCGTCGCAGTACGCGACGTACAACGGGGCGCGGGAGAGCTCGCTGAGTGAGTCGTGCGAGATCGAGCGATGCGGGAGGCTGACGGCACCGGGAATGTGCTCCGCTGCGAAGGACTCGCTGCTGCGTCCGTCGACGACGACGACGTCCTTGCCCGCTGACAGGGCGTCCTGAAGGTCTGCGGAGTCGATCTCGTAGGCGAGCTTCGACTGGTAGTGAGCGATCCGGTCGTTCTCCAGGACGGTCTTCTCCTCGTCGTGAGCAGGACGGTCCTCGCCTGGGCCGAACCTCACACCCAGGGCATAGAGGTCCGCGAGCGTGCTGGGGGTGACAAGCGAGTCGGAGTGCTCGAGGAGGTCCACGCCGGACTCGTCCAGAAGCGTGGCGACGACGCTGATCGTCAGGAGTGAATCCAGCCCGAGGGTGTTCAGTGGTGTGTCGTCCGCCAAGGAGTGGACGTCGACCGGTCTCCCCAGAGCCGCCTCGAGATATCCCGCGATGTCACGCTTGACCGTGTCGCTCACTGAAGTGGTCATGATTTCCTCTCACCGAAGTAGTTCGCGTTCTGGCCTGTCTTGTTCGTGGACCACGGGCGTCCCCGTGGCGTGACTGCCTCCGACCACGAGGATCGGGGGCAGCACCACGCCGCACATCGGCTGCAGTACGGCTCACCCGGCGTCTCCGGAGACGAATGCCTCGCCGGCGATCTGTTCCACCGCGCGTCGGGCGGAGCTCAGCTTGGGGGCGTAGAGGCAGAAGTCGTGCGGCAGGTCGGGGAAGTGCAGGTGACGTACGTCGGCTGATCGATCAGCCACGTACCGAGCCCACTCGAGTCCTTCGTCGCGAAGCACGTCGCATCCGGACGTCACGATCGAGCAGCCCGCCAGCGCGGAGAGGTCCGAATCGGACAGGTCCATCGGGTTGAAGGCGATCTCCCGGAAGAACGGTTGCAGCAGCGACGTGAAGTAGCGCATGTCGACACCGTCAAGGAAGTACCCGGTCCCGAAGGCCTGGTAGGACTCGTGCTCCACGTCGAGGTCGAGCACCGGGTAGATCAGCACGATGCGAGAGAAGACCCTCGGCAGCACCCTCACGCCGAGATAGAGCGCGAGCAGTCCTCCGACGCTGTCTCCTGCGACGATCAGCGGACGATCCGTCACCTCTCGGCAACGGCCCGCGATGCGAGCGGCCAGGTCCGCCACCGAGCGCATGACGTCGTGCTCCGGTGCCTTGTCGTAGTCAAGAGCCTCCACGGGGGCGCCGAGCCGGTCTGCGAGGATTCGCAGGTACGGTCGGAAGGTCGAGGTCGAGTAGTAGACCATCCCCCCGCCGTGAAGGTAGAGGACCCACGGGCTCCCTGGTGCCTCCTTCTCCGGGTAGATGACCACGGAGCGCCGTTCCTGGTCCTCGTGCGCCTCGTCCTCCAGGTCGGCCTCACCGCCGAATAGGCCGACCCAACGTTCGGCGTTCCGCCGATCGTCGTCCACCCTCCCCGTGGATCCTCCCGCAGTCACGAGCGAGCGGGCCATCGCCAGTCGGCCGAACTCCGGGTGCAGCGCCGAGCGCTCCGACTCAACCATGGCCGTAACCCTCGAGCGTCGTCGCCGTCCCGCCGATCTCAAGGGCGAAGCGCGTCCCGTTGACGTCCCGAGCCGCATCGGCGAGTCGGCGAACCAGCTCCTTCTCGTCGGTCTTGCCGGTCGACGAGACCGAGCGGTTCGGCGACCACGCGACGAGTGACGGCTGCATGTACTGAGGCAGCATCTCCGTCAGCCGCTTCTCGACGTGCTCGATCACCCTGCGGTCCGGCGAGGTCACCACCAGGGCGATGACGTCGTGGCCGTTTCGCTTGACGAGCCCGACAGCGGCTTGCTCGACACCGGGGCAGCTCATGGCGGTCTGCCGGATCTCGGCCAGGTGGATCCGGCGGCCGGAGAGCTTCACCTCGTCGTCGTCGCGCCCCCGGAACACGATGTCACCGTTCTCGTCGTAGCTGCACCGGTCACCGGTGCGGTAGAAGCGCAGCCCGTCGGTCTCGACGAGTAGGCGTGCAGACTCCTCAGGACGATCCAGGTATCCGCGCATCACCTGGGCGCCTCCGACCCAGAGCTCGCCGACCACTCCCGGCTCCACGATCACTGCGCCGTCCTCGACGATCCTGGCGCAGACCCCACGGAGGGGCCGTCCGATCGGGTAGGAGACGTCCCTGTCCTCATCGACCTTCATGATCTCGTATGCGAGGCAGACGATCGTGGCCTCGGTCGGTCCATAGACGTTGAGGACGCGGACATCGGGAAGACGGCTCTTCCAGGCGTTGATGACGGCCGGGTCGCAGACCTCGGCCCCCGTCATCACCATCTCCAGCCCAGGGGCCGCATCCCGCGTCAGGTGACGCCCGTCGCCGGTGATCATCTTCAGGAGCGTCGACACCGCGATCAGGTGGGTGATCCGCTCCCTCGTGATGACGGCACGCATGATCGCGCCCACCTGGATCCCACGGAACTGGAAGACGAACGCCCCGAGGGACAAGGGGAGCATCGTGTCCTCGATCGAGACGTCGAAGTGGAACGGAGAGAGACTGAGCACCCGAGACTCTGGCGTCAGTCGCAGCACCTCGTTGTGCGCTCCGAAGTAGGCGACGAGATTGGGCACGGTGATCTCGACGCCCTTGGGCTCCCCGGTCGACCCCGACGTGAAGATGATGTACGCGAGATCGTCGGCTCCCCGCGCATCGACGGTCGACCATCCGCTGGGTGGCCCGGAGAGGATCATGTCGACCTGGTTTCGGTCGACCCAACGACCGTCTCCGGCCACGGGGTCACGATCGTCCAGGGCGACGACCACCCGCGGGCGAAGGCGCTCGATCAGCGCGGCCAGGCGCGGTGCCGGGGCCTCGCCGTCGAGCGGGACATAGACCGCACCACACTTCCAGATCGCGATCGCCAGGAGCGGCATGAGCGCAGACTTCTCGGCGATGACGGCGACCCGGTCCCCCACCCCGACCCCTCGCTCGGCCAGCTGGGCAGCGAACGTCTGAGACAGGTGCTCGAGCTCTGCGAAGGTCAGTCCGACAGTCCCGTCATGGACGGCCAGACGGTTGGGCCACCGCTCAGCAGCCGGTCGAATCAGGTCGCCGAGCGCGGGTACCGAGCTCGCCTGTTCCGATCGGTCGAGCGACCACGGAGGCATCGAGCGGAGTGCACTTCCGTTGATCACGTGAGGTCACGCCCTCTCGTCTCGTAGGTGAAGCGGCGCTTGGGCTTGGAGACAGCACCCATGCGCTCGTAGAAGCCGATCCCGAGCTCGTTGTCCGGGGGGGTCTGCCACTCCGCCCAGTCGCATCCCTGAGCGGTCGCGAACGCCCGCAGCTGCTCGAGGAACAAGCGACCGACGCCCCTTCCTCGGAAAGGCTCGCGGATGTAGAGGCAGTCCATGTGGGCAAAGCGACGGGCGCTCCACGTCGCGAAGTCCGTGGTCGCCGTCATGAAGCCGCAGGCTTCCCCGTCCTCGATGGCGATCCAGCCGTGCAGGGCTGCTGGCTCGGCGAACAGCGCCGACTTCCAGCGACCGACATGCCCATCGTCATGAAACTCCGCGTTCTCGTAGGCTGCGTGCTCTCGACACAGCTCGAGCAGCATGCCCAGGTGGTCCGGGTGGACCGGTCTGACCTCGACGTCGGGACTCATACCCACCCCGAGAAGCTCGTGCCCAGATACGCGGTGACCGACGAGTCGTCCACCCGTCCCTGGGCAAGCACCGTGTTCACCCAGGCGTTGCGTTCGAACGCGATGATCGCCAGCTCCCATACGCAGGCGATGAGCTCGCGCTGCGCGAGAGGTGCGAACGACTCACCGCCTTCCTCCGCACCAGATGTTCCACGTACCCAGTGCTTGAGCATGTCCGCGTCGAACCACTGGGAGAGCAGGAGGTAGGTACCTTCCTTCCCGTGGTGCAGGATCAGGAATCCGAGCGGGTGGTCGCCCTCCCCTGGAGGTGTGTCCAGGACCGAGGTCACCTGTTCTCTCAACCACTCCGGATCGGGGTCGCGAGAGAAGGAGTCGGGCTCTGCAAACATCACGTATACCTTCAGGAGGCGACCGCCCGCCTCCACCGGCGGCAGAGCCCTGACCAGTCTGGGCGCGTACACGAGCTGATTCATCGACGTCCTTTCGTCATCACCGGCAATGAGCCCGGTCAAGTCTCCTGTCGAGACCACCCGACGTTGACAAGACCCTCGAAGGGAAAGGCGGTCAACCCGCGATGGCCGCCTCGACGACCACCGATTCCATCGAGAGCAGCAGCTTCTCGATCTCCTGAGCAGGAATGAGCTCGGTGTCGGCCATCAGGAACAGTCGACAGGTGTTGGTCGCATCCTCCGTGTGCACGAAGAATGTGGCATCCTGCCGTTCCCACGAACCGACCAGGCTGATCTCGGTCTCTTGCGCAAGCTCGCGAAGACGGTCCGGCTCCGAGTCCCACTCAGGAATATCGCTCCAGTCACGCCCGATTCGCATGTCGTTGAAGAAATACCCGAGATCGAGCGCTCCGCCGTTCTGCGTACGAATGCGTTCCAGCACGTCGTCGAGGACCAACGGGTCGTACTGCGCATGTCGATAGGCGTTCAGACCTGCCCCGAACGCCCGCTTCGCGACCGTCTGGAAGTCACCGTCGACAGCCGCCGGCGAGGTGTCGATGACGAAGAGAGCGTTCTCGGCCAACGCACCGACCAGCCCCCGGCTACGGGCGTCCAGTCGATTGGCTGCGATGAGCTGGAGGGCGACCTCCTTGCGTCCGGTGTGTCGACCGACGACCACTGCCGTCGCGGCGAGCAGCACAGTTCCGGTGCTGACGCCGCAGCGCGTGGCCACGGCGCTCGCTGCGACCGCGAGAGCCGTCGACGACATGCCCAGGCGCACGAAGCGCCCTGGGCGGCCCGTGTCGACCACCGGGCGGACCGGGCTCGGCGGGTTGGAGGAGAGCGTCTTCGACCAGTAGTCCACCGCAGCGACCCCACGTGCCGCGCCAGCACCGTCCGCTTCGGCGGCAGCCTGGTCCACCGGTTGCCAGTGGGGTGCAGGCCCTGCGTCTCCTCGCAGCAGGCCGATGAGGTCCTGCTTGAGAAGGTCCGCCGACCAGCCGTCGACGGCGAGATGGGAGACCACCATCACGACCTTGCGCGGCCGGCTGTCCTCGAGCACGATCGAGAAGCGCACCGGTAGTTCCTCGGAATGACGGAACGACCGCCCCATGAGGTCTTTCACGACCCCGCCCGCCACCTCGGCAGAAGCGTTCTCACGGGCGGGGACGAGGTCCACGACCAAGCGCCCCGCAGGACGAACGTCCTGCGTCCAGCCCGCGGCCGAGTCGTGGAAGAGCGTACGCAGCACCTCGTGCCGAGCAATAAGGGACCCAAGCGCACCGTCTAGATCCCCGACCGCCATTCCGTCCGGAACGTCGATGACGCGGAAGAGATTGAAGTAGTGGGCATCCTCTGCAAGCCAACGGATCGACTTGTAGATGGCCTTCTGACCCCACATCATCGGCCCAGAACGCCCGACGAGCTGGTCGAACTCGATCGACCGTGTCGATAAATCCACTGAGACCCCCCTGAGTCAGCATGCCCATTCAGAATGGCGAGCATCGCTCGTCTCTCAGTGGGACGACACGGAGTCAAGCGAAGTTCGTGAGCATCCGCAACCATCATCTCGACATACGAGATGAGCAAAATTCCTGACGCTCGGTCGGTTTTCTTGCTCGACGACCTGGGACCAGGCACGTTGCCGTACGGCGCACTCCGTTGCCTTTTAAGAGTACGAATGTGCCATAACAATGCATGCCCGGGCCCTCCTTCCCGACAGTGCGTAGGTTCGAAAGGGTGGGCCGAGCCCGGCATGCCGACGATCCAGAAGCCGCTCGCCAGGTCCCTCGTGTCGACGGCCATCCGGACCGCCGGCCTGGGTGGCCCACACGGATCGACGCCGACCCAGGGTCCCGCGGCCGACCTGTATTGGGCCACCCTTCCCGGAGGGCCGACCCGCGAGGGAGACCGACGCCCCGAGGCAGGCTTGCGAGCCGGCGGGACGCGGTCGGAACCCGAGACCGCGTCGCCTGCCACCGACGTGCCGCCGACGTGCCGCCGACGGAGCGTGACCGGCGCGGACTCGTGAGCGGTGAGGATCCTAGATCGCTGTGGGGGACGGCATCGCGACCGCCGCCGCTACATAGCCGTCACCGACCGACCAACGACCCGCCAGGCCACCAGCGAGAGCACCGAGGGACGCCTGCGGAGCCAGGACCTGCGCGGAGAACGTGCCGTCCGTCCGCAGCACGACGCTCGCGCCGGCGAAGCCGAGCGGTATCCGTCCGACAGGAAACCACCCCTTGTAGACCGCTTCCTTGGCACAGAAGAGAAGCCGGTCCCAGTGGATCGCTGGCACATCTCGCCGCAGCACCTGGATCTGCGCGGCCTCGTCGGGGAGGGCGACCAGATCGAGCACGCCGTCTGGAAGCCGTTCGTGCGGTTCGGCGTCGATACCCAGGGCGATGACGTCCGCCACCCGGGCGACGGCCGCTGCGCGGTAGCCCCGGCAGTGGGTGATGCTCCCGACGAGGCCGTGCGACCACACGGGCTCCCCCTGAGGGCCGCACGGGACCGGGACGACGGACTCGTCGAGCTCTGCCATGGCGCGGCGGGCGCAGGCGCGCCCGCTGACGAACTCCCTGCGGCGCTCCTCGACCGCATCGGCGATCGCGCTCTGCTCGTCGTCGAACAGCGGGACGTCGAGGTCGCATGACGACTCGTGCACCGCGACGGTCGGCGGCAGAAGACGCCTCATGGTCACGAGACCAGTCATGAGACGGAGGTCCGCGACCGCACTACGAGGTACCCGCATGGGCGAAAGGTCGCGTCGGCGTGGCGCACAGGCATGGGCCGCATACTGCCAGTCGCGGCGGCGTCGTTGGCGCCCGTCCCACCCGAGGCGGCGCCGGAGTGCCGTCCTCCGACCCGCGGTCGCCTCGTCCACGGCGGGAAGCGTGAGGGATACCAGGCAGCAGAGAGCACGAAGGCCAGGAACCTTGCGGTTCCTGGCCTTCGTGTTCTGTGCGCCCGGAGGGATTCGAACCCCCAACCTTCTGATCCGTAGTCAGATGCTCTATCCGTTGAGCTACGGGCGCCCGGCTGTTCGTGATTTCTCTTGAGCAGCCGTCGAGAAGACTACAACGAGAATCGCTGGATACTCAAACCGATACGGCCTGACCAGCCACTTCGTGACGCACGACACCACGACGGCCGCGTTGCGACCCGCCACGACGGCGCGACGAACCGCGGAGCAACCGCGGAATCCCGCCGCTCCCGCCGCACGAGGCGCGGCCTCGCCTAGAGCGGCACGTCCCGGCCGAGCACGATGGTCCGCTCGCGGGGCAGGTCGAGCGTCTCGACGGGGTCGGGCACGATCCGGTACAGGCCGAGGAAGAGTCGTTGTGCCCATCGCGGCATCCTGGACCGCGGGCTGAGCCGTGGCACGGACAGCGACACGAAGTAGGTCGCGGTCCCGAGGTTGATGCCGTGCATGGCATCGGG
The DNA here is from genome assembly GCF_016907365.1 of Oerskovia paurometabola. NCBI lineage: Bacteria > Bacillati > Actinomycetota > Actinomycetes > Micrococcales > Cellulomonadaceae > Oerskovia > Oerskovia paurometabola. The sequence continues at coordinate 557,407 of NZ_JAFBBV010000001.1, read as the reverse complement.
GGCGTCGCGCTGGACCTGGCCGAGGAGCCGCACGACCCGTGGTCGCTCTCGGAAGCCGTACGTCGCGACGATCTCGACGACCCCCTCGTCCCCGGCAGCGGCCACGCGGTACCTCTCGGGGGCCGGGACGACGGGCCGGTCGGTCGTCGCCCAGCTCACGAGCAGGACGTGGCGCTGGAGCGCGTGGTTCTGCTCGACCATGGAGCGCAGCGCGAGCGGCACGACACCGCTGTGCCTGCTGAGGAAGATCGCGGTCCCTCGGGTCCTGGTCACCGAGCCGTGGGCCTCGAGGACGTCCTCGACGCGCTGGACGGTGGTCTCGAGCGCGAGGCGCCCGCGGCTGACGTGCCGCTGGCCCGTCCACCAGGTCGTCATCACGACGAACACGAGGGCACCGATCGTCAGGGGGAGGCAGCCGCCGGAGCCGACCTTGGCGAGGTTCGCGGCGAGGAGGACGAGGACCACCAGGAGGATCGAGCCGGCGACGACGACGCTGCCGGTGAGGCGCCGTCGGGACGTCCAGCCGTGGGCGAGGTAGACGACCGTGGTGATCGAGATGGTCAGCGTCACGGCGATGCCGTACGCGGAGGCGCGTAGAGGATGCTGACGACGAGGGTCAAGGACCACAGGACGGTCGAGGTCATGCCGTAGACGAACGTCCGGTCGATCTGTGCCCCGGCGCCCTGAGCGGTCGCGACGACGGCTGTCGCGGCGCACAGCGGGCTGGTGCCGATGTCCCCGAAGACGACGCCCAGCGCGCCGACGAGGGCGAGGGCCCCGGGCGCCCCACCGCGTCCCGCCGCATCGTCCGCAGTGCGTGAGATGGCCCCTCCTCGCCGCGCGTCGCTGGGCGCCCGTCCGCGAGCCCCCGGTCTCCCCAGTGTCACGCCGCGGGGGCGGGGCGGCCAGGCGATCACATCGGACGTCATACCTCCTGTACTCTCGCCTCAGCCGGCACGACCGCGCCGACACCCGCGAGCGACGCCCGCGGACCGATCGCCCGCAGACGGAGGAACCCACCGTGAGACTCGCTCGGATCGACACGCCCACCGGCCCCCGGCCCGTCGTCCAGGACGACGACCTCTGGGCCGTCGTCGTGGACCACTACGCCCCGGTCCTCGAGCGCACGGGCGAGACCTACCCCGTCGACGGCGCACGCCTCCTCGCGCCGTGCGAGCCGCGCGTCGTGCTCGGCATGGCGCACAACAGCGGCCCCGAGGACCGCCTCGTCCCGCCGCAGGCGTTCACCAAGTCGGCACGCACCGTGATCGGGCCGGGCGAGCCCGTGCGGCTCGACCCGGCCGCCGGCAGGGTCGTGGTCGAGGGCGAGCTCGCGATCGTCGTCGGCCGCACGGCACGCCACCTGACGCCCGAGCAGGTCCCCGGCGCGATCCTCGGCTGGACCGTGGGCAACGACGTGACGGCGTACGAGCAGAGCGCGCTCGACGACAAGTTCACGCAGTCCAAGAACGGCGACGGCTTCACGCCGCTCGGCCCGTGGATCGAGACGGACCTCGCGGCCCCGGACGACCTCGCGATCGACGTCCAGGTCGACGGCGCCACGCAGGCCGAGGCGTCGACGTCGGGTCTCGCCTGGGACGTCGTCGAGCAGCTCGTCTACCTGACCTCGCACCTGACCCTCGGCCCGGGTGACGTGGTGCTCACGGGGTCGCCGAGCACGTCGGCGCACGTCGTGCCCGGCCAGACCTCCTCCATCACGATCGAGGGCGTCGGGACGCTCACGAACCCGATCGTCTGACCTGTCCGCCGTGGCTCAGCGCGACGCCCGCCACCGCGGGCGTCGCCCGTTCGTGACCCACCGCAGCGCCCACTCGAGCGGCCCGTAGACGTGCCGTCCGAGCCATCACCGGCTCAGGACGAGCTGGGCCGCGAAGACGACCGCCACGAGCCCGAGCACGACCGTCGGCGCGACCTGGTCCACGAGCCCCAGCCCGTAGCCCGTGAAGACGACCGCGAGCACGGCCGACTGGCCGACGTAGCCCGTGAGCGCCATGCGTCCGGTCGGCGCGATCGAGTCTCGTACGCGCCGCGAGCGCCGGAACAGCGCGAGGCATCCGACGACGTACGCGGCGGTCAGGAAGGGGGCGGTGAGCTGCCCGACGCCGAACGCGAGCGTCTCGAGCCCTCCTCCCGGTGCGCGAACCACGGTCCAGGCGTAAAAGGCCCCGCCCGCCAGGCCGAGCGTCAGACCGAGTCCCAGCGACCACCGCACCACGGCACGTGGCAGCGCGCGGGTGAACAGCTCGTGCCGGCCGGCGGCGAACCCGAAGAAGAACATCGCGAGCGCGCTCGGGCCCTGGAGGAGGACGATCGCCGCCACGACCTCCGCACGGTGCCCCGCGGTGAAGGCGAACGCCTCCCCCGCGTCGCCCCCGAAAGCCGTCGCCTTCGCGAGGGCCTCGCCGGCCCCCGCCCCCGGAGGAGCCGCCGCGTAGCCCGCGGCGAGCTGGAGCACACCGAGCCCGACCCACAGGACCGCCACGGCCGCGAGCAGCGCGCTCCCGAGGACCACGGCTCGACGCAGGGTCATGTTCCTGGCCACCAGGAGCACGAGGGCGAGCCCCGCGTAGACCACGAGGATCTCGCCGGAGTAGAGCGCGACGCCGTGCACCGCCCCCAGGACGGCGAGCCCCAGGACCCGCCGGAGCATCCGCCCCACGAACGAGACGCCGTCCCGCTCGGCCGAGGCCATCTGGAGCGTGAACGAGTAGCCGAAGAGGAACGAGAAGAGCAGGTAGAACTTGGTCTCGAACAGGGCGGCGACCACGAACCGCACCGTGTGGTCGACCGGGCCGTCGAACGCAGGGTTCCCGCTCGCCGTCGCGTAGTAGGGGTCCGCGAACGCCCACACGTTGACCACGAGGATCCCGAGGAGCGCGAAGGCGCGCAGCGCGTCGACGTCGGCGAGCCGGCGCCCTCGGCCCGTCGTTCCCGCTGCACGCGAAGAGGCCGTCCGGCCCGCTGCGCCCGCAGTGCCCGCAGTGCCCGCAGGGCCGGGATCTCCTGCCCCCGCGGAACCGTCGACGACCGCAGGTGCGCGTCCCGCCGCACCTCGCGCCCCCTGCCCCGCACTCACGACTCGCCCGCCAGGAGCGCTGTCGCCACGCGCCGCAGCGTGGTGCTCTGCGAGCCTGCGTCGAAACCGGGGTCTGCGGCGACGCGCGCGAAGACGCCGTCGACCAGTGCCGCGAGCCAGGTCGCACCTTCCTCGACGGACAGCGTCCTCGAGACCTGACCGGTCCGGACCCCAGCAGCCAGCAGTGCGGCGAGGGCCGCGCGGAAGGCGCGGTCGCCGGCCTGCATCCGCTGCTGCACGTCCTCGTCGCGGTGGGCGAGCGCGGAGATCTCGAGCGCGAGCCCGGCGGCGACGGGGTCGGAGGCCAGCCGGCAGACCTCGTCGAGGAGCGCGAGCAGCGCCTCCCAGGGATCGTCGGCGTGGGCGAGCTCGCTCACGCCGGTCGCGGTGCGCTCGGCGTCCCGGTCGACGACGGCGAGCAGCACGTCGTGCTTGGTCGGGAAGTAGTGGAAGAGGTTGCCGGCGCTCATGCCCGCTCCCGCGCAGATGTCGGCCGTGCGGGTCGCGTCGTAGCCGCGCCCGGCGAAGCAGGTCTCCGCCGCGTCGAGCAGCGCTGACCGGCGAGCGGCACGCTGCTCCTCGTCGACCGTCCTCATGATCCCACCTTTCTTTGACTGAGCACTCACTCAACGATACAGAACGCTCTCGGGCGGGACAAGCCCCGTACGCCGCGAGGACGGCCACCGGTCCCCCCAGGGCATGACCCGTCGTCGGGCAGGTCCACACCGTGGCCGGACGCGGCAGGCCCTGTCCCCCGCGAAGGATGGGGGCATGACGAACCTCGGCCCTGCCCCCTCGACCGGCTCGCCTCTCGTCGCCTCCGGGCTGACGAAGGTCTACGGCACCGACCACACCGCCACGCACGCCCTCGCGGGCGTCTCCCTGACCGTCTCCCCCGGCGAGTCCGTCGCCATCATGGGCCCCTCGGGCTCGGGCAAGACGACGCTCCTGCACTGCCTGGCGGGCATCATCAAGCCCACGTCGGGCACGGTGTCCTGGCGCGGCGAGGACCTGACGACCCTGAGCGAGGGCCGTCGCACGGCCCTGCGCCGCCAGGACTTCGGCTTCGTGTTCCAGTCGGGCCAGCTCCTGCCCGAGCTCCCCGCGGTCGAGAACGCCGCCCTGCCGCTCATGCTCGCGGGCACGCCGCGCACCGAGGCGACGCAGGTCGCGGCGTCGTGGCTCGCACACCTGGGCCTGGCGGGCATGGAGCAGCGCCGCCCGGGCGAGCTCTCGGGCGGGCAGGCGCAGCGTGTCGCGATCGCACGGGCCCTCGTCGGGTCCCCCGGCGTCGTGTTCGCCGACGAGCCGACGGGCGCGCTCGACCAGGGCACGGGCGCCGAGGTCCTGTCGGTCCTCACGTCCGCGGTCCAGGCGTCGGGCGCGGCGCTCGTGATCGTCACGCACGACGCGGGCGTGGCCCGCTACTGCTCGCGCACGGTCACGATGCGCGACGGCCGCATCTCGGGCGAGTTCCACGCCACCCCCACGCAGGGAGCGGCCCGATGAAGGCCACCCTCGACCTGTGGTGGCTCCTGCGCCGCCGCAGCTCCGACAGCCGCGACCCCCAGGGGCTGACCAACGTCCTGGCGATCATCGCGTTCGCCGCGACGACCGCGATCCTGCTCGTCGTCGTCGGCGGCGTGGGGGCGTTCGTGGAGCGCGCTGGCGGGATCGAGGGCATGTCGGCCGGGCCCGAGGCAGGGGCGAGCTCCTACGACAGCCAGTACCCGATCTTCGCGGCCATCGCGTCCCTCCTGCTGCTCATCCCGCTCGTCACGCTGGGCGGGGCCGCGGCGCGCCTCGCCGTGGCCCGTCGGGACGCCCGTCTGGCGTCGCTGCGCCTGGCCGGGGCGACGACCGGGCAGGTCGCGACCCTCACGGTGCTCGACGCGGCCGCGCAGGCCCTCGTGGGCGCCCTGGCAGGGCTCGTGGGCTACGCGGCGCTGCTGCCCCTGGTCGCACAGCTGCGCTTCCAGGGGCGGACGTTCGGCCTCGCCGAGCTGTGGGTCGGCGTCCCGGCACTGCTTCTCGCGGTCGTGGGCGTCGTGCTCGTCGCGCTGGTCTCGGCCGCGGTCTCGCTGCGTCGGGTGGCGATCACCCCCCTGGGCGTCGCGGCCCGCGTGACCCCTCCGGGCATGAAGGCCGTGCGGCTGCTCTCGATCGCGGTCGCCTTCGTCGCGATGCTCGTCGTCACGAACGTCTCGTTCGGCGGGGCAGGGGTCACGATCGCGATCCTCACCCTCGTGCTCGTGGCCGGGTTCGCGACGCTCAACGTCGTCGGTCCGTTCGTCATCTGGGTCGTCGGGCGGATCACCGCGCGCAGCGCGAAGAGGGTGCCGACGCTCCTCGCGGGCCGTCGCATCGTCGACTCGCCCAAGACGGCGTGGCGGTCGGTCGGCGGCGTCGCCCTCGCGACCTTCATCGCCGGGATCACGAGCATCTTCGCGCTGTTCGACCCGAGCATGGGCGCCGACCCCGAAGAGGTCCAGTTCGTGGGCGACCTGGTCACGGGCGGCTTCCTGACCCTCGCGATCGCGGGCGTCCTGGCTGCTGTCTCGACGGGGGTCATGCAGGCCGGACGCGTGATCGACCAGCGGGGCGAGTATCGCGCGCTGACCCTCGCGGGCACCGACCTCAGGACCCTCGACAAGGCGCGGTTCCGCGAGACCGTCATCCCGCTGGCAGCGAGCGTGGGCCTCGCGACCGTCGCCTCGCTCCTGTTCATGGTGCCCGTCCTCGGGCTCAACACGTTCGCGAACGTCGACGTGGTGCTGCAGTTCCTGGCGTGCGTCGCGGGGGCCTCGGCGCTCGTGCTCGCCGGGGCGGCCGCGTCACGGTTCGTGGTCCGCTCGGCCATGGCGGCCTGAGGTTCGCCACGCCCACGGCGGCCCGACGGCGGAGCTCACGTCCCGCCGTCGGGCCGCGGCGTGCGGGACGAGCGGTGGGGGGGCGCCGACTCGGCGCACTCTTCCGGGGCAACAGAAAAGGCCCCGGGCCTGACGCAGCCGGGACCTTCCTGAGCGGAGACGGAGGGATTTGAACCCTCGAACGGGTTGCCCCGTTACCACCTTAGCAGGGTGGCGCACTAGACCTGACTATGCGACGTCTCCATGCTCGGATGCTAGGCACCGAGCGTCGCAAGGCTACCTTCTCGGAGCGCTGCGGAGCAAAACAGGGGTGCCGACGGGCGCGTCCCGGTGCCGCGACGGCCGCCCCAGGACTGCTGGAGCCGCCCCCCTCGTGGTGAGGAGGGCGGCTCCAGGAGGTCAGCCTCGGACGCCCGCGGCGTCCTTGTCGAGGTCGCCCTCGGGAGCGGCCCCCGAGACGCCGGCGACCACGTGCGGGTGGCGCCGTTCGAGCGACGCCCCCTCCACGTCGACGTCGGGCAGGATCTTGTCGAGCCAGCGCGGCAGCCACCACGCCTTGTCCCCCGCGAGATGCATGAGCGCGGGCACGACCATCATCCGGATCACGAACGCGTCGACGAGCACGCCGAACGCGAGCGCGAAGCCGATCGGCCGGATCATCGCGCTGTGCGAGAAGATGAAGCCGCCGAACACCGCGATCATGATGATCGCCGCGGCCGTCACGACCGAGCGACCGGCGCGGACGCCCTGCACGACCGCGATGCGCGCGGGAGCACCGTGCGCGTAAGCCTCACGCATGCCCGACCCGAGGAAGAGCATGTAGTCCATCGCGAGCCCGAACAGGATGCCCACCAGGATGGTCGGCAGGAAGTTCAGGATCGGGCCGGGGCTCTCGACGCCGAACACGCCGCCCAGCCAGCCCCACTGGTAGATCGCGACGACGCCGCCGAGGGCGGCGAAGTACGACAGGATGAACCCGAGCGTCGCGATGACCGGGACGACGATCGACCGGAACACCAGCACCAGGATGATCAGCGACAGGCCGACCACGACCGCGAGGTAGACCGGCAGCGCGGACGCGAGCTTCTCCGAGATGTCGACGTTGCCGCTCGCCGAGCCGGCGACCCCGATCTCGTACGTCCCGTCGATGGGCGACATGTCGCGCAGCGTGTGCACGAGCTCCTCGGTCGACTCGCTCGTGGGCCCCTCGGCGGGCACCACCTGGAACGCCGCGACCGTACCGTCCTCGGACGTGCCGATGGGCGCGACCGCCACGACGTCGTCCTGGTCGAAGAGGGTCTGGGCGATCTCCACCTGGGCCGTCATGGAACCTGCCTCGGTCCCGGCCTCGGACGCGGGCAGGTCCGCGACCACGAGCAGCGTCCCGTTCTGGCCCTCGCCGAACTTCTCCGCGAGCGTCGAGTACGCCTGGTACTGCGTCGAGTCGTGCGGCTCGGTCGAGCCGTCCGGCAGGTTCAGCCGCAGGTCGAGCGCGGGCAGCGCGACGAGCAGCAGTGCCGCGATGCCGACGACGACGCGCACGACGGCCCAGCCGGTCGACATGGGACGGACCTCGGCGGGCGCAGGGGCGACAACCTGGGCGTCCTGGGTACCCGTCGCACCGTTCGCCGGGCCGGCAAGTCGCGCGCGCTCTTTCTTGCTGAGGATCCGCTCACCCACGAGGCCGAGCAACGCCGGCGTGAGGGTCACGGCGATGAGCACCGCGATCGCGATGCAGGCCGCACCGACCGTGCCCATGAGGCCCAGGAACGGGATGCCTGTGACGTTGAGGGCGAGCAGCGCGACGAGCACCGTGGTGCCCGCGAACACGACCGCGTTGCCCGACGTCCCGTTCGCCAGCGCGATCGACTCGTGCAGGTCGTCGCCCGCCTTGAGCTGACGGCGGTGCCTGTTGACGATGAAGAGCGAGTAGTCGATCCCGACCGCCAGGCCGAGCATGAGCCCGAGCACGGGCGTCACGGACGCCATCTCGACGACCCCGGACAGCGACAGCGCTCCGAGCGCACCGATGCCCACGCCGATCAGGGCGGTGAGGATCGGCAGACCGGCGCCGATGAGCGTGCCGAGCATGACGACGAGGACCACCGCGGCGACCAGCAGGCCCACGATCTCTCCGGCGCCGATGATGCTCGGGGCCCCCATGGTCATGTCGGCCGAGAGGTTCACGGTGAGGTCCGCGGGGGCGTCGTCGAAGATGCCGACGAGCTCGTCCTTGGTCTCCTGCGGGATCTCCATCTGCGGGTCCGTGAACGAGATCATGACGATCGCGGTCGTGCCGTCCTCGGAGACCATGCGGATCTCGGAGGCCATGTCGAGCAGCGTGGCCCCCTGCTCGAGCTGGGCGCTCTGCTCCTCGAGCTGGCTCGTACCGTCGTCGAGCGTCGTCTGCTGCGCGTCGAGCGCCGCGCGCCCCGCGTCGAGCTGGGCCTGCTGCGCGTCGAGCTGCGGCTGAGCCTGCGCGAGCATGCCCGCGGCCTCGGCCTGGGCGCGGGCGGCGTCGAGCTGGGCCTGACCTGCGTCGAGCTGCGCACGACCCGCGTCGAGCTGGGCCTGACCGGCCTCGAGCTGCGTCCGCCCGCCCTCGACCTGGGCGCGTCCGTCCTCGACCTGCTGCTGCTGCGCGGCGCGGTCCGCCTCGGTCACGAACGGGTCCATGACCGCGGTGACGCCGTCGACCTCGGAGGCCTCGGCGACCAGCCCCGCGATCTCGTCCTGCTGCGCGCTGGTGAGCGCCTCACCGTCGGCCGACTGGACGACCACGGTCCCTGTCCCGCCCGACGCGTCAGGGAAGTCGCTCTGCAGGCGGTCGGTCACCTCGGCCGTGGGAGTGCCGGGGATCGAGAAGGTCGTCGCGAGCGTGCCCGCGCCGAGCGCGAACGCCACGCCGGCCGCGACGAGGATCGCGAGCCACGCGACGATCACCGTCTTCGCGCGGCGCGCCGACCAGCGGCCGACGCGGTAGAGAAATTCAGCCATGAGAGTCCTTCGGTTGCGCGCGAGTACGCGGATGGGTGGGTCAGCGGGTGCGGCGTGACGAGGCGACCGGCTCGTGGCCGGTCCGGGTCGCGTCGAGGAGCCGTTCGAGCAGGACTGTCCAGGCCTCGCGCGAGGTCGGGTCGTCGACCGCCCCCGTCACGTCGACCCAGCGGAGGTAGACCACGATCAGCCCGCTCATGAGCGAGCCGACGAGGAGCTCGACGTCGAACGGGTCGGCGTCGGGGTGGCTCGCGGCCAGGGCGGCCGTGAGGCGCATGCTCACGTCGGCGAAGACCTTGATGAGGGTGTAGGCGCGCCGCGGCGAGGGGCCGCCCTCGTCGCCCAGCACGCGGGTCAGATAGACCAACGGAGTCACGAAGTCGGTCGAGCGCAGGGCGTCCGCGACCTCGTCGAAGAGCGTGACGTCGTGCGGGGGGCCGGCCTGCTGGTCCCGCTGGCGCTGCTGGTCCCGCCCAACCTGCTGGTCCGACGCGATCGCGTCGAGCCGGTCGAGCGCTGCGCCGACGACCTCGCTGCAGACCTCGGTCACCACGTCGTCGAGCGACGCGAAGTGGTTGAAGACCGTGCGCCGCGAGACGTCGGCGCGCTCCGCGAGCTCGTCCACCGAGAACCTCGTCCCGCCCGACTCGCCGATGAGCGCCGCGGCGGCGTCGACGATGGCCCGCCGGTGGCGGGCCTTGAGCGCAGCACGACGATCGACGACAGGCAGGGACATGTCCCTACGCTAAGTGCATCGATGCACTCGGTGCAACAAGCCTGGTCAGGCCCCCGCGCTGCGTACGCCTACCGCTCGAACGTCCAGTTCTTGTCCGTCAGCATGCGGGCGACCGCGAGGCCGATCGCGAGCGCGACGATCACCAGCCCGGCCTCGACGGTCGACGCCAGGGCGTCGAGCGTGGCACCGCTGTTGAACTCGTAGACAGCGCGGTAGGCCGTGACGCCCGGCACCATGATGACGACCGCGGGCACCGACATCGTGATGCGCGGCACCTTCATGGCCGGTGCGATGTAGGCGGCGAGGATCCCGACGATGAGCGCGGTCGCCGCCGCGGCGGCCTGCGACGCGAAGCCCGCGTCGATGAGCTCGAGGCGCGCCACGTTCGCGACCATGCCGATCGACGCCGCTCCCACGGCCATCTTCCACGGGCTGTTGAACATCAGCGCGAAGCCGAGCACGCCCGCGAAGCTCGCGAGCGCGCGCAGCGCCACGAACAGCGTCTCGTCCAGGGCCGGCGGAGGGAGCCTGTCGGGCTGGAGCCCTGCGATCGCGGAGATCGCCCACACCGCGAGGGCGGCCGACGCCAGGATCATCAGGGCGTACGTCATGCGGGCGATGCCCGCGGAGAAGTCGAGCTTGGCGAGGTCGAGCGCGGCGGTCACCAGGGCGAACCCCGGGACGAGGAACAGGACCGCGGACACGTAGCCCGCCTCGTGGCCCCCCGCGACCCCCATCAGGTTCTCGAAGACGAGCACGATCAGCAGGTAGGCCGTCGCGGCGACCGTCGCTGCGAGCATCGTGGTGCCGAACTGGTTGATGCCCTTGTGCAGCATGGCCCGACGCACCATCTGACCGAAGAACGCCCCGACGAACACGGCACCGCACTCGATGACCCCGCCGTTGTTGAGGAACGCGAACGCCGCACAGGCGATCGCGGCCCACAAGGCGTTGAGGAACGCGCCGTAGAGCAACGGCTTCGCAGCGATCCGCTCGAGCTCCGCGTCGACCTCCGCAGCCGTGACCTGCTCCGGCAAGTCGCCGACGTAGGCCTCGAGCTCGGACAGCCGGTCGGAGTTGATGCCGACCGCCCGGACCTCGGCGACCTCGGTGCGGAAGTTGCGGTCCCGGTAGGACGTCGCGGTGATCTCGGTGAGCGTCACGTGCGCTGCGGTGCGGTCGAGGCCCAGCGCCCGGCCCACGCGCGTCATGTGGGACTTCACGCGGTAGCTGCCGGTCCCGGCCGAGAGTGCGAGGTGGCCGACCCTCAGGACCGTCCCCGACTGCCGGACCAGCTCGCTCGGGCCCAGGCCTGGTTCGTCGGTCGCGTCTGCTGTCACCCCGACATGATCGCCCGTCCGGCGCGCGCGTGCACTCATGGGCCGGTGCGGTGAGACGGTCCGGTCCACGCTCCCCGGCCGCGGGTCAGCGTCCTGGAGAGAGGGCGAGAGGCCCCGGACCGCACCGGTCCGGGGCCTCTCGGCAGGCGGAGGGCGAGGGATTCGAACCCCCGGTTGCTTGCGCAACAACGGTTTTCAAGACCGTCACATTAGGCCGCTCTGTCAGCCCTCCTGGGATGCTCCGACGCACATTCTGGCACGTCGGGGCGCTCGGGCGCCCCTGTGCCTCCCCGAGAGGCCGCGTGCACGACGACGGCGGGTCACCCGCAGGGGTGGCCCGCCGTCGTGCGGTGGGGCGTCGCGCGACGATCTGGGATCGTCGTCGAGGATGTCAGGCAGCGCCCGAACGCAGCTGACGCATCGCGAGCTGCACGAGCGAGATCAGCGTCTGCTTGGTCGCCGCGCGCGAACGGGCGTCCGTGTACAGCATCGGGACGTGAGCCGGGATCTGCAGCGCCTCGCGCACGTCCTCGAGCTTGTGCTTGGCCACGCCGTCGAAGCAGTTCACGCCCACGACGAACGGGATGCCACGCGACTCGAAGTAGTCGATCGCGGGGAAGCACTGCTCCAGGCGGTCGGTGTCCACGAGCACCACGGCACCGATCGCGCCACGCACGAGGTCGTCCCACATGAACAGGAAGCGGTCCTGCCCCGGGGTGCCGAACAGATAGAGCCAGAGCGACCCCGGCAGCTCGATGCGACCGAAGTCCATGGCGACCGTCGTCGTCATCTTGCGGTCGCTCACACCACCCGCGTCGTCGACGCCCACCGAGTGCTCCGTCATCGCGGCCTCGGTGTTGAGCGGCTCGATGTCCGAGATGGAGCCGATGAAGGTGGTCTTGCCGACGGCGAACCCGCCCGCGACGACGATCTTCACGACGGTCGGCGCCGTGCGTGCCGCCTGCGGGGCGGGCGTCGCGGCCGGGGCGACCGGCTGCGGTGCCGTCGGGGCCGGGCTCGCCTGCTGCTGCACGGGCGGGGTCTGGTGGACCGTCGGCGCCTGCTGCGTGGCGACGGGAGCCGGAGCCTGCGGGGCCGGCGCCGGCGTGCTGCCGGGCTGACCGCCGAGGACGCTCTGGCGGACCGGAGCCGACGTCGGCGACCCTGCGGACGGGGCCGAGGCGGCCGGGGCCGGCGCTGCAGCCGCCGGGGCCGAGACGGGAGACCACGAAGGCCCCGACGCGCCGCCGGCGGCGGGTGCCGACGACCCGGGGGCGCCCGTGATCAGACCGGTGCCACCAGCAGCCTGCGGCTGGCCGACAGCACCGTCAGAGGGTGGAAATGCCATTGAGAACACTCTCCAAGATACTCAGGGACAGTCCCGAGTTGCTGCTGCCGTGGCCGGTGTGGACGTTGAGCGGGGTCGACGTGTGCACCGTGAGGTAGTTCTCCTCGGCGAGGTCGGCGACCAGGATGCGGGTGACGCCCAGGGGCATCCGCAGGAGTGCCGAGAGCTCGGCGATCGACACGTAGTTGTGCGCGGCGTGCTGGAGGATCGCACGCTTCTCAGGAGGCAGGCCGTAGCTGTTCACAGCACCCGGCATCACCTCGACCAGCGCCTCGAGCGGGAGGTCCGAGGTGGCCGAACGGACACGTCCGCCGGTCACCGCGTACGGACGGACCGTCGCGGCCTCGTACGAGTCCGAGCTGTGCGCTCCCAAGCTGCCAAAAGGTGCGTTCGTCATCGACCTGTCCTCATCCCACCGGGGCTCGGGTTGCTCCGTCAACGGGCAGGCTACCGCGCATCTCCGAGATGAGCTGAGGCGTCAACGTCGCCTCGGTGCGGGAGACGAGGAGGGCCATCTCGTAGCCGATCAGGCCGATGTCGCACGTGGACTCGGCGACGACTCCGAGCACGGACCCGTTCGAGACGTTCATGAGGAAGAGGAAGCCGTTGTCCATCTCGACGATCGACTGGCGGACGTTGCCCCCGTTGAGCTGGCGGGCCGCACCGCGGGTCAGGCTCGACATCCCGGACACGATCGCCGCGAGCTGGTCTCCGCTCGTGCGGTCGAGCTGGTCGGACATCGCCATGAGCAGGCCGTCGGCCGACACCACCAGCGTGTGCCGGCTTCCCGGGACGGTCCGCACGAAGTTGTCGAGCAACCACCCGAAATTGGTTGCTTCGGTGCTGAGCGCGTTCACACTTCCTCCTTGTCAGTTGCCACAGACGGCGAGCTGTACGTCACCGCGACTGCGGCGCTGAGTCGGGGACATCATTGCCGTGCGAGGCACGTTCCGTCGAACTTGTCTCGTCGTCGGCCTCGACCCGTCCCCGTGCGGTCGCCGACTGGAAGGCTGCGAGTCGTGCCCGCAGCTGCTCCGGGTCGCGATCGATCTTTGCCGTGAACCGGTCGACGTACTCCTCGCGGTTCACGGTCCGGGCCCGACGCGTCAGGCCCGAGCTCGTCACGTCCGAGCGCTCCTGGGGGCTGTACGTCCCCGCGGACTCGGCGTACGCCTTGCCCTGGACCTCCGGGCCGTTGCGCAGCAGCGTCGACATCTCCTCGTAGAGGACCGCGGAGGCGATCCAGTCCGAGCGAGCCTCGACGGAGTCCGACACGTAGCCGGCCTCGAGAGGCTCGATGGGCTCCGGTGCCGGGCGACGCACGAGCGGCGTCGAACCTGCCGGGGCGCCAGAAGACTCACCTGCCGGCGACGCCGGCGCCTGCGCACGCGGCGGGGCGAACGCAGTCGGCGCAGCGGGCTGCTGGTACGCGACCGGCGCCTGCTGCGGCGACGGAGCGGGCGGCTGGTAGGCGGACGGCTGCTGCACCGGTGCGGCCTGCGTGAGCGGCGCAGCACCGGCCGGCTGCGACGCGAGCGCCGCGGCCGACGGGGTCACGACGGGCATGGCCCCCGTGCGCGGGCGACGGTTGAAGATGCCGCGCTTGCGTGCCTGGCTCTCCCGCAGCGACCTGCGCGTCGGCAGGTCGGCCATGAGGTCCTCGAACTTGGGGAGCGCCTCGAAGGACAGCTCCTCGGGGATCTCCTCCCGCGCCGGGGGCGCAGGCTGCTGGGTCGCGGGCTGCTGCTGGGTCGCGGGCTGCTGCTGGGTCGCGGGCTGCTGCGGAGCGACCTGGAGGGCGGCCGGGGCCTCGTGGTGCTGCTCCTGGAGCGGCTGGGGCGCGACCTGCTGCTGGTCCTGGTACTGCTGGACCGGCTGCCCGACCGGGGGTCGGTACGTGTCGACGTGCGCGACCGGCACCTCGTCCTGCGTCGGCTGCGCGGTCGGGGCCGAGCGCTGCGGGAGCGCGACCGCCGGGGCCTGCGCGGCCTGCGGCTCGCTCACGTCGGACACAGCGGCCGCGGGGTCCTCCGTGACCGTCGCGGAAGCCTCGCTCGGTGCGAGCGGCTCGATCGCGAACTGCGGGGCCCACGTGCCGTCGTCGGGCACGAAGTCCGGGACGGAGATGTCGGTCGCCGACACGTCCGGTGCGGCGTCGAGCTCGACGGCCTGCTGCTCGGACGTCGTGGGGTCGGCCGCGCCGAGGGCGCGGAAGCTCGAGAACATGGCCGAGCGCGTGCTCACGTCGAGCACGGGGATCTCGGCGGACTGCGGCTGCAGGGGCGGCATGACGCCGGTGGTCTCCGCGGGGCTCGCGGCGCGGGCCCTGCTCGGGAGCGAGGAACCCGACGAGGCCACGCCCTCGGGTGGGGACCAGGCCTCGGGCGAGGCCGGCAGGTCGAGCGGGAGCGATGGCGTCGCGAGCGGCGGCAGCACGATCGAGCCGGTCTGCGGGCCGGGGACGAACGAGGCGCTCGGCGCGGACCCGGCAGGGTCCATGCCGCGCGAGCGGCGCCGAGGCATACCCGTCGAGGTCGCGCCGTCGGTCAGGGCCGCGAGGTCGACCGGGATCGCGACGGGCGCGTCCTGGTCGATCTGCGGGGTCGCGGTCGTGGCCGGGCCCGAGTAGACGGGGGCCGACGGCTGCGCGGGAGGGGCGGAGAGCTGGTTCGCGGCGACCTGCGTGCGGTTGTCCAGCGGGTCGGTCGGCATCGGCAGCGGGACGTTCGAGTCCGGCACGAAGAGGACGTTGGGGAAGCTGACCGTGACGAGGGTGCCCGCACCCTCGGGGGCGCGCTCGAACGTGACCCTCGCGCCGAGGCGGTCGGAGATGCGCCCGACCACGTACAGGCCCAGTCGCTGCGACCCCACGACGTCCGAGGCGGCGTGCGCGTTGACCTTGCGGTTCGCCTCGGTGATCTCCTCGGGCGTCATGCCCAGGCCGTGGTCGCGGATGATGATCTTGACGAACCGCTCGTCGCGCGCGGTGCTGACCTCGACCGGCGTGTGCGGCTCGGAGAACATCGTCGCGTTCTCGAGGAGCTCTGCGATGAGGTGCGCCGCGTTGAGCGCGTTGTGCCCCAGCATCAGCGGGTCGACGACGAGGTTCAGCCGGACGCGGTCGTACAGCTCGATCTCGGACGACGCCGTACGGATGACGTCGGAGGCAGGCATGGGCTGACGGACGCGACGGCCCGAGTCGATGCCCGCGAGCACGAGGAGCGACTCGGCGTTGCGGCGCATACGGGTCGCGAGGTGGTCGAGGCGGAAGAGGTTCGACAGCGTGTTCGCGTCTTCCTCGGAGCGCTCGAGGTCGTCGAGGAACGCCAGCTGGCGGTTGAGCAGCACCTGGTCGCGACGGGCCACGTTGACGAACATCTCGGCGATCGACCCACGCAGCGCCGCCTGCTCGCGGGCCACCTGGATCGTCGTGGAGTTCACGTCGTTGAACGCGTTCGCGAGCTGACCGACCTCGTCGCTCGACTCGACCGTGATGGGCTGGATGTTGATGCCCGGGCCCTGGCCCGGCACCGAGACCTGCTCGACCATGCGCGGGAGCTGGTCCCGGACGTCCTGGGCCGCGCTCGTGAGTCGGCGCAGCGGGTTCACGATCTGGCGGGCGATGGCACCGGCCACGAGGATGCTGGCGGCGAACGCGACGAGGGTCACGAGGATGGTCAGCACGGCTCGGGTCACGGCCGCGGCCGCGATGTCCGACGCCGTCTCGCCGGCCTCCTTGCGGACCTCGTCACGGACCGGGGTGATGTTCGCGAGGTCGTTGGTCGAGGCGGTGGCCCAGTCCTCCTTGTTCGTCACACCCTTGGCGCCGTTGGCCGCGAGCGAGTTTCGCAGGTTGACGTAGGAGCCGAGCGGGGAGGGGATCGCGAGCCCGGTGCGCAGCTCGCGCACCGCCTTGCGGGCGGCCGCCGCCTTCGTCTCGCCCTCGCTGACGAGTCGGGCGGCGCGCTGGGAGTCGTCGTCGATGTTCGGGACGGCGTTGGCGATGTCCTGGAAGAGGAACGAGACGACCGGGAGCTCGAGCGCGACCTGGCTCATGAGCACGTTCGACGCGACGTACGCGTCGAGGACCTGGGCCAGGCCACGGTCCTGCGCGGTGTCGGCCAGCACGCGGGGGACGTCGAGCGCGTCGTCGATCAGCGTGTTGTAGGACGACGTGAAGCCGAGCTCCTGGATCGTCTGGTTGTCGATCTTCTTGCGGAGCGCGTCCAGCTCGGCGCGGTCCTTGACGGTCGCGTCGACGGCCCGGGTCACGCGGGGGTCCAGCATGGACATGGTGACGTCGCCGTACATCCGGTCACGTCGGTCGAGCGCCTTGTCGGTCTCGGCGCGCGCCTCCTCGACCAGCGCGTCGGCGTTCTCGACCCCCCGGGCCCGCTGGATCTCTGCGGCGCGCTCGGCGGCGACGGCCTTGCCGGCGACGTCCTGGGAGGCGAAGGCCTCCACCAGGGCGACGGTCTGGTTGGCCACGCGCGCCTCGTTGATCGCCTGAACCGAGAAGACCGTTGCGGCCAGGAACAGGACGAAGACAGGCAGCGCGAGTGCCGCAAGGATCTTCCCGCGAACGCTCAACCTGCGGAGCATACGAACCTCTCTCCATACCCTGTGACCAGCGGATCGTCGTGAGGTCCGGTCGGCTGCGACCATCCCCCACTCGCCAGACGTGCGTACTAACTATCGGTGCACTTGCCCCAGGGACCTAATCCGGTCATCCAGGGCAAGCTGGAGGCTTCGTGGAGGATTCCGACGAGGCCCGACACCCGCCCTCGTCGACGAGGCCGTAGTGTCTTTCGTGTGCGAGCCGTCACGATAGCCGCCCCGGGTGGCCCAGGGGAACTCACCGTGTCCTACCTCCCTGACCCCGTCCCGGGTCCGGACGAGGTGCTGATCGACGTCGTCTCGAGTGGCGTGAACCCTGCTGACCTGCTACAACGTGCCGGAAAGTACCCCCCGCCAGCGGGTGCGCCGGTATGGCCGGGTCTCGAGGTATCTGGGGTGATTTCGGCCGTCGGGTCGCGTCTCACAGGATGGGACGTCGGCGACGAGGTCGTCGCGCTGCTCGACGGGGGCGGCTACGCGGAGAAGGTCTGCGTCCGGGCGTCCCAGGTGCTCCCTCTGCCGGGCGGCGTCTCGCTCGTCGACGGCGCCGCGCTCCCCGAGGCGGTGTGCACCGCGTGGAGCAACCTGGTCGACGTGGGGCGCCTCGCCCGCGGCGACGTGCTGCTCGTGCACGGCGGGTCGGGCGGGGTCGGCTCGGTCGCGACGCAGATCGGTGCCGCGCTCGGAGCGCGGGTGGTCACGACCGCAGGCGGACCCGAGCGCGTCGCCCGCTGCCTCACGCTCGGTGCCGACGTCGCCGTCGACCACCGGACCCAGGACTTCGTGGCCGCGGTGCGCGAGGCCTCGGGCGGCGCCGGTGCGGACGTGGTGCTCGACGTCGTCGGGGCGGCGTACCTGACCGACAACCTCCGCGCGCTCGCCACGGGCGGGCGGCTGGTCGTGATCGGGATGCAGAAGGGGCGCCGCAGGGAGCTCGACCTGGGCATGCTGCTCGCCAAGCGCGCGACGGTCGCCGGGACGACCCTGCGCGCCCGCCCCGCCGAGGAGAAGGCCCGGCTGGTCCGTGACGTACTGACGCACGCGTGGCCCCTGGTCGAGCAGGGGCGGGTGCGCCCCGTGGTCCACGCGAGGCTGCCGCTCGACGCGGCGGCCGACGCTCACCGCCTCATGGAGTCGGGCGAGGTGTTCGGCAAGGTCCTGCTGGTGCCGTGAGCGCCGGGCCGTCGCGCTCGGCCGCCGTTCGGGACAGACTGGGTGCATGAGCGACGACGCGCGAGGCGACCTGTCCCCCGAACGGTCCGAGCAGCCCGCTCCCCCGGATCGGGGGCGCGAGCGGGGCGCGGGCACCGGCTCCGGGAGCGGGCGCGGCTACACGGTCATCTCCCCCGACGGGACGGAGGTCGCGCCCGACGGGTCGGACGACGAGGCCTCGCGCGAGGGAGCGGTGGGAGCGACGGACGAGGACCGCGACCCGGGCGCGGCCGTCGAGGAGCCGGCCAAGGTCATGCGCATCGGCGGCATGATCAAGAGGCTGCTCGAGGAGGTCCGGGACGCGCCGCTCGACGAGGCGGCCCGCAGCCGGCTCGCCGAGATCCACGAACGGTCGCTCAAGGAGCTCGAGGAGGGCCTGTCCCCCGAGCTCGTCGCGGAGCTGCACCGCATCTCGTTGCCCTTCACGGACGACACGGTGCCGTCCGACGCCGAGCTGCGCGTCGCGCAGGCGCAGCTCGTGGGGTGGCTCGAGGGGCTGTTCCACGGCATCCAGACCGCCCTCGTGGCGCAGCAGATGGCCGCGCAGGCGCAGCTCTCGCAGATCCGTCGGGCCCTGCCGCCGGGAGCGATCCCCGTCCCCGGCATGCCGGGCCACCCCGCGCAGCCTGCACCGCCCGGCGTGCGACGCGAGGGGGACGACGGCCGCCCCTCGCCCGGGCAGTACCTGTAGGGACCTCTCGGAGCGGGTGCGCGCGCTATGCGGGCGGCGGGTCGGTCCGCTGCGCGGTCATGGCGATGGCCCCGGAGACGAGCAGCAGTCCGACGAGCTCGAGCCAGGAGGGGAACTGCTGGAGCACGACGGCGCCGATCACCACCGCGGTCGCCGGCAGCATCGCGAGCAGCACCGAGAACGTCGCCGCGCTGACGCGCCGCAGGATGAGCTGTTCGAGCACGTAGGGCACGACCGACGAGCACACCGCGATCCCGACGACGGCGAGCAGCAGCTGCCAGTCCTCGAGCACGGCGCCCGACGACGGCGCGAGGAACGGGGCGAACACCAGCGCCCCGGCGGTCATCGCCACGGAGAGCGACGTGACCCCCGACCCGGCCAGCGCGACGCGGCGCCCGAGCAGGATGTACGCGGCCCAGCACGCGGCCGCGATGCCGATCGCGACGAGCCCGATCACGACGTCCTCGTGCGGGAGGTCGGACGTGAGCGTGACCCCCGCGAGCAGGACCACGCCGACCGCGGCGACCGCGATCCCGCCCCGCTCGCGCCAGCCACGGCCGGTGATCGCCGCGACGGCCACCGGGCCGATGAACTCGATCGCGACCGCCGACCCGAGCGGCAGGTGGTCGATCGCGACGTAGAACGTCACGTTCATCGCGGCGAGCGCCACACCGAACACCGCGGCCCACGCGAGCGTGCGCCAGGTCCAGCGCTGCCGCCACGGGCGTCGCCAGGCGAGCAGCAGGAGGGCCGCGACGACGATGCGCAGCCAGGCGACCTCGGGTGCCCCGACGACGGTGAACAGCCCGACCGCGATCGCGGCCCCCAGGTACTGGGTCAGCCCCGAGACGACGAAAAGGGCGGGCGGCGGGATGCGGCCCGCCACGTTGCCGAGGGCACGACCGGGACGCGAAGACACGAGACGACCCTACGTCGGCGCCAGGAGTCCCCTCACGCACCAGCACCCCCGTGAGCCACGACGGCACCAGGGAGAGGGGGCCCACAGCTGTCGGGCGAGCAGGTACCTCACCCCTTGACGGAACCAGCCAGGAGGCCTCGCACGAAGTACCGCTGGAGCGCCAGGAACACGATGAGCGGCACGATCATCGACACGAACGCTCCGGCGGTGAGCAGGTGCCAGGCGTTGCCGCGCGTCCCGGCGAGGTCGGCGACCGCAACGGTCAGCGGGCGCGAGTCCTGGTTGGCGAACGTGAGGCCGACGAGGAGGTCGTTCCACACCCACAGGAACTGGAAGATCGCGAACGACGCGATCGCGGGCACGAGCAGCGGCATGAGGACCTGGAAGAAGATCTTGACGTGTCCCGCGCCGTCCATGCGCGCGGCCTCGATGAGGGACGAGGGGATCTCCTTCATGAAGTTGTGCAGGAGGAAGATCGCGAGGGGCAGCGCGAAGATCGAGTGGGACAGCCACACGGTCCAGAACGTGCCGTTGATGTCGGCGTCGACGTAGGCCGACAGGAGCGGGATGAGCGTGATCTGGATGGGCACGATCTGCAGCGCGAACACCGCGACGAACAGCAGGTTGCGCCCCTTGAAGTCGATCCACGCGAACGCGTAGGCCGCGAGGAGCGCGATCGAGATGGGGATGACGACCGCCGGGAGCGTGATGACGATCGAGTTGACGAAGAACGACGCGAGGTCGGCGGACCCGAAGAGGACGTCGTTGTAGTTGTCGAGCGTGAACTGAGGGTCGCTCAGCGTGGTCCACCAGCCGGAGCGGCGGATGTCGAGGGCGGGCCGGAACGACGTGACGAGGAGGCCGACCGACGGGATCGTCCACAGGATCGCGATGACGATCGCGAGGCCCGACGCCCACGGGGAGCTGAGCCTGCCCTTGACGGCGATCGCCCGACGTTCGGCGCGCGAGAGCTTGCCGACGCGCTGGATGTCCTTCGACGCCTCCGCGTCGACGGAAGCAGGCAGCGTGGGCGGGACGGCGGTCATCGGACCTCCTCGGAGAGGCGGAGCTGGCGGACGTTGTAGACCACGATCGGGATGACGAGGACGAACAGGATGACCGCGAGCGCGGCTCCCAGCCCTTCGTTGGACTGGCGGAAGCTCTGCGTGTAGAACTCGTTCGCCACGACCGACGTCCCGAACTGGCCGCCCGTCATGGTCCGGACGATGTCGAAGACCTTGAGGGTGCCCATGGCGATGGTCGTGACCACGACGACGAGCGCGGGTCGGATGCTGGGCACGGTGATGTAGCGGAACATCCCGATGCCGTGGAGCCCGTCGAGACGCGCGGCCTCGACGATGTCGTCGGGGATGGCCTTGATCGCGGCCGACAGGATCGTCATCGCGAACCCGGTCTGGATCCAGATCATGACGACGATGAGGAACAGCGTGTTGGTCGGCTGGTTGATGAGGAACTGCTGCGGGGGGATGCCGATCCACACGAGGAGCTGGTTGAGCAGGCCGGTCTGCTGGATGTTCGCCTGGTCGGGGCGGTACTCGTAGACGAACTTCCAGATGATCGAGGCGCCCACCATGGAGATGGCCATGGGCAGGAAGATCAGGCCCTTGGCGACCTTCTCGAAGCGGGTGCGGTCGACGAGCACCGCGTACACGAGGCCGATGAACGTCGAGACGATGGGCACGAGGATGACCCAGACCGCGGTGTTGCGCAGCACGATCTGGAACTGGTCGGTCGTGAACGCCGTGACGTAGTTGTCGAGGCCGACCCACTCGGCCCCGGTCTTGTTCTTGAACGACGAGAGGATGGTCAGGATCCCGGGGTAGACGAGGCCGAAGATCACCAGGAGGACGGCCGGTCCGAGGAAGCACAGCACGACGACCCAGCGCGGGACGCGTTTGGGCTTGTCGACGGCGAAGAGCAGGCCTCCCATCACGACGACGAAGAGGAGCATCGCGAAGACCATCAGGCCGAGCTTCTCGGCGGTGGTCTCCGGTGTGGTGAAGAAGTCCATGAGGGCCTCCGGTCTGCCCGACGGCGTCGGCGGGCTGGGGCGGTTCGGTCACCCGCGGTCGTGGTCCGGCGGGCGGGGTGGTGCTCTGATGCTCGGTCGCCTGCGGGGACGTGCTGAGCCGGGGCCCGTCGCGTGGACGACGGGCCCCGGCTCCTCACGCCTCGTTGCGGGCGTGCTCGGTCAGGAGGCGGGCCAGGACGCCTCGATCTGGTCGACGACCTCCTGGGTGCTGGCCCCGGTGAGCCAGTTGACGATCCCGGTCCAGAACGTCCCGGCGCCCACGGCACCCGGCATCAGGTCGGAGGCGTCGAAGCGGCTGACGGTCAACGGGTCGGCGAGGATGTCGGCCGAGAGCTTGTCGAACTCGGTCGAGAGGTTCTCCGGGTCGAGCCCCTTGTTGGCGCTGACCCACCCACCGTCGGGCGTGGCCTTTGCCTTGGCGTTGGCCCACTCGGCGCTCGACAGGTACGTCTGGAAGGCCTGGACCTCGGGGCGGTCGTTGAACGCGGCGACGAACTCGCCGCCCACCTCGACGGGCTTGATGTCGGTCTGGTTGGTCGGCAGGTAGAACGCGAAGACGTCGCCGTCCTTCGACACGTCGGTGCCCTCGGGGAACTGCGTCTGGTAGAAGTTCGCGGCGCGGTGCAGGAAGCACGTCCCGTCGAGCAGACCGAAGCCCGCGTCGGTCCACGGGGTCGTGGCGATCGAGTCGACCCCGCCGAGGCCTGCGTTGACCATGGCCGGGTCCTTGAGGACCTCGCCGGCGGCGTCGAACGCCGTGACGACCTGGGGGTCGTTGAAGGGGATCTCGTGCTTGTACCACTGGTCGTAGACGTCCGGACCTGCGGTGCGCAGCATCATGTCCTCGACGAAGTCGGTGCCCGGCCAGCCCGTCGCGTCACCGGACTCGACTCCTGCGCACCAGGGCAGCGCCCCGTCGTTGTCCTCGGAGTACTGGGCAGACAGCGCCATGAGGTCGTCCCACGTCTCGGGGACCTCGTAGCCGCTGTCCTCGAACACGGCGGGCGAGTACCAGACGTACGACTTGACGTTGGCGCCGAGCGGGGCGGCGTAGAAGACGCCGTCGACCGTGCCGTAGTCCTTCCAGGAGGCTTCCCAGTTCTCGTCGACGTTCTTCACGGTCGCGTCCGGCGCCGGGACGATGGTGCCGGTGTCCCGCACGATCGTCTGAAGGAGGCCGGGCTGCGGCAGGTAGGCGATGTCAGGTGCGTTGCCTGCCTTGACGCGGACGAGGAGCTGGGCCTCGAACTCGCGGGAACCCTCGTAGTCGATCGTCACGCCCGTGCAGTCCTCGAACGGCTTGTAGGAGTCCTTCTGGGTCTGCGCCTCCGGGTCGACGATCGAGGTGTAGACGTTGACGGACGTGCCGTCGAGGTCGCCGAACTCCTCGTAGGGGGCGCAGTCGATGCTGGACGCCTCGCCGGACGAGCCGGACGTCTCGTCGCCCCCTCCGCTACCGCCGCAGGCGGTGAGCACGAGCGCGAGGCTTGCTCCGCCGGCGACGGCCGCGAGGGCACGGCGCTTGGGTGACAGGGTGCTTCTGGTCATGACATTCCTCCACAGCGTTGTGGTGCTGACATCGCGGTCGGCCCGCGGGTGTCGCGGTCCATCGTCCTCGACTCGACCGCCCCACTTGCCATGCAAGCGTTTACATCGCTGTTGCGCAAGCGCAGGAGGCCCGTTCGCGAGTAACGATTCCGTTACTCATGACGCCTTGCAACCGCTCACGGTGGTCGCGCTCCCACCCCTGGTGACCTGCGAAAGCCCGTCAGCAAGCCGGAAAGGGGGTCAGCAGGTCCCGATCACCGGCGACGCGGCTGCGACGTCGACGACCGACGGACCAGGTGCGTCGGGTAGGTCAGGCTCTCGGGCACCGGGGCGCCGTTGATCATCTCCATGAGCAGCATCGACGCGTCCGCCCCCTGCTGGTAGGCGTCCTGCCCGATCGTCGTCAGCCCGACGAGCTCGCCCAGGTCGTGCCCGTCGACCCCGATCACCGACAGGTCGCGCGGCACGTCCAGGCCCAGGTCGCGCGCCGCGAGGATCGCGCCCATCGCCATCTCGTCCGACGCCGCGAAGATCGCCGTGACGTCCGGGCGACGACGCAACAGCTCCTTGGTCGAGGACCGCCCACCCGCGACGTCGAAGCCACCGTTGACCATCAGGTCCGGTGACGGCTCGATGCCGGCCTTGCGGAGCGCGCGCTCGTACCCCGTCGAGCGCTCGACCGGCGGCGACCAGGACGAGACCAGGTCCGGCTGGCCCGTGATGTGCCCGACGACCCGGTGCCCCAGGTCCAGCAGGTGACGGGTCGCCAATGAACCGGTCCGCACGTCGTCGAGGCGGACCGTCACCTGGTCCGCCGGCCCCGAGCCCACGAAGGCCAGGGGCGTCCCCAGCGCCACGAGCGAGGCCACCTCGTCGTCCTCGAGCGGCAGCCCGACCACGAGCGTGCCGTCGACACGGCGCCGCAGCACCGTCGGGTCGACCGTGCGGCGCGGACGCCCGTCGTCGACCTCGAACGTGTAGAGCAGCACGTCGTAGCCCACCGAGCGCAGCGCCCGCTCGGCACCCTCGATGACGTTCGCGAAGAACCACCGGCTCACCCACGGCGTGATCACGCCGATCGTCCGGGTCCGCCCGGTCGCGAGCGACGCCGCCGACGGCGACGGGACGTACCCCAGCCGCTCGGCCTCCGCGCGGACCCGTGCCCGCGTCGAGGCCGACACGTTCGGCAGCCCCCGCAGCGCACGCGAGACCGTCGCGGTCGACACACCAGCCGCTTGCGCTACCTCGTCAATTCCTGCCACGAGGAGCGATTGTCCCCCGTCCACGGAGCAGAAGCGATTCACGGCGCGGGCGGACGACGACGATCCGGGCGGCGCGGGCGGTTCACGACGGGCCCCCACGAGCGGCCGCGGAGGCCGCGCGGTTGCACCCCGGGCACCCTCCCGTGACACCCTGGGAACAGGTCGGAGGCCGCCGCGACTTCCCGCGGCGACCCGGCACGCACCCGCACGCACCGAGAGGAACACCATGATCGAGCTGAGGACCCCCCGCGAGATCGAGCAGATGCGCCCGGCGGGCCGCTTCGTCGCGGACGTCCTCACGCAGGTCGGCGCGGCCGCGAAGGTCGGCGTCAACCTGCTCGAGCTCGACGCGATGGCCCACGAGATGATCAAGGACCGCGGCGCCGAGTCCTGCTACATCGACTACCACCCGTCGTTCGGGGCGAGCCCCTTCGGCAAGGTCATCTGCACGTCGGTCAACGACGCCGTGCTGCACGGCCTGCCGTTCGACTACCGCCTCCAGGACGGCGACCTGCTGAGCCTCGACTTCGCGGCGTCGGTCGACGGCTGGGTCTCGGACAGCGCCGTCTCGTTCGTCGTCGGGAACCCGCGGGCGGGCGACCGTGGTGCCGCGGACCAGAAGCTCATCGTCGCGACCCAGGAGGCCCTCGCCGCAGGGATCGCGGCCGCGCAGCCGGGCAACAAGGTCGGCGACATCTCGGCCGCGATCGCCGCCGTGGGCCACGGGGCGGGCTACCGGATCAACACCGACTTCGGCGGGCACGGCGTGGGCCGCACCATGCACGGCGACCCCCACGTGCCCAACGACGGCCGCAAGGGCCGCGGCTTCCCCCTCAAGCCGGGCCTCGTGATCGCGATCGAGCCGTGGTTCCTCGAGACGACCGACGAGATCTTCACCGACCCCGACGGCTGGACGCTGCGCAGCGCCGACGGCTCGCGCGGCGCGCACTCGGAGCACACGGTCGCCATCACGGAGGACGGCCCGCTCGTCCTGACGGCGCGCGACTGACCCTCCCCGGCTGACCGCGAGGTAGGACGTCCTGAGCGAAGTAGTGCGCAGGGCGTTCTACCTCGCGCAGAACGTCCTACCTCGCCGCGACCGACCTCTTGTAGAACGTCGCCGAGTCCTCGTAGCCGAGCGCGCGGTAGAAGTCGCCCGACCGTCTGCTCGCGAGCGACACGTAGGCAGCCCCGGACTCGGCAGCCCAGGTCTCGGCAGCCAGCATCATCTTCCGCCCGACGCCCTGACCACGAAGCCCTGGGTCGACCATGACCTCCTCGACCCAGACCACGGTGCCGTTGGCGAGGAACGTCGGGTGACGGTGCGCCAGCAGGTACCCGACGGCGCCGCTCCCCTGGTCCGCGACCAGCAGCAAGGCGTCGGGAGCCGCCAGCAGCACCCCGAACGTCGACTCGAAGGGTTCGCGGCGCGGCCTGAACGACGTCGCGAAGTCACGGGCCAACGGCCAGACGGCGTCGAGGTCGTCGGCCGCGGCCCGCCGGACGATCGTGGTGGCTGCTGCGTCGTTCACGCGCGCAGCCTAGCGGGGCCCCGCGAGGTAGGACGTCCTGCGCGAAGTAGCGCGCGGGGCGTTCTACCTCGCGCAGCGCGTTCTATCTCGGCACGGGGATCAGCGAAGAGCATCAGACCAGGCTGCGCAGCACCGCGACCGCACCGGCCTCGTCGATGCTGCCCGTGACCTCGTCCGCCGCCGCCTTGACCTCTGGCTCGGCATGGCCCATGGCCACCCCGCGACCCGCCCAGCGCAGCATGTCGATGTCGTTGCTGCCGTCACCCACGGCCACCGTCGCGCCCGGGGCCACGCCCAGCAGCCCGCGCACGCGCTCGAGGGCGCTCGCCTTGGTCACGCCGAGCGGCGCGATGTCCATCCACGCGGTCCAACCCACCGCGTACGTGACGTCGCTCAGCCCCAGGGACCCGGCCAGCGCGCTGAACTCCTCGCTCGTCGACCCCGGGTTGCGCACCACGACACGCGTGACCTCGCCCGACCACAGCTCCTCGAAGTCGACCACGTCGTGCACGCCGTCGAGCTCACCGTGCGGGAAGAGGTCGTTCATGCGGAAGCCGATCCCGACGTCCTCGACCGCGAAGAGCGCGTCCGGGAGCTGGTCGCGCAGCAGCCGCAGCGCGTTCTCCGGGTTGAACGTGATCATCTCGTCGACCACGTACCCCGTGGGCGACGCGTCGTCGAAGCGGGCCGTCACGGCGCCGTTCGAGCACACCATGTACCCCTCGGTCAGGCCCAGGCGCTCGGCGATGGGCAGCACCGCGATGAGCGACCGCCCCGACGACAGCAGCACGTGGTGCCCCGCCGCGCGCACGGCGGCGATCGCGTCCGCGACACCGTCGCTCAGGACGTCGTCGTGGCTCAGGATCGTCCCGTCGATGTCGAGCGCGACGAGCAGCGGCCCCTCCCCCGGACGGGCCGGGTGCGCGGCACGGGCCGCGTCTGACCGGGCGTCCGCGCCCGACGGCGTCACCTCGCCCGGGTGCGACGGCGCGCTCGCGGGAGCGACGTCGTCGGGCCGGGGGGTGCTCGTGGCGACCTGCGAAGGGCCCGTCACTCTGTGCCCCTCGACGTGGACTTCGACGACGCGACCATGGGCTCCAGGACCTCGAGCCCGCCCAGGTAGGGCCGCAGGCCCTCCGGGACGCGGACCGAGCCGTCGGGCTGCTGGTGGTTCTCGAGGATCGCGACGATCCAGCGCGTCGTGCCCAGCGTGCCGTTGAGCGTCGCGACCGTGCGGGTCTCGGACTTGCCGTCGACCTCGACGCGCTCGCGCACGCCCAGGCGGCGGGCCTGGAACGTCGTGCAGTTCGAGGTCGACGTCAGCTCGAGGTAGCGCTCCTGCGTCGGCAGCCAGGCCTCGCAGTCGAACTTGCGGGCCGCGCTCGACCCGAGGTCGCCCGCCGCCGTGTCGATCACCCGGTACGGCAGCTCGCACTTGCGCAGCATGGCCTCCTCCCAGGCGAGGAGACGCTGGTGCTCGGCCTCGGCGTCGGCCGGGTCGACGTAGCTGAACATCTCGACCTTGTGGAACTGGTGCACGCGGATGATGCCACGCGTGTCCTTGCCGTACGAGCCGGCCTCGCGGCGGTAGCACGCGCTCCAGCCCGCGTACCGCTTGGGGCCGTCCGACAGGTCGAGGATCTCGCCCGAGTGGTAGCCCGCGAGAGCGACCTCGCTCGTGCCGACCAGGTACAGGTCGTCGGCCTCGAGGCGGTAGATCTCGTCCGCGTGCTCACCCAGGAACCCCGTGCCCTGCATGATCTCGGGGCGCACGAGCGTCGGCGTGATGACGGGCGTGAAGCCCTCCTGCGTGGCCTGGTCCATGGCCGCGTTGAGCAGCGCGAGCTCGAGGCGCGCCCCGACCCCCGTCAGGTAGTAGAACCGGGCGCCCGACACCTTGGCGCCGCGCTCGGTGTCGATCGCGCGCAGGCCCTCGCCCAGCTCGAGGTGGTCGCGGGGCGTGAAGCCCTCGGCCGCGAAGTCGCGGACGGTGCCCTCCTCGCGGAGCACGACGTAGTCGTCCTCGCCGCCCGGGGGCGCCCCCTCGATCACGTTCGAGATCTTGTACAGGATCGACTTGAGCTGCGCCTCGGCGTCGTCGGCGTCCTTCTGGCGGGCCTTGACGCCATCCGCGAGCTGCTTGGTGTGCGCGAGCAGGGCGGTCTTCTCGTCGCCCTTCGCCTGCGCGACCTTCTTGCCCAGGGACTTCTGCTCGGCGCGCATCTGCTCGAAGTCCGTCAGCGCGCTGCGACGGCGGGAGTCGGCGTCGAGCGCCTGGTCCACGAGGGCGGGGTCGTCGCCGCGAGCCACCTGGCTGGCGCGGACGACGTCGGGGTTGTCGCGCAGAAGTCGAAGATCGATCACCACTAGAGGGTATCCAACGTGCGGGAGGGCGCGGCACGGGGCCCGCCGACGGTGACCGGCACGTCACCCTCGGCGGGCGGGTCCGTCACCCTCGGCGGCCCAGCGGGATCACCAGGGGCGTGCCCGTGACCGGGTCGTCGATGATCGTGCAGCGCAGCCCGAACACCTCCTCGACCAGCTCGGCCGTCACGATCTCGCCCGGCGCCCCCTGCGCGACCACGGCCCCGTCCTTCATCGCGACGAGGTGCGTCGCGTAGCGGCAGGCGTGGTTGAGGTCGTGCAGCACCGCGACGAGCGTGCGGCCCTCGCGGTTGAGGTCGCCGAACAGCTCGAGCAGCTCGATCTGGTGCGCGATGTCGAGGAACGTCGTGGGCTCGTCGAGCAGCAGCAGCTCTGTCTCCTGCGCGAGCACCATGGACACCCACACGCGCTGGCGCTGCCCACCGGACAGCTCGTCGACGGGCCGTGCCGACAGCGGCGTGACCTGCGTGGCCGCGAGCGCCCGCACGACGGCGTCCTCGTCCTCGCGCGACCACTGCCGCAGGAGCTTCTGGTGCGGGTAGCGGCCACGGGCCACGAGGTCGGCGACGGTGATGCCGTCGGGCGCGATCGACGTCTGGGGCAGGAGCCCGAGCCGCCGCGCGACCTCCTTGGCCTTGTAGGACGTGATGGTCTTCCCGTCGAGCACGACCTGCCCGGCGCTCGGGGTGAGCAGCCGCGACAGGGCGCGCAGCAGGGTCGACTTGCCGCACGCGTTGGGCCCGACGATCACGGTGAAGGACCGGTCGGGGATCGCGACGTCGAGCCCCTGGGACACGATGCGCTCGTGGTACCCGATGCTGAGGCCTTCGGCGCGCAGCCGAGGCTCGCCGGGCTCGCCCGGCGCGCCAGGCCCAGCCTGCCCGACGGCGGCGCCCGCCGAGGGAGCGTCGGCCGCGGCCGAGGTCGTGGTCGCCGGGGTCGCCGGCGTCGTGGTCGTGGCGGTCATCGCCGTCTCCTCGGGAGGGGTGGGGCTGGTCGGGGCCGTGGGGGTCCAGGTGCTCATTGCCGCCTCGCCTCCCGGGCGAGCAGCCACACGAGGTAGCAGCCGCCGATGCTCACCGTCACGACGCCCACGGGGAGCTGCGTGGGCGCGAACGCCCGCTGCGCGACGAGGTCGCTCGCGGCGAGCAGCGCGGCACCCATGGCGGCCGAGGACGCGAGGCCGACGGTCGCGCCGCGCGTGAGTCGTCGGGCGAGCTGGGGTGCGGCGAGCGAGATGAACGCGATGGGTCCGGCCGCGGCCGTGACGAGCGCGGTGAGCGCGACCCCCACGACGACGAGCGAGAGCCGCGTGCGTTCGGAGCGGACGCCCAGGGCCTGCGCGGCGTCGTCGCCCATCTCGAGGACGTCCATGCGCCGCCCCAGGAGGAAGAGCGGGGGCACGAGGACCGCGAGGATGAGCACGACGGGCAGCACCTGGGTCCAGGACAGCCCGTTGAGGCTGCCCGCTCCCCAGGTCGCGGCGGCCATGGCCCGCGCGAGGTCCGCCTTGAGGATGAGCCAGGTGTTGACGGACGCGAGCATGGCGCTGACAGCGATGCCGACGATGATGAGCCGGAAGCCCTGGACGCCGTTCTTGTACGCGAGCAGGTAGACGATGCCCGCGGTCACGAGCCCGCCGATCATGGCCCCGGCGGCGACCGCGCTGTACGAGCCGCCGAGCAGCAGGATCACGACGAGCGCCCCGGTGTAGGCGCCGGTGTTGAAACCGATGATGTCGGGGCTGCCGAGGGGGTTGCGGGTCAGGGACTGGAAGATCGCGCCGCTCATCCCGAGCGCCCCGCCGAGCAGGATCGCGAGCAGGACGCGGGGCAGGCGCCACTCGACGACGACCATGCGGATCACCTCGGGGGCGTCGCCGGTGAGGGCGCGCAGCACGTCGGGCACGGCGACGGCGTAGTCGCCGACACCGAGCGCGACGACACCCACGGCCGCGGCGAGCACCACGAGCACGAGGGTCACGACGGCGGCGCGCACGTCGAGTCGTGCGGAGAACCGTCCGCGGCGCGAGCGCACGACCCGGGTGGGTCGGCCGAAGTCGAGGCGAGCACGCGGCGTCTGCACGGGCGCGGTCACAGCCCGCTCACCTGCCTGCGTCGCACGAGCCAGATGAGGACCGGAGCGCCGACGAACGCGGTGACGATGCCGACCTGCAGCTCGGCAGGCCGCAGGACCAGGCGCGCTGCGACGTCGGACACCAGGAGCAGGATGGGTGACATGACGAGCGTGTAGGACAGGATCCACCGCTGATCGGGTCCCACGATCCAGCGCGCGACGTGCGGGACCATGAGCCCCACGAACCCGATGGGGCCCGCGGCGGCGGTGGCCGCCCCGCACAGGAGCGTGACCGCGACGACCACGATCGTGCGGGTCCGGCTGATGCTGGCCCCGAGGGACCGGGCGAGGTCGTCGCCGAGGGCGACCGCGTTGAGCGGGCGCGCGGCGACGACCGCGAGCACGACCCCCACGAGGATGAAGGGCGTGACCGTCCCGACCATCTCCCACGAACGGTTGCTGAGCGTGCCCGCCCCCCAGTAGCGCATCTTGTCGAAGACCTGCGGGTTGAGGAGCGTGATCCCCGACGAGATCCCACCGAGGACCGCGCCGATCGAGATGCCGGCGAGCGTGAGGCGGATCGGTGTCGCTCCCCCGCGCCCGAGCGAACCGATGAGGTAGACCACGACGGTCGTCACGATCGCCCCGAGGAACGCGAACCAGATGTACTGCTGGATGTCGACGACGCCGAACGTCGCGACGCCGAGCACCACGGCGAACCCCGCGCCCGAGTTGACGCCCAGGATGCCGGGGTCGGCGAGAGGGTTGCGCGTCAGCGCCTGGATCAGCGCGCCCGAGAGCCCCAGGGCGACCCCGACCAGCAGTCCCAGGGCCGTGCGGGGCAGACGCAGGTCGCGCAGGATGACCACGTCGTTCGGGTCGGCGCCGGGCGCGCCGACGAGCGCGGACCACACCGAGGCGAGCGGGATCGTCTTGGAGCCCACGGCGAGGCTCACGAAGACCATCACGACCAGGACCCCGACGGCGACGAGCAGCCACGCGGTCCGCGTCGCGTTGGTCGCAGCGAGGCCGGGCGCCTTGTCGGGGGTGCCTGGCGCCTGGTCCTCGCCGGGTGGAGGGCCGTCCTGGGCGGGCGCGGGGGCCCGTTCGGTCGTCGTCATCTCACAGCCCCAGCGACTCGAGCTTGTCGAAGTACGCGTCCGTGACCTCTTCCTCGTCGCGGTCCTCGTCCGCCCACAAGGCGTCGATCCACGCCTTGACGCTCGGGTCGAGGTTCTCCCAGCGCTCCTCCCACTCCTCGGCCCTCGCGGTCCAGTACCCGATGGTCTTGTAGGCCGTGACCGGCAGGCCGCGCTCGTGGCGCAGGTACCTGCGGACGGCGCGCAGCACCGTGGTCTCTCCCGCGAACCAGACGTACCCGACGCCGTCGGGCAGGTCGATGCTCCGCAGGATCTCCTCGAGCCGGCACGGGCCGTGACCGTTGCCGCCGTAGACCCACGCGATGTCGACGTCCGGGTGGGCGGGGAAGGACTGGCGGTGGCCCGCGTCGGGCACCTCGACGACCACGCGCGTGCGCACGCCCGCCGGGGCCTGCTCGATCAGCCGGCCGACCGCGGGCAGGCCCGTCGCGTCCGCGAGGAGGATCTGCCAGGCGAGGTCCGCGGGCGGGTCGTACAGCCCGCGCGGGGAGTTCAGCCCGACGACGTCGCCCGGCTTCGCCTGCTGGGCCCAGGTCGCGGCGACTCCC
This sequence comes from Oerskovia paurometabola, assembly GCF_016907365.1. NCBI lineage: Bacteria > Bacillati > Actinomycetota > Actinomycetes > Micrococcales > Cellulomonadaceae > Oerskovia > Oerskovia paurometabola. Next base: position 525,016 of record NZ_JAFBBV010000001.1, on the reverse strand, counting down.
CCGCCGTGGACGACGAAGTCGATCACGACCAGGCCCGGCGCGGGCACCGCACGGACCGTGTAGGTCCGCAGGGGTGAGGCCTGGACGCCCTCGGGGTAGTCCCACGAGTACTCCGTCGCGAACGGCAGGACGGGCTCGGCCTCACCCGGCGCGGGCAGGAAGACCCGCAGGTACTCGTCGCCGACGCCCGTGGACTCGAAGTCCGCGAGGCCCTCGCCGCCGAGCGTGACCCGGATCATGCCGGGGGTCAGGCGCTCGACCGCCACGACCTCGGCGCGGTGGATGCGCATCACGGCAGCAGCGCCTTCTCGACGACCTCGAGGAACGCGTACTGGCCGCTGGGCGAGCCGTAGACCATCTCGAGGTCGTGGACCGCGACGTTCTGGTTCGTGACGAACGGCAGCGCGGCCCACAGGCCGTTGCCCGCGAGCTCGGCGAACGGGTCGGTGAGCTCGCCCGTCTTCTCGTCGGGGGCCGTCGAGGTGAAGACCCAGTCGATGCCCGCGAGCTGCTCGAGCTGCTCGGTGCCGAGCGTGGTGCCCTCCTCGCCCTCGGCGAGCGGCGTGATCCTCAGACCGAGGTCGTCGAAGACGAGGCACGGCGTGCCGTAGCAGGACACGATGACCTCGCCGTCGCCGTAGCCGACCGGCCCGACCACCGGGTCGATGCCGGCCGCGGCGAGCCGCGCCTTCACGTCGTCGACCTTGGCCTGGTACTTCGCGGTCCAGGCGTCGTGCTCGGCGACCTTGTCGAACGCCTTCGCGACCTCGGCGAAGCTCTCGCGCCAGTCACGGCCGTCGAACCCGTTGAAGCTGTACGTCGGGGCGATGTCCGGAAGCTTGGTCACGAGCTCGTCGTCGTAGCCCAGCCCGTTGAGGATCACGTCGGGCTTCGCGGCGAGGATCTCCTCGTAGTTGTACTCGGGGAAGTTCTCGAACGTCTTGATGCCCTCGAGCGCCTTCTGGTCGAAGAACGACGGGAAGGTCGTGTACCCCTGCGAACGGATCGGCTGGGAGTCCGCGAGCGGGATGCCGAGCGTGATGAGCATGTCGAGGTCGGTCGTGTAGACACCGAGCGCGGCCTGCGGGTCGGTCGGGATCGTGGTCTCGCCGAACGCGCTGTCGACCGTGCGGGTCTCGACCTCGCCGGCACCGGAGCCGGAACCCGCGTCGGTGCCCGAGGCGCACGCGCCCAGCAGCAGGGCGAACGTCGCCGCGGAGGCGGCGGCAAGGGCTGAGCGGGCTGAGCGGGCTGAGCGACGGGTGGTGCGCGTGGTCATGGGACGTCCTGGTTCGGGCGGGCCGCGGGAGTCGCGGCGGTGAGGGCGGGGTGGCGGGTGGGGCGGCCGGGGCGGCCGGGGCGCGACGGCCTCTCGGCCGGGCGGCGGCCCAGGGTCAGAGCAGGCGCGCGGCCTCGCGCAGGTCCTCGGCGAAGACCTGGGCGGTCAGGGCGAGCCCGAAGTTGCGGTCGTAGCGGAGCTCGGCGACGCGCCCCGCCTGGACGGCGGGCACGGCCTGCCAGGCCGGGTTGGCGATCGCGGGGTCCTCGGGGTTCTGGAGCACGATCAGGTCGGCGTCGTGGAAGACGTCGAGGTTCTCGAACGAGTACCTCGACACCGAGCCGTTGCTCTGCCCGGCCTCGGGGACCACGAGGTCCATGCCGACATCGCGCGCGATGCCCGAGCAGAAGCTGTCGGGCTCCTGGATCCAGAAGCCCTCCTCGTCGGCGCCCGCGATGACGACCGTGCGCCCTGCGACGAGCGGGGCGATCTCGGCGGAGACGTCCGCGACCGTGGCGTCGTAGGCGTCGATCGCCTCGGTCGCCTGCTGCTCGCGGCCGAACGCGGCGAGCTGGCGCCGGAGCGACGCCTTCCAGTCGGGGTCGTCGTCGCCGACGACGAGGACGGGCGCGATGCCCTCGGCCAGCAGCTCGTTCTCCTGGTAGTAGTTCCACCACCCCGCGCCGACGACGAGCATGTCGGGCGAGTGGGACAGGATCGACTCCGCGTTGGGCTCGATGTTGGAGCCGCCGAGGCGCTCGACGCCCTTCGGCAGGTGTGCCATGAGGTGGCTCTCGTCGGACCACTCGGTCGCGACGATCGGCAGCCCGGCGAGGAGCGCGAACTCGAGGCCTGCGCGGGCCTCCAGGACGACGACCCGCTCGGGGTGCAGGGGCAGGTCGGTGCGGTAGCCGTCGTGCTCGAACGGCTGGGTCTCGCCACCCGCCGAGCCGGTCCCGGCCGACCCTGCCCCGTCGCCGCACGCCGCGAGGATCCCGGCGACCGTCAGTGCCCCGGCGCCGATGAGGAAGTCGCGGCGGGTGATCGCCGCGACGATCCGCTGCCACTGCCCCTCGGCGACCGGGAGGAGCGTCACGTCGGGGACGTCGGTGCGGGCAGGCAGGACGAGGGTCACAGGAGCTCCCGGGCAGGGGACGGCGACGCGACGGTCGACATCGGTTGGTTAGGTATCCCTACCCTAACCAGGCCCGCCGCTCCGGGACCGGCCGATCGTCGCCGGCAGCGGCCAGGGGATGTTCCGCATCGGCCCGCACCGAGGCCACGTACCAGCCCGGCGTGTGCCCGAGCACCCGGCGGAACGACTGCACGAACGCGCTCGGCGTCCGGTACCCCACCCGCCGACCGACCGTCCCCACCGGCATCCCGCCCGCGAGCAGCCCGATCGCGACCCGGACGCGCGCATGGATCCGCCACTGCGCGAACGTCATGCCCGTCTCCCGGTGGAACAGCCTGGAGAAGTTCCGCACGCTCACCGACACCTCGCGCGCCCACGCCTCGAGCGGACGCGTGTCGGCAGGGTCGTCCAGCAGACGCCTGGCGACCGACGCCAGGCGCGCGTCCGAGGGCATGGGCAGCACCATGGGCGTGACGTCCACGGGAGACAGGAGGTCGACGACGACGCGCTCGCTGCGCCGTCGGGCCGCCGGGGCCATGTCGCGCTGCGACAGGTGGATCATGAGCTCGCGAGCGGCGGGCGGGACCGAGACCGCGGTCGTGCGGTGCGCGCGGTCGAGGACCGCCACGAACGGGTCGTCCGTGGGCTCCGGGGCGGACGCCGCGGGTGCGGTCGCGAGCGGCTCGGCGGGCGCCGCCGCACCGTCCGCGTCCACATAGGTGCAGTAGAAGCCCGTGCCGCCTGCGGTCTGGACCGCGTGCGCGACACCCGCAGGGATCCACAGCCCGATCGTCGGCGGGACCGCGAAGAAGCCGTGCTCGGTCTCGACCGTCAGCACGCCCTGCGTGCCCCACAGCAGCTCGTGGAACGCATGCACGTGCACGGGCCACAGGCCCGGTGTGCTCGGCGGGAAGTGCGACGTCGAGACCGAGCGGACCTCTCGCGCGGCCGCCAGGAGCGCTGCGGCCTCGGCGGTGTCGGCGTCACGCGGGCCGTCCGCGGCGTCGTGCCCGCCGCCCGGGAACCGGACGTGCACGAGGGGGATCGAGGAGGCTGAGGACGCCTGGCCGATGAGCGACATGATTGGGCAGGCTATCCCACATCGGCTCAGGAAGGTAAGCATTACCTTAGCAAGCATGCCCCTCCGTACCCGTCGTCCCGCACGCCGCGGCGGGCCCCCGCCGACGACCGTCGGCCAGGTCTTCCGCCTCGTCCTCACCGGGAACCGCCGGTGGCTTCTGCTGACCGCGGGCGCGAGCGGCTTCATGGTCCACCAGGTCGCCGAGGCGCTCGTGCCCGTGCTGATCGGCGTGGTCGTGGACCGCGCGATCATGCCGCGTGACGGTGCCGCGCTCGGGCTGTGGCTCGGGGTCCTCACGGCGGTCTTCCTCGTCCTGACCATGGCCTGGCGGATCGGCATGCGCTCGACCGTCCGCGCGTTCTCGTTCGCCGCGCACGACCTGCGTCAGCTCACCGTCGCGCGCGTCCTCGACCCGCGCGGCATGGCCAGGCGCCGCGCGGCGGGCGAGACCCTGACCATCGCGTCCTCCGACACGAACCGCGTCGCGGGGATCGCCTGGCTCGTCACGGGACAGCTCGGCGCGCTCGCCGCGATCGGGACGACCGCCGTGAGCCTCCTCCTCGTCTCCGTCCCGCTCGGCGTCGCGGTCCTCGTCGCGACCCCCGTGATGCTCCTCGTGATGCACCGGCTGTCCGTCCCCCTCGAGGCGCGCAGCGAGGCCGAGCAGGAGACCGCGGCCCGCGCCGGCGGGCTCGCGACCGATCTCGTCACGGGCCTGCGCGTCCTCAAGGGCCTGGGCGCGGAGCAGGCCGCGGCCGACCGCTACCGCCGAGCGAGCCGCGGCTCGCTCGCGGCCGCGCTGCGCGCCGTCCGGTCCCGCGCCGCGTACCAGGCCGTGAGCGAAGGGCTCTCGGTGGTCTTCCTCGCGACGGTCGCGCTCTTCGCGGGACGCATGGCGCTCGCCGGGCAGATCACGGTGGGCGAGCTCGTCGCCGTCGTCGGCCTCGCGCAGTTCGTCCAGGAACCCATGTCACGCACGGGCTTCCTGGGCGTCGAGCTCGCCCAGAAGCGCGCGTCCGCACGCCGTCTGCTGCTCCTGCTCGGCGAGCCGACCGTCCACAGCGCCCCGGCCCGGCCTGTGGACGCGGGCGTGGCGGGTGCGACGCCGCCGGGCGGCTCGGTGACCCTCGCCGGGGTCTTCGGCGGCTCCACGCTCCCGTCCGTCACGGTCCGCCGCGGCCAGGTCGTGGGCGTCGTCGTGCCCGACGCCGGGGACGCGGCCGCGCTCGTCGACGTCCTCGGGTGCCGTGCACCCGCGCCACCAGGAGCCGTCGTCGTCGACGGGACCGACCTCTCCACGCTCGACCCCGCGACCGGACGCGCCCTCGTCTTCGCGGCCCGGCACGACGCGTCGCTGTTCAGCGCGAGCGTGCGCGACAACCTCGCACCCGACGGCCCGCTCGACCCGCGCGCGCTCGACGCGTCGGGGACGACCGAGGTGCTCGGGCATCTCGGCGACGGCCTCGACACCCACCTGACCGGGCGCGGCCAGCACCTGTCCGGCGGGCAGCGCCAACGCCTCGTCCTCGGCCGGGCGCTGCACCGCCCCGAACCCGTGCTGGTGCTGCACGACCCCACGACCGCCGTCGACACCGTGACCGAGGCCCGGATCGCGGCGGCGCTGCGCGGTCTCCCCGAGCGCACGTTGCTGCTCGTCACGACGAGCCCGACGCTGCTCGCGGCGTGCGACCACGTGGTGGTGGCAGTGAGCGGGACGCCCGGTGGGGCCGGGGTCCACGGCGCGGCCGGCTCGGCCGGCTCGGCTGGCTCGGCCGGCTCGGCTGGCTCGGCCGGCTCGGCTGGCTCGGCTGGCTCGGCCGGCTCGGTCGGCACCGGCGCCGAGCTGGTCGCGTCGTGAGCGCCGCCGCCGCGACCGGGACCGGCCGCGCCGCCCCGGCGCACGAGATCCTGCCCGTCGCCTCGACCGCCGCGACCAACGCGGCGCTGTGGCGCATGCTCACCCGCCGCCGATGGCTCTTCGCCGGGACCGTCGCCGTCCTCCTGGCCGGGTCGGTCGCGGGCCTCGCGATGCCCGCCCTGCTCGGGGTCCTGGTCAACGTCGTGGTCGAGGGCGGCGAGACCGCCGACCTCGTGCGCTACGCGCTCCTGCTCCTCGGGGCCGGCGTGCTGAGCGCGGGACTCGGCTACCTCGGCCAGACCCTCCTCGCCCGGATCTGCGAGGGAGCGCTCGCCGACCTGCGCGAGGACGTCCTCGCGAGCGCGCTCGACCTGCCCCTCGAACAGGTCGAGCAGGCGGGCGTCGGCGACGTCGTGGCTCGCGTCTCGGGGGACGTCGACGCCGTGAGCGAGGCGATCTCGGGCGTGCTGCCCGCGGTCACGTCGGCCGCGTTCACGATCGTCCTGACGCTCGTGGGCCTCGGTGCCCTGGACTGGCGCTTCGCGCTCGCCGCGGTCGCGGCCGCCCCCCTGCAGGTCGTGTCGCTGCGCTGGTTCCTGCGCCGCTCGGGCCCCGTGTACCGGGAGGTGCGCGTCGCCGAGGCGCAGCGCACCGAGCAGGTCATCGAGACGGTCGCGGGTGCGACGACCGTCACGACGCTCGGGCACGGCGACCGGCACGAGGCGCTCGTCGCTGCGTCGTCGCTGCGGGCGATCGACCTGTCGCTGACCGGGATCGGGCTGCTCACCCGGTTCTACAACCGGCTCAACGTCGCCGAGCTCGTCGGGCTCGGGGCCGTGCTGGCCACGGGGTTCTGGCTCGTCTCGGGCGACGCCGTGACCGTGGGCGCGGCCACGGCGGCGGCCCTGTACTTCCACCGGTTGTTCGGGCCGATCGGGACGGTGCTCGGCGAGTTCGACGAGATCCAGAAGGCGGGTGCGGGCCTCGCCCGCCTCGTGGGCGTGACGGCGGCGACGGCGGAGCCCGCCGAGGGCGACGCGATCCCCGCCGAGGGTGACCACCCCGGTCCGGCGACCGCCTCCCGGAAGCCGCGCTCCGCCGTCGTGCTCCGGGGCGTGACGTTCGCCTACACGCCCGGGCGCGACGTCGTGACCGACGTGGACCTCGACGTCGCCGAGGGCGAGCACGTCGCGCTCGTCGGGGCTTCCGGGGCCGGCAAGACGTCGGTCGCGAAGCTCGCGATGGGCATCCACCGCCCGACGCGCGGCGCCGTGCACGTCCTGGGCACGGCGCCGGGGCGACGCCGTCGGGCCCCGCACGACGACGGCCGACGGACCGACGCCGCGATGGTGAGCCAGGAGGTCCACGTGTTCAGCGGGACGCTCGCCGAGGACCTGCGCCTCGCGGCCCCCGACGCGAGCGACGCGGAGCTCGCAGCGGCGCTCGACGCGGTCGAGGCGCACTGGGCGCACGACCTGCCCGACGGCCTCGCCACCGTCGTCGGCGCGGGCGGCCTCGACCTGTCGCCCGACCGCGCGCAGCAGCTCGCGCTCGCGCGGATCCTGCTGCTCGACCCGGCCGTCGTCGTGCTCGACGAGGCGACCGCGGAGGTCGGGACCGACGGCGCCGCGACCCTCGACCGAGCCGCACGCGCGGCCCTGTCCGGGCGGACCGCGGTCGTCATCGCGCACCGGCTGAGCCAGGCCCAGGTCGCGGACCGCGTGGTCGTCATGGAGGCCGGGCGGATCGTCGAGTCGGGGACGCACGACGAGCTGCGCCGGGCGGGCGGCCAGTACGCGCAGCTGTGGGCGGCCTGGGAGCGAGGCGCGGGAGACCGCCGAGGGTGACGGGTACGTCACCTTCGGCGGGCTCGGACGTCATCGTCGGCATCCCGGGCGCTACCGTGTCGAACATGGGTTGGGAGATGTGGTTGGGGGTCGCGGCGGTCGCCATCTCCGCCGTCGCGCTCACCGTCGCGATGACGGTCTGGTCGCAGCAGCGACGTCGTCGTCGCCTCGACCCCCCGCTCGCGGTCGCCGAGGCGCTCACGGAGGACGTCGGTCAGCTCATCGCGTTCGTCGCGAACCCCTCCAAGCCCGCGGTCGCGAACCTCGAGCGGACGGTCCGGCGCGTGTGCGCCGACGCCGACCTGCCCGAGCCCCTGTGGCTCGAGACCACCATCGAGGACCCGGGCGTCGGGCAGACCCGCGAAGCCCTGTCCCGCGGCGCCGACATCGTGGTCGCGGTCGGCGGCGACGGCACGGTCCGGGCCGTCGCCGAGGGCATGGTCGGCACGGGCAAGCCCATGGGCCTGGTGCCGCTCGGCACGGGCAACCTCCTCGCGCGCAACCTCGACCTGCCCATCGCCGACCCGGACGAGGCCCTGCGCATCGTCGTCGCGGGCGCAGACCGCGTGATCGACGTCGGGTGGGCCCGCGTCCTGGAGTTCGCCCAGCCCGACGGCGCCGCGCACGACCCCGCGCGGACCGGCACCACGGGTTCGGGCGCGGCGGGCGACGACGCGACCGGCGACGCGGTCGGGACCGGCGAGGCGGACGAGGTCGGTGCCGGGACCGGGACGGACGGCGCGAACGACACGGCAGGGGACGCCCTCCCCGAGCAGGACACCGAGACCGCGCACATCTTCCTCGTGATCGCGGGACTCGGTTTCGACGCCGCGATGGTCGCCGACGCCGACGCGTCGCTCAAGGCGAAGATGGGATGGGTCGCGTACTTCGTCGCGGGCATCCGCCACCTGCACGGCCGCCGCCTGCGCGCGCAGATCCAGCTCGACGACACCCCGGTGGTCAGCGCGAAGCTCCGCACGCTGCTGGTCGGGAACTGCGGCAAGCTGCCCGGCGGCATCACGCTGCTCCCGGACGCGGTACTGGACGACGGCATCCTCGACGTCGCGGCGATCGACACCCGGGGCGGAGTCGTCGGCTGGGCCCAGCTCTTCGGCGACGTCGTCATGCAGGGCTTCGGCGTGCGCAACGACCTGCCCGCGAAGATCGGTCGCATCGACCATGCGCGCGCCAAGCGCGTCCGGGTCCGGGTCGAGGGCGGTGAGCAGGCACAGGTCGACGGCGACCTGCTGGGCAAGGCCGTCGAGCTCGAGGCCTGGGTCGAGCCGGGCGGGTTGGTCGTGCGGACCGCCTGACCGGAGGGCATCATTCGACCTGACGCACCGTCCTACCGAGGAGCACCACCTAGATGACCGCACTGCAGGACGCCCCTCGGCCGCCGGGCCTCGCGCCCTCGACCCGCACCCTGCTCAGCCTGGCCGCCGCTGTGATCGTCCTCGCCGGGATCTACCTCGCGCGCGGCCTGTTCGGCCCCCTCGCCCTCGCCGCGGTCGTCGTCATCATCGTGCAGCCGGTCCGGGGCCCGCTCCAGCGGCGGGGCTGGTCCCGGTGGGGGGCGACCACCGCGACCATCGTCACGGCCTACCTGATCCTGGGCGCCCTCGCGGCCCTGCTCGCGTTCGCGGGGGTGCAGTTCGCGAGCCTCGTGGGCCAGTACCTCGACGACCTGTCGGACATGGTCGCGCAGGCCACCACGTGGTTGGAGTCGTTCGGCGTCGAGGGGCAGGTCACGGACGCGCTGGCGTCCTGGCTCGACCCGAGCACTCTCGCGGGCTTCGCCGCGACGATCGGGGGGACCGCCATGACGGTCCTCACGGCCTTCTTCTTCGTGCTCGCCTACGTGATCTTCATGGCCGCCGACGCGACCCGCTACCAGGACGCCCGCTCGCGCTTCGGTGCGGAGCGCCCCGCGACCCTCGACCGCATCACCGCGTACAACTCGGGCGTCCGCCGCTACTTCGTGGTCAACGCGTCGTTCGGTGCCGTCGTCGCCGTGATCGACGGCCTGGCCCTGTGGTGGATGGGGGTCCCGGCCCCGGCGGTCTGGGCGATCCTCGCGTTCGTCACGAACTTCGTGCCCAACATCGGGTTCGTGCTCGGCCTGGTCCCGCCCGCGGTCATGGCGCTGGTCGTGGGCGGCTGGCCGCTCGCCCTGGCCGTGGTCGCCGTGTACTGCGTGGTGAACGTGGTGCTCCAGGTGCTGGTCCAGCCCAAGTTCGTGGCCGACGCGGTGAACCTGAGCCTCACGCTGAGCTTCTTCTCGGTCGTGTTCTGGACGCTGGTGATCGGGCCGTTGGGTGCGATCCTGGCCATCCCGCTGACCCTGCTCACCCGGGCGCTCGTCCTCGAGGGGGACCCGGGCTCCGGCTGGTTGCGCTACCTGTCGGGGGACACCTCGGCAGGCGCGGGCGCAGCGCCTCCTGAGGCTCTCGGCGAGGAGAACGACGACGACGGAGGTGACGACCGGGGCCCGAGCGGCGGTGCCGACGCGCCGGCCCCGGACGCCCCGCCTCGGGCCGCCGCGCAGGCACCGGACACGGACGTCTCAGCCCCCTCCCGCGACCGCTGAACCCGCGCTTCTCCCCCGTTCCCTAGGGTTTTCCCTAGCGATGGCATCTTCTTGACCTGCGCCTGAGACAGGCTTCTTCCTGTGCGCAGGGCACCCCCCTCGCACGCTTCCGGCCCGCCGCGACCACCCTGGGCCGACCTCGTGGAGGAACGGTGCCCGACCCGCTGGTCGAGCGGGTCCCCGGAGACGCTCCCCGTACGCTGGTCCGGTGACGAAACCGGCCGCTGACCTGCCCTTCTCGCGACCGCGCACGCTCCGGACGGCCGTCGCCGTCCTGCTCGCGCTGGTCTGCCTGGTCGGCACCGCGCTGCCCGGGCACGCCCTGCCGGGGACTTCGGCCCCCACCGAGACCCGGCCGACGCTCGCGCAGGCCCCGGCCGCGGAGTCGACCGAACCGACGCCGACCATCCTGGTCGCCGTGGCCGGCCTCTACTGGCGTGACATCTCCCGGACCGCCACGCCGACGCTCTGGAGCATGATCCGTACCGGCTCCGTCGCGTCGCTCGTCGCCGGGCGGACGGCGTGCACCACCGACGCCTGGCTGACCCTCTCGGCGGGCCAGATGGTCTCGACAGCCGACGCGCCTGCCTCCGCCCCGACGAACGAGCCCGGCGAGCCCGGTGAAGACGGCGAGGACGGCGCGGTGGACCCCGCGGTCACGGGATGCCCCGAGCTGCCGCAGCCGGTCGCCGCGAGCGGCGACCTCGAGGGGCCCGCGACGATTCCTGGGTGGGCCACCCTGACCCAGCAGCCCGACGACGTCACGGCCCAGCACCCGGCAGGCGCCGTCGCGCAGCGACTCGCCGACGTCGACGTCTGCGCGACGGCGGTCGGGCCGGGTGCCGCGGTCATGCTCGCCGACGGGGCCGGGCACGTGTCCCGCTACGTCTCGGGGATCGACCAGATCCCGGCCGGCGACCTGCAGTCGTGCCCTGTCACCGTGATCGACCAGGGAGAGCTCTTCGACAGCACCGGACGACGGGGCGAGAGCCTCGAGGCACTGGACGCGACGCTGCGGCGCATCGTGAAGGAAGCCGACCTGGGCACCCGCGTCCTGATCGCCGGGGTCTCGGCGGGACCCGTCGGAGAGCCCGGCCCGCAGGTCGTGGTCGACTGGCGGCCCGAGGTCGTGACCGGCACCTGGCTCCACTCCCCCTCGACGCAGACGGACGGCATCGTCCAGCTCGTCGACGTCTCGGCGACCATCGTCCACGAGGCCGGCGGGAGCACCGAGGGACTCGACGGCGCCCCCATCTCCCTGGGCGAGACCCGTCGCATGGACGTCTCCCGGACGGTCGAGAACCGGCAGTACTTCAACGTCCTGACCAGCACCATCCCGAGCCTCTACCCAGTGCTCGTCGGCCTGCTGATCGCGGCGCTCGTCGTGACGCTGGGCGGGCTGCTGTGGGTGCGCAGGGCGGCTCAGCGACGCGGCTCGCCGACACCGGTGCCGCCCGGCCGGGTGGGACGGCGCGTCACGACGGCCGTCCTGCTGGTGGTCGCCTCGGCCCCCGTCGGCGCGTCGCTCGCCAGCCTGTCCCGGTGGTGGGTCTGGAGCGCCCCGAACGCCGCCGCGACGCTCGCCCTGACCGCTGCCACGGTCCTGGTCGCGGTCGTGGCCTGGTCCTGCTCGCGCCTGCTCCCCCGGCGCCCGTGGGCCCTGCCGACCGCGCTCGGGGGCGTGACGTGGCTGGTGCTCACGATCGACGGGGCGACGGGGACCACGTTGCAGCAGGCCTCGTTGCTCGGGACATCCGCGGTGGTCGACTTCACGCGCTTCTACGGCTTCAACAACGTCACCTTCGCCGTCTACGCGGTCGCGGGCCTCGTCCTCGCGGGCGGCCTGGCGAGCGCGGCCGTCGAGCGGGGACGCCGACGGCTCGCGGCGGCCCTCGTCGCCGCCGTCGGGACGGTCACGGTCGTCATCGACGGCTGGCCCGGTTTCGGCGCGGACTTCGGCGGGATCCTTGCCCTCGTGCCTGCCTTCGCGGTCCTGGCCCTCCTCGTCGGGAAGGTCCGGCTGACCTTGCTGCGGATCGCGGTCGTGGCCGGGGCGACGGTCCTCGTCGTCGCCGTCATCTCCGTGATCGACTGGCTCTCGCCGACCGGCAGCTCGCACCTGGGAGGGTTCGTCCAGTCGTTGCTCGACGGCGGGGCCTTCGAGGTGATCGCCCGCAAGGCTGCCGGGGCATGGAAGACGATCGCGAACCCGGGGGGTGTGCTCGCCACCGTCCTCGTGGTCGGCCTGAGCATCGTCCTCCTGCGCCCCGAGCGGTGGCGCCTTCCGGAGGTGGCTGCGGCGTACCGGGCATGGCCGCTGCTCAAGCCCACGGCGATCGCCCTGGTGGTCGTCGCGGGGGTCGGGTCCGTCCTCAACGACTCGGGCATCATCATCGGGATCATGGTCTTCGTGGTCGGGGCAGCGATGCTCGTGCCGGGCTTCATGACCGACGACCTCGCGCCCGCGGGCGCCGGGTCGACCGGCCGCTCGGACGGCGACGCCCGCGCCGTCCTCACCACGGCGGAGGCCCTGGCAGCGCCCGGTGTCCGCCGGATGCCCACCATGGTGGCCACGATCGGCGGCGGCCTGTTCGTCGTGATCCTCCTCGCCTCGAGCGTCCTGAGCGCGGCCGGGGTGCGCTCGCCGCACGCCACGGTGCCCGCCGGGACCGAGGTCGCCCCGAGCAGGTCTGACGTGGTCGCGGCGGACCAGCCGCTGGTCGTGGTGGGCACCGCGGGGGTCACCTGGGAGGACGTCTCGTCGGGGTCGGCCCCGACGCTCAACGACATGCTCACCGACGGCGCGGGCGCAGCAGGTGTCTCGCAGCCCACCGGCGCGGCGGGACGTTGTGTCGCGGGCGGGTGGCTCGCCCTGTCCGCGGGCCAGCTCGCGGAGGTCACGACGCAGCGCGCCGCCGACGGGTCCTGGGCCTGCCCGGACCTCACCCCCGTCGTGTCGGGAGACGGTGCCCAGGTGTCGGGGTGGGACGACCTGGTCGCCCTGCAGCGCGGGTCGACCTACCAGGCCCGGCTCGGGGTGCTCGGGGACGCGCTGACCACGACCTGTGCCACCGCCGTCGGGCCGGGAGCCGCAGCAGCCCTCGCGACGTCCGACGGCGCGGTCCCGCGCTACCGGGACGCCGCCGGGGCGTTCGCTCCGGGGACGGACGCCTTCGCGTGCCCCCTCACCGTGGTCGACGCGGGAGACGCCACCGTGCCACCGCTGGACCCCACCCGGTCGGCCGCGGAGCAGTCCGCCGACCGCGCAGCCGCCCGGACCGAGCGGCTGCGCGCGGTCGACGAGCGCGTGCGCACGGTTCTCGACCGCGCCCCGTCCGGCGCGACGGTCCTGGTCGTGGACGTGAGCGGCAACCCCGGCGCCCGTCCCGTCCTCGGCGTCGCGCTGGCCCGACCGACCACCGACGGCCCGGACCAGGCGCGCTTCCTCACGAGCGCGGCCACCCGGACCGACGGCGTGGCCCGGCTCCTCGACGTCCCCGCGACCATCCTCAGCGCGGCCGGGGTGACTCCCCCGCCACGCATCCAGGACACACCCCTGGCATGGGGGTCGGTCCGTGCCCCGGACGCGGCCACGACGGCGTCCTCGCTGGCCGACCTCACCTCGCGAGACCACGTGCGGCGCACCGTGTACTCGTTCTTCGTCGACGTCCCCCTCTACGCGGGCCTCGCGCTCGGGGTCGCGTGCCTCGCGCTCGCCCCCGTGGCTTCGAGAGCACGCTCGGCCCGAGCCCGCGCCAGGTGGGCCCGCGCCTGGGTGTGGGCCCGAGGGGCGGCGCTCGTGGTCGCTGCCGTCCCCACCGCGGCCTTCCTCACCTCGCTGACGGGATGGTGGCGGTTCGCGAACCCGACGCTCGCGATCGTCCTGTCGACGGTCGGCGCGACGGCGATCGTCGCGGCTCTCGGGGCGCTCGCTCCACGACGGCCCGCCTGGTTGGCCCCGGGGATCGTCGCGGGCATCACGTTCGTCGCCCTGAGCCTCGACGCGATGATCGGCACCCCGCTCAACCGCGCCAGCCCGCTCGGGTCGGCGCCGACGTTCGGCGCGCGCTTCTACGGGTTCGGCAACCCGACCTTCTCGGTGTACGCCGTGGCCGCTCTGGTCCTGGCCGCCGCGCTCGCGCAGTGGCTCGTGCTGCGGCACCGGCGGGTCGCCGCCGCCGTGACCGTCGGGGTCATCGGCGTCGTCACGATGGCGATCGACGTGTGGCCCACGTGGGGGGCCGACCTGGGCGGTGGCCTGGTCCTCGTCCCTGCCTTCGCCGTGCTGGGCCTGGCCGCCTCTGGCGCCCGCGTCACCTGGCGCAGGTTCTTCGCGGTGGCGGCCGTGGGCGTCGCCGCGGTCGCCGCGGTGGGCGTCCTCGACTGGCTCCGGCCACCGGACCAGCGGTCGCACCTCGGCCGTTTCGTCGCCCAGGTGGTCGACGGCAGCGCGTGGGAGACGCTCGCCCGCAAGGCGGGCTACGCCCTGCGCTCTGTGCTGGGCGGTGTCCCCGTGTGGCTCACGATCCTCGTGCTCGTCGCGGCCGCACTGCTCCTCTTCGGGTCGAGGCGCTTCACGCCACGATGGTTCGCCCGCACCGAGGCGGCCTGGCCGCTCCTGCGCCCGGCGCTCCTCGCGCTGTGGATCGTGTCCGTGGCGGGGTCGGTCGTGAACGACTTCGGGGTGCGGATCGCGATGATCGCCCTCATCCCGGCGATCCCGCTCCTGACGGTCGCGGCGCTCCACGCGTCGGCGTTCCCGGGCGAGGATCCCGAACCGTCCGAGGCCTCGACGGCCGACGTCCCGGTCGAGGCGGCCCCCGCGCGGCCCACGGCGCCGCACGACGCGCCCGACGACGGAGCCGCACCGCCCGACGCGGCGGAACCTGCGGCGTCGGGCAGGTAGGACGACGAAGCGCCCGGGCGGAGACCGCCCGGGCGCTTCGTCGTGAAGGACTACTTCGAGTGCTTGGTGCCGCTCAGCGCGTCGATCGCGCTGCGCACGCGCCGCGCCCCGACCGCGAGCTGCACGTCGCGGTACTGGTTCGCGCGGTGGATCTGCCCCTTGAGGTCCGAGCCGGACGGGCGGTGGCGCAGGTCGCACGGCACCTCGACCGCGACGTACCCCTTGCGGAGCAGGTCGATCGTCAGCCCCGTCTCGACGCCCCAGCCGCGCGCGAGCGGCGTCGCGGCCTCAAAGGCCTCGCGCGTCAGGCAGCGCATGCCCGACAACGGCTGCGTGGGCGTCCACCCGGTCATCGACTGGATCGCCCGACGTGCGGCTCCCACGACGATGCCCCGGCCGCCCGCGCCGGGCTGCGGCGGGAGCAGCGCGATCGACATGTCCGCCGCACCGTTGAGCACGGGGTCGACGAGGGGGGCCGTGTTGACGGCCGTCTCCCCCAGGTCGCCGTCGATGAAGAGCAGGAGGCGCGCGGGCCGGTCGGCGACGTCACGCATCGCGACGACCGCCGCGCCCGTCTCCATGGCCGCGGCCTTGCCGCGGTTGTGCGAGTGACGCACGACGACGGCACCCGCCTCGCGCGCGACGTGCTGGGTGCTGTCCTCGCTGCCGTCGTCGACGACCAGGACGAGGTCCACGTGCGGGATCGCCTTGGCCGCGCGGACGGTCGCCGCGATGCGGCGCGCCTCGTCCTTGGCGGGGATGATCACCGCCACGCGCTGCTTCTGCCGGCCGCCACCCGTGAGCGGTGCGGGACGCGGGGTCTTCGCCACCGGGAGCGCGTGCGTCCCGTTCGCGGGGACGCCGACGGCCTCGCCGGTGGTGCCGGTGGTGGGGTTCTTTCCTGACTCGGTCGACCGATGGTCCGCGTTCACGCCGTCCAGCCTAGTAGTGCAAAGAGTTTCCCGCAGTTTGCCACACTCTTGGTGGCAAAGTCACGGCCGTCTTCCCGGGATCTCCCCGAGAACGGTGTGCCCGGGTTCTTGACGAGGTATTGCGTCCTGCCGTCCCCCGTCGGCCGCCACGTCGCGGTCGTGCCTGGAGGACGCGCACTCCGGGCGTACCCGGGGTGACGTGAAGGGGGGTGGGCGGAGGGGGCGTCAGCACCCGGACGCCGTACCGGCGACGCCCGGGTGCTGTCGCCCCCTGCCGAACCTCTATGCCCTCGGTGCCGAGGTCAGCGCAGCGTGACCTGGCGGGACACGATGCCCGCACGCGCACGGCGCTCGTTCGCGTCGAGCGGCTCGGTCACCGCGAGCGCCGCGTCGAGCTTCGCCTTGAGCTCCTTGGCAGGCTCCTCGATGTCCGCCGCCTCGGTGCCGCGCGGCAGCTCCCACACGGGCACCAGCAGACCGCTCGAGCGGAACGCGCCGACGAACTTGCCGCCGCCCAGACCCGACTCGCGCTTGGCGTGCAGGCGCGAGATCGCGTCGATCAGCGCCTCCTCGCCCACGGGCCAGGCCCAGCGCAGGAACTCACGGCTCATGGAGCACCAGTAGGCCGACTCGACCGACGCGAGCTTGACCGTGGGGACGATCGACTCCGACGCCTGGTCGAGGGACGCCTTGAGGTCCGGGGTGACGTCCGTCGTCGGGTCGAGCCAGAACGAGAAGTCGTCGTGGACCGTGACCTCGAAGGGCACCGACAGGTCCAGGACGTCCTGCAGGCGCGGACCCGGTCCGGGCAGCTCGCCCAGCTCGATCGACGTGCCCGGCTCCGCCTCGACGGCCTCCAGGAGAGCGGCCGCGAGGTCGCGGCTCGTGTCTCCGGACCCCGCGATGGTCTGGAGCGCGAGGAGGATCGTGCCGTCCTGGCGGTGCAGCGCAGCCCAGCCGGCAGGCAGGACCGTGACCACGAGCACGTCGCGCGCGCCGAACTCCTTCGTGGTGCGGGCAGGTGCCGAGGCCGAGGGGACGACCTCCCGCAGGGCGACCCAGTCGGTCTCGCCGGGGAGGCCCTCGAAGGGGCGCAGCACGAAGTCGGGCGTCGAGTTCTTGGCCATGGACGAAGTGTAGTAGGACTGAACTGCACGCCGACCCCTGTGACGAATCAACCCCTGGTGCGCACGGCGCGCCGATGGCGACCCCCCTCATGATCGGCAAGGCTGGATCCGATGACCACCACGCACCGCACGCCTCCCCGATGGGTCCGCTGGACCCTCTCCGTCGTCGCGGTACTCGTCCCCTGCGTCGTCTGGGGCGTGACGACCGCGACCGCCGACCTCAGCCTCGGTCCCCACGAGGCCCGTTACGAGGTGACCACGGACAGCGTCGTCACCGTCGACCTGGGACCGCTCGGCACCCTGCAGATCGACTCCCCGCTCCCCGCCGGTCTCGGGGCGAGCGTCACGGTCAAGGAGATCCCGGCAGACCTCACCGCGGTCGACCAGGCGACGACGCTCGCCGGTCTCACGAACGATCTCGAGGGCTACCTCCAGTTCTTCAGCGGGCCGCAGGAGTCGATCGGGCACGCCGTCCGCGCCCTGGTCCTCGACGCGCTACGACGCACGGGGTTCGCGATCCTCGTGGCCGGTGCCGTGGGCGCCCTCGGGTACGTGGTCCTCGGGGCGGCCAGGAGGGACGAGCTGACCTCGGTCCTCGCTCCCCGCACCTGGGAGATCACGGCGAGCGTCGCGATCGTCTCCCTCGTCGCCGGGTCGCTGTCCTCGTCGACCCAGGAGCGCGACCTCGGGACGACGACCCCCACCTCCGCCGTCTTCGCCGGGACCCCTCTCGAGGGTGCCCGCATCACCGGACGGCTCGCGGGGATCGTCGACACCTACGGGGGCATGGTCGTCGACTTCCTGCGGGAGAACGACGAGTTCTACGACATGGCCGACAAGAACCTGGTCGCCGCGTGGGACGAGCGCGACGCGATCGAGGAGGCCGAGGCGGCGCAGGCGGCCGCGGCCGAAGCAGCTGCGGAGGCCGCGGCCGAGGCCCAGGCCGAGGCAGGTGCGGGCGAGAGCCCGCCCGACGCCGCCGACGGCGTTGAGACCACCGGACCCCGCGCGAGCGACGAGCCGTCCGCGCCGACGCCCACTCCCACCGACGACGCCGAGCTCGTGACGATGCTGCTCATCAGCGACCTGCACTGCAACATCGGGATGGCCCCGCTCATCCGCACGACCATCGATCGCTCCGACGCGACCCTGGTCCTCAACGCGGGCGACACCACCATGAACGGGACCGCCGTCGAGAACTTCTGCGTCGACGCCTATATGTCGGCGCTGCCGAAGGGCACGACCATGGTCGTCGCCGACGGCAACCACGACTCGACCGAGACCTCGGCGCGCGAGCGCTCCCGAGGCGCCAAGGTGCTCGACGGCGGGATCCTCGAGGTCCAGGGAATCCGCATCCTGGGCGACAGCGACGCCATGGCCCCCGGCCTCATCGAAGGACCCACGACCCGCGCGGGAGGAGCGACCGCGCAGGCCGAGGAGCTGACCGAGGTCGCGTGCACGGCCGACGACGGGATCGACATCCTGCTCATCCACACCCCCCGCGTGGGCAACGTCCCCATGGAGTCCGGCTGCGTGCCCGCCCAGCTCTCCGGGCACATGCACACCCGCGCGGACCCGGAGCAGGTCGGCGGCGGCATCCGCTACGTCAACGGGAGCACCGCGGGCGCCATCGCGAACGCCTCCCGCATCGGGCCGCTCAAGGGCACGGCCGAGATGACGCTGCTGCGGTTCGACCCGACCGAACGGCGGATCGTGGACTGGCAGATCGTCTCGGTCACCCCGGACGGGGCCGCCGCCGTCGGGCCACGTCAGCCGTGGCCACCTGTCGTCGACCAGGCGACCCTGGACGAGGGCGCCGTGCCCCCGGGCGACGGGAGCACCGACGTGCCGCCGCCCGTCGAGGACGGGGCCCCGGTGGGCGAGGTCCCGGCAGGGTAGCGCTGGCGGGTCGTCCCGCGACCGAGCAACTACGCCTCGACCGGGAACCCGCGCTGCGACCAGGCGACCATGCCGCCGTCGAGGTTGGTCGCGTCGAAGTCGCCCTGGTTGAGCCAGGCCGCGGCGCGCGCCGACCGCCCACCCGAGTGGCAGATCACGAGGATCGGGACGTCGGGGTCGAGCTCGCCCCAGCGGACGGGGAGCTCACCGAGGGGGATGTGGACGGCGTCGGGCGCGTGGCCCGCGTCCCACTCGTCCTGCTCGCGCACGTCGAGGAGCACGACGCCCTCGGGCACGGGGTGCTCGGCGTCGAGCTCGGACACGTCGGTCGTGGGTACCTGAGGCGGGAACATGGTGACCAGCCTACGTTTCTGACGAGACGTCGTCGGGCGGCGCTCTCACCCCCACCAGTGGCAGGATCGGTCCATGGACCCACGCGCCGGTACGCCCGCCCAGCCCCAGGACCTCATCGACGTGGACGCCGTGGTCGGCGCCTACTACGACCTGACCCCCGACGTCGACGATCCCGCGCAGAAGGTGGTGTTCGGGACGTCGGGCCACCGCGGGTCGAGCCTGGACCACGCGTTCAACGAGGCGCACATCGTCGCGATCACCGCGGCCATCGTGGAGTACCGCCGTTCGCAGGGCACCGACGGCCCGCTGTTCATCGGCCGCGACACGCACGCCCTGTCGCTGCCCGCCTGGCAGACCGCGCTCGAGGTGCTCGCGGCGGCAGGCGTCCAGACCTACGTCGACGCGCGCGACTCGTACACGCCGACCCCGGCGGTGTCCCAGTCGATCCTGCTGCACAACGGTGCGGCCACCGAGGAGGGCGTCCGCACGAGCGGCCCGGAGCTCGCGGACGGCATCGTCGTGACGCCGTCGCACAACCCGCCGCGCGACGGCGGCTTCAAGTACAACCCGCCGCACGGCGGCCCGGCGGACTCGGAGGCGACGGGCTGGATCGCGGACCGCGCGAACGAGATCCTGCGCTCGGGCGTCGGGCAGGTCCGGCGCGTCCCGCTCGAGCGCGCCCTGACCGCGGACACCACGCACCGGCACGACTTCCTGACGGCGTACGTCGACGACCTGGCCTCGGTCCTGGACCTCGACGCGATCCGCAGCGCGGGCGTCTCGATCGGCGCCGACCCCCTCGGTGGGGCGTCGGTCGAGTACTGGGGCGAGATCGGTGAGCGCTACGGGCTGGACCTGACGGTCGTGAACCCGCAGGTGGACCCGCGCTGGGCGTTCATGACGCTCGACTGGGACGGCAAGATCCGCATGGACTGCTCGTCGCCGTACGCCATGGCCTCGCTCGTGCAGAAGATGACGGACCCGGACGCGACCTCGACGTTCGACGTCGCGACGGGCAACGACGCCGACTCGGACCGCCACGGGATCGTGACCCCGGACGCGGGCCTCATGAACCCCAACCACTACCTCGCGGTCGCGATCGACTACCTGTACGGCGGGGCCCGCCCGGGGTGGCGCCAGGACGCGGCGATCGGCAAGACGCTCGTCTCCTCGTCGCTCATCGACCGGGTGGGCGGTGGGCTGGGTCGCCGCGTCGAGGAGGTGCCGGTGGGCTTCAAGTGGTTCGTCCCGGGCCTGCTCGACGGCTCGGTCGGGTTCGGCGGCGAGGAGTCCGCGGGCGCGTCGTTCCTGCGCAAGAACGGCGGGGTGTGGACCACGGACAAGGACGGCCTGCTCCTCGCGCTGCTCGCCTCGGAGATCCTCGCGACCACGGGGAAGACCCCGTCGCAGCACCACGCCCGGCTCGTCGAGCAGTACGGCGAGTCCTGGTACGCCCGCGTCGACGCCCCGGCCTCGCTCGAGGAGAAGTCGGCGCTCGCGAAGCTCAGCCCGGAGCAGGTCACGTCGACGACGCTCGCGGGCGAGGAGATCACCGCGAAGCTCACGACGGCGCCGGGCAACGGTGCGGCGATCGGCGGCCTCAAGGTCACCACGGAGAACGCGTGGTTCGCGGCGCGCCCCTCGGGCACGGAGAACGTGTACAAGATCTACGCCGAGTCGTTCGTCTCGGCCGAGCACCTGACGCAGGTGCAGGACGAGGCCAAGCAGGTCGTCTCGGACGCGCTGGGCGGCTGACGCCCCCCGGTGAGGGGCCCGACGGCGGCGCGTGCCGTCGTCGGGCACCTCGCCTGTGCGGCCGGGACGGGTGGGCGAGGTGCCCTCAGCGCGCTACCAGGTCCTGGTACTCCTCGTGGAGCTGCACGAACGCCCGGATGAACGGGCACAGGGGCACGACCTTCTGCCCCGAGGCCCGTACCTGGTCGAGCGCCCCGCGCGCGAGCGTCGACCCGACGCCGTGCCCCGCGAAGGCGTCGTCGACCTCGGTGTGGGTGAACACGACCTGGCCGGGTTGTCGCACGTACGCGGCGAAGCCCGCCACCTCGCCCTCCGGGGTGCGTGCCTCGAAGCGCTCCTCGGCCGGGTTGTCGACGACCGCGATCTCCTGCGTCTGCTCGCTCACCCGTTCATCATGCGGGCCGGGATCAGTTCGCGCGCGCCCGGTGGAACGGTGACACTCGGTACGTGCCGGTGTCCGACCGGCGAAGGGTGGGCCGTGCGCCGGACGGGCGCCGTCGACCGGGGCGACAGATGGGAGAATGGGACGGTGGTACAAGACCCCCCTCGCGCAGCGGCAGACGACTCCCGCAACCCCTACCGTGTCGTCCTCAGCAAGCCGGGGGCGCTGAACTTCTCGGCCGCCGCCGTCGTGGCGAGGCTCCCGATGTCCATGGTCGGCATCGGCATCGTCCTGATGATCCAGGGCATCTACGGCTCCTACGCCCTGGCCGGACGCGTGTCCGCGGCCTACGTGATCGCGCAGGCCATCGCCTCGCCGCAGATCGCGCGCTACGTCGACCGCGTCGGCCAGGCCAAGGTCATGCGCCCGCTGCTCGTCGTGAGCACCCTCGGGCTCGTGGGCCTGATCCTGTCCGCGGTCAACCAGGCCCCCGAGATCTGGCTCTACGTGAGCGCCGTCGTCGCGGGCGCGAGCATCGGCTCGTACGGCTCGATGGTCCGCGCGCGCTGGAGCCACGCCGTCAAGGACCCACGGCAGCTCCACACCGCCTACTCCCTGGAGTCCGCGCTCGACGAGCTCGTGTTCGTCGTCGGCCCGGTCCTCGCGACGCTGCTCGCGACCGAGGTCACCGACTCCGCAGGCATCATCGTCCCCGCGGTCGCGGCCGTCGTGGGCGGCGTGTGGTTCCTGTCGCAGCGCCGCACCGAACCGCCCGTGATCCCGGTCGTCCCGGGCGTCAAGCACGGTTCGGCGATGCGATCGCCCGGCATGATCGTGCTCGCCGTGGTCTTCGTCGCGATGGGCTTCATCTTCGGCGCGACCGACGTCTCGACCATCGCGTTCGCCGAGGAGCAGGGGTCCAAGTCGGCGTCGGGCCTCATCCTGGCGGTCTTCGCGATGGGCTCGCTCATCTCGGGCCTGGCCTACGGCGCACGCCACTGGGTCTCGCCGCTGTGGAAGCGGTTCGCGATCGGCATGGTCGCGCTCGCCCTGGGCGTCTCGCTGTTCTTCGTGGTCACGTCGCTGCCCATGCTGGCCGTCGTCATGTTCGTCACGGGCTTCACGATCGCCCCGACCCTCATCAACGGCAACGCGCTGGTGCAGAACCTCGTGACGCCGCACCAGCTCACCGAGGGGCTCGCGTGGGTCGGCACGTCGCTGGGCGTGGGCGTGTCGTTCGGGGCGTCGATCGCGGGCTCGCGCATCGACGCCGCGGGCGCGCACGCGGGGTTCCAGGTCGTCATGATCGCCGCGGGCCTCGCGGTGGTCGCGGTCCTCGCGTCGCTGCGGGTCCTGCGCCGGGGGGCGCCGCGCCCTGACACGACCGACACGTCCGGCCCGTCGGAGGCTCTCGCACCCGACGAGGCGTAGCCCGCGCCCCTGACCCGCACGACGTCGAGCGTGCGGTGCGGGCCGTCCCGAGGCGCTGCGGACCGCCCGAGCTGCACACTCGGCACGCCCGCACTGTGACGCGGACCTGACACCCGGACGTGACGAGGGGAACGGCCCCTGCGGCTGCGTCCCGCACGCTTCCGGCGCACGATGGAGAGGTCCCCAACCCTTTCGTGCGGAGGTTTCCTCATGGCTCTCGGACTCGGCCGGCCCCAGGACAAGCGCAACAGGACGGTCGCCGACCTGCTCGTCGCGCAGCTCATCGAAGCGGGGGTCGAACGCATCTACGGGATCGTGGGCGACAGCCTCAACCCTGTGGTCGACGCGGTCCGGCGCAGCCAGAAGGGGAAGGGCAAGGGCATCGAGTGGGTGCACGTGCGCCACGAGGAGGCCGCCGCGTTCGCCGCCGCGGCCGAGGCGGAGGTCACCGGGAAGCTCGCGGTGTGCGCGGGCTCGTGCGGGCCCGGCAACCTGCACCTCATCAACGGTCTGTACGACGCCAACCGTTCCAAGGTGCCCGTCCTCGCGATCGCGAGCCACATCCCGAGCGCGCAGATCGGGACGAGCTTCTTCCAGGAGACGCACCCCGACCGGCTGTTCACCGAGTGCTCGGTGTACTCCGAGATGATCTCGTCGGCCACGCAGGCGCCGCGCGTCATCAACTCCGCGATCCACCACGCGTACGGCGCCCCGGGCGTCGCGGTCCTGACGATCCCGGGTGACGTCGCGGACCTCGACGCGGCGGCCGAGGTCATCGACGTCGCCGTCCACCCCGCGAAGCCCCGGATCGTCCCGGACCCCGACGCGCTCCGGACCCTGGCCGACGCGATCAACAAGGCCAAGAAGGTCACGATCTTCGCGGGCGTGGGGACCCGCGGGGCGCACGACGACGTGATCGCGCTCGCCGACAAGATCGCGGCTCCCATCGGCCACTCGCTGCGCGGCAAGGAGTGGATCCAGTACGACAACCCGTTCGACGTCGGGATGAGCGGCCTGCTCGGTTACGGCGCCGCGCACGACGCCATGCAGGAGGCCGACCTCCTGGTCCTGCTGGGCACCGACTTCCCGTACGACCAGTTCCTGCCGGCCTCCGTGCGGACCGCGCAGGTCGACATCGACCCCACGCACCTGGGCCGTCGGACCCGGCTCGACGTCGCCGTGGTCGGCGACGTCGGCGAGACCGTACGGCTCCTGCTGCCGCTCGTGAACCCGGCCAAGAACCGCTCGTTCCTCGACGGCATGGTCGCCAAGCACGAGAAGTCCATGACGGGCGTGGTCGGGGCGTACACCAAGGACGTCGAGAAGCACTCGCCCATCCACCCCGAGTACGTCGCGGACGTCCTGGACCAGGAGGCCTCCGACGACGCGGTGTTCACCGTGGACACGGGCATGTGCAACGTGTGGGCCGCCCGGTACATCAGCCCCAACGGCAAGCGGCGCGTCATCGGTTCGTTCCTGCACGGGTCCATGGCCAACGCGGTGCCGCACGCGATCGGCGTCGCCGCCGCGCAGCCCGACCGCCAGGTCGTCGCCATGGCGGGCGACGGCGGGCTGTCGATGCTGCTGGGCGAGCTCATCACGATCAAGGCCTACGAGCTGCCCGTGAAGATCGTCCTGTTCGACAACGCGAGCCTGGGCATGGTGCGCCTCGAGATGCTCGTCGACGGGCTCCCCATGTTCGGCACCGAGTCGCCGCACGTCGACTACGCCGCGGTCGCGAACGCGATCGGCATCCCGTCGGTGCGGGTCGAGCGCGCCAAGGACGTGCGCGGTGCGTTGCGCGGCGCCCTCTCGCGCCCGGGGCCCGCGCTGGTCGACGTCGTGACCGACCCGCGCGCACTGTCCCTGCCCCCGACCATCACGGCCGGGCAGGTGCGCGGCTTCGCGGTCGCGATGAGCAAGGAGGTCCTGGGCGGCGGCATGGGCGAGGTCGTGTCGATGGCACGGGCGAACCTGCGCAACGTGCCGCGGCCGTAGGTCCGGTCCGAGGGCCGGCCCGGCTCCGGCCGCGGCCCCGGCCCCGGCCCCGGGTCGCTCGCCCCGGTGCCCAGCCCCCTTCCGCCGAGCGCCTCGAATCGATACGATCGCCAGCGTGCTCACCAAGATGACGGTCACCGACGACCAGCTCTCCCGCATCGTGTCCCCGCTCGGCGAGATCGCCGACGCCGCCCCCCTGGACGGCGGCCTGTTCGCCTCCACGTTCCGGGTCGACCTCACGGACGGTCGGCGCCTCGTCGTGAAGATCACGAGCGCCGACACCTCCCGCCTCCTGCGCTACGAGCACGGGATCCTCGGCACCGAGGAGGACGTCTACCGGCGCGTCGCGGACCGCCCCGACCTCCTCATGCCGCGCGTCGTCCACAGCGACTTCAGCCGCACCGCGCTCGACGGCGACGCCCTGGTCGTCACGTTCCTCGACGGCGACGTGTGGAACGCCCTGCCCCCGCTCGACGACGCCGCGACGGAGCGTGTGCGACACGACCTCGGCGCGTTCATGGCCCGCCTGCACACCGTCACGGGCGACGCGTTCGGCTACCCCGCCCCCGCGTCCGGGATGAGCGCCCCGACGTGGCCCGAGGCGTTCGGTCTCATGGTCGACGCTCTCCTCGCGGACGCCGAGACCTGGGAGGTGGACCTCCCTGCCGAGGCTCTGCGGGCCGTGGTCGCGCGCCACCACGACGCCCTCGCCGAGGTCACGGTGCCGCGCCTCGTCCACGCCGACCTGTGGCCGGGCAACCTCTTCCTCGCGTCCGGGCCCCTCGACGTGGCGGACGCCACGGCGGACCCGGCGGACCCCGCCGACGGGCACTCCCCGCTGCGGCTGAGCGGCGTGATCGACACCGAGCGCTGCCTGTGGGCCGACCCGCTGTACGAGCTCGCTGGCGCCGACCAGCTCGGCCTGGGTCCCGTGCCGCCCGCGATCGCCGAGGGCTACCGCTCGGCGGGCGGCCTGCTTCCCGTCGAGGAGCCGTGGTCCACGTCTCCCACACCGGGTGAAATCCCGCCCGACGACGGCGCTCCCCTCGAGCGCGACGCCGTCGGGCGGGTGCGCCCCGGGGCGAGCACGCTCGGGGCCGGTGACGTGCGCCTGCTGCTGTACCGGGCGTACATCAGCGCGGTGCTCGTGACCGAGGTCGTCCCGCGCGACTACCAGGGCGAATGGGTCCAGGGGTACCGGGACACGGCCGCGGCGAACCTCGACGTGCTGCTGGACCAGCTCTCACGCTGACCCCTGAGCGCCGCGTCAGGACCGCGTGACCCCGAGGCCACGCTGGTCCTGGCACGAGCGCTCCCGACGGGGAGGAGTACCCATCTCGTCCCGGGGCAGGGTTGAGTCACGCTAGAGTTCGGGCAAGTTCACGATCACGTCAAGTGTTCGGGCGGCCAGAGCTCGGCGGCGCGACGTGAGCGACCCTGGGGGGTATGCGGTGATCACGTTCGTCGTCGTCGGCATCGTCGGGCTCGCGCTCGTCCTGGTCTCGATGATCCTCGGGGAGTTCATCGAGCTCGGTGACGGCGCCGTCTCCGGGACCTCGCTGGGCGTCGGGGCGATCGTGTTCGGCGCGACCGGGGCGATCGTCGTCTCGAACGACCTGCCGGTCGTCCTCGCGTACGTGGGCTCCGTGGCCCTCGCGGCTCTCGCGATCCTCCTCGTGGCCGTGCTCACGGCCAAGCTCCGCGCGTCCGACGACGCGGTCCCCGTCTCGCTCGTCGGCGTCCAGGGCACCGCGACGAGCGACATCTCGCCCGCGACCGGTGAGGTCTCGCTCGACGCCGCGCACGAGCTCGAACGACGCCTCGCCTGGGCCGACGAGCCGATCCCCTCGGGCGCTCGCGTCGTCGTCCTCGAGCAGTCCGGCACGCGCGTGCGCGTCCGGCGGTACTTCCCCAACGACTGACCTCTCCCACCGCACGACCCGCTCGCACGACCCGCCACCGAAAGGAGTCGCGCCGCAGGCGCGTACCGACATGCTCGAAGATCCCAACCTCGTCGGCATCATCGCCACGATCGCCCTGGTCATCGCGTTCTTCGCGATCATCACCTTCATCGCCAAGCGCATCCGCCGCGTCCCCCCGAACGAGGCCCTGATCATCGTCGGGCGCGGTGCGGGCCGCAAGGAGGCCGCCGGCACGGGCCAGCGCGTCGTCACGGGCGGTCGTACGTTCGTGTGGCCCATCCTCCAGCAGGGCTTCTCCATCTCGCTCGAGCAGCGCCAGATCGGCATCACGGTCGAGGGCGTGGACAAGAACCGCATCAAGATCGCGATCAAGGCCTCGATCAACTTCAAGGTCCGTGGTGACGAGGAGGGCGTGCGCCGTGCGGCCCAGCGCTTCCTGTCCCAGCAGGGCACGCTGACCGAGATCATCAAGGAGTCCCTCGAGGGCTCGCTGCGCTCGATCGTGGGCGACATGACGATCGAGCAGATCATCTCCGACCGCAAGGGCCTCTCGGACCGCGTCGTCGAGTCCACCAAGACGGACCTCTCGGAGCAGGGCCTGCAGGTCGACCTGCTCAACATCTCGGACATCTCGACGCCCGGCTCCGACTACCTCGCGAACCTCGGTCGCGCCGAGGCCGCTCGCGCCCGCCAGGTCGCCGAGGTCTCCGAGGCCGAGGCGCAGCGCGCGTCGGAGTTCGCCGCGATCGACGCCGCCGAGCAGATCGCCGAGCGCCAGAAGGCCCTCGACCTCAAGCGCGCGATCATCAAGGCCGAGACCGACAAGGCCAACGCCGAGGCCGAGGCCGCAGGTCAGCTCGCCCGGGCCGAGCAGGAGCGCCTGGTCGCGGTCGAGGAGCGCGAGGCCCTCGCCGAGCAGGCCCGCGTGACGCAGGAGCGCCTCGACATCGAGATCCGCAAGCCCGCCGAGGCCGCCGCCTACGCCGAGGTCCAGCGCGCCAACGCCCAGCGCGACTCGTCGAACGCCGCGACCGAGGCCGACGCCTACAAGCGCACCACGATCGCCGAGGCCAACAAGACCGCCGCGATCCAGGACGCCGAGGCGTCCGCCGAGGCCGTCCGCCGCGCCGGTGAGGCCGAGCGTGACCGCCAGGTCGCCCTGGCCGTCGGTATCAAGGCCGAGGGTGAGGCGCGGGCGTTCGCGGTCGAGGCCGAGGGGCGCGCTGAGGCCGTCGCCACGGACGCCAAGGCCGAGGCGCTCAAGAAGTACGGCGAGGCGGCCCTGGTCCAGGAGCTCATCGAGCGCCTCCCGGAGATCGTCCGCGCCGCGGCCGAGCCCATCGGCAAGATCCAGGGCATGACGGTCATCTCGACCGACGGCGCGAGCGCGGTCACCAAGAACGTCGCCTCGGTCCTGGGCGAGGGGCAGCAGGTCATCAAGCAGCTCACGGGCGTCGACATCAACCAGCTCATCGCCGGGCTCGCCGGCGGTCACCTGAGCGGCCAGTCGGCCTCGAACGGGTCGGCCGGTTCGCCCGCGTCGTCCAACTGATCCGTCCCTGACGCCCGCCGTGCCGCCGCGGTGGACCCGTTCGGGGTCCACCGCGGCGGCGACCTCGCCCCACCTCACCCCTCGGAGCAGCCCCCATGCTGACCGCCCAGCAGGTCCTGGACACGACGTTCACCGCGACGAAGTTCCGCGAGGGCTACGACGTCGAGCAGGTCGACATCTACCTCGACGACGTCAGCGCGACGCTCAAGGCGTACGAGGCGGGCGGCCGCCCCGGCACGGGGCTGCTGACCTCGGCCACGGCCGGGGAGGTGCGGTTCGCGGCCACGAAGTGGCGGGAGGGCTACGACGTCACCGAGGTCGACGACCTCATCGACGCGATCGTCGGCACGCTCCGGTCCTACGAGTCCCGCACCGTCCCGACGGCGCCCCCGGCCGTCCCGCACCCGGGCGGGGCGGCGAGCGACGCCGTCGGGCAGCAGGACGCCACCGCACCGGACCCGGCCGCCGCTGCCGACGCCCGGCCCCTCGGCATCCACGACCTGACCACCCGGCTCCAGTACGCGCGCGTCCGCGCGAACGGCAGCGACCGGCTCGTCGTGCTGCTCCCCGACGGCTCGAGCGCCCACGTGACCGCGCTCGACGCGGGCCCGCAGGGGATCACGCTCCGCACCGCGCCCGAGGCGTAGCCCGGTCCGGGACTACGGGCGCCGCACCCGCAGCACCGTGTCGCGGATGGTGGCCGGACGCCCCTCGGCGTCGAGCATCTCGCGCGTGGGCGCCTCGTCGGTCTCGACCGTCCAGCCGTCGAGGTCGAGCTCGGCCAGGAGGTCGTCGCCCGTGTAGAAGTAGTGCTCGTCGAACTCGCGGCGCACCGTCTCGTGGTCCTCGGGGTGGTGCCCGACGACGAGCAGCCGCCCACCCGGTGCCACGGCCCGTGCGAGGCGCGGGAAGACCTGGCGGCGCAGGTCGGCCGGCAGGTGCATGAAGTGGGCCGTCACGAGGTCGAACCGCTCGTCCCCCGGCTCCCACTCGACGAGGTCCGCCTGGCGCCACTCGATGCGGTCGGCGACCTCGGCGCTCACCGCGGCCGCGTGCGCCGCGGCCTTCGCGAGAGCCACGGGCGACACGTCGAGCCCGACCACGCGCCATCCCTGTCGTGCGAGCCACACCGCGTCAGCCCCCTCGCCCGCCCCCACCTCGAGCGCGCTGCCCGCGGGCAGGCCCGCGACCTCGCGCACGAGCTGCGGGTTCGGGTTGCCGCTCCACACCGACGTCGCGGAACCGTAGCGCTCGTCCCAGAACGCCTGGTCGTGGTGGTGCTGCTGGTGGCCGTGCTCGTGGTTCTGGTGGTCGTGTGCCACGCGGGCTCCTCGGGTCGGGGCGGGCCGCAGGGGTCGGCCGTCTTCCCCGACCATGGGGCCTGGCTCGGCCCTCGCGCAAGCGTCGTTGCCGTTCCGGCAAACGCCTACCCCATCCAGCCGAGCCACACCACGGCGTCCCGCGCGAGCAGGAAACCGACGATCCCCACGACCCACGCCGTGGTCGACGCCGCGTTCCTCGTCATCCACGCGTTGAGCCGCTCGAGCAGCGGCCCCACCTGGCGGGCTGCGAGGACCCGGCCCGCCAGGAGCACCAGCGCGGGCAGCACCATGACGACGCAGTACGCCGCCAGGACGACCGCCGTCGCAGGCCACCCCAGGTCTGCGCGCGTCATCATCCCGATCGCCGCGAGGTACGGCAGCATCGACGCGAGCTCGATCGCCGCGGCCGCGAGCGCCAGCCCCACGAGGGCCGTCACGGAACCGGTGCGCGGTGCGGTCGCCACACCCGGGTGTGCATCGGGTGCGGGGCGCGCTACGCCGTCGGGCAGGGGCGTGCTGCCCGACGGCGCCGCTCCCGTCTCGTCCGACGCCCCCATCGCGCGGGCCCGCCACCGCAGCACGCGGCCCTGACCGTTCGACGCCCCCTTGGACCGCCGGTCGAGGCGGAAGCTGTACGCGACGAGCGTGACTCCCACGAGGAGCTCGACGATCCGGGCGGGCCGCGTCTCGAAGAGCTCGCCGAACCCGTCGGCCAAGGCCCCCGCGCCGAGCGCGATGACGACCCCGACCACGAGGTAGAACCCGACGATCGTGCCGAGGTAGACGAGCAGGCGCGCGACGCGGACCCGGCCCGGGGTCATGAGCAGCCAGACGGGGATGAGCAGCGTCCCGAAGCTCGTCGAGTCGACGAGCGCCAGGACGACGAGCGCGCCGAGGAGGGGCAGGAGTTCCATGCCGCAAGGCTCGTGCAGGGCAGGGGGCGGCGGCGTCGGGCGGACGAGTGATCCTCGGGCCGGCGTCCGCCGCGCCGTACATCGTTCGGGCGATCCCCGGCCCGGGTAGCTGTGCTGAGATGGGGGCGTGCCCGACCCCCTGCCTGCGGCCGCCGACGCCGAGGCCCCGACCGCGCGCGCCGACACCGCGGCGCCGAGCCACACCTCGCGCGTGCGGCGCGTCGTGCGCCGGATCGACGCCGGGTTCCGTGACGACGGTCCGGCCGGCGACCCGTACGGAGCGGTCGGCACGTTCCTCATCGGGGTCGCGCTGCTCGCGGTCGGGGTGGTCTCGGTCTGGTCCATGTCGGCGTTCGTGCAGCCCGCCAACCGGTGGTGGCACGTCGTGCCCCTCGCGGTCGGCTGCCTGATCCTGCTCGCCAAGCGCCGGCACACCGCGCTCGCCCTCGTGGGTGGCACCCTCGTGGTCGTCGCCGACCTCCTGATCGGCGGCAGCCTCAGCATCCTCCTGGTCCTGTGGGAGCTGCTGTTCGCGTGCGGGCTCTACGGGAGCAAGCGGCTGCGGACGGTCGTCAACGTCGCCGTGTCGGTGCTCGTCGTCGCGGCCGCGGTGGCCACGGGCGAGTACTTCCGGGACGTGCAGGGCTTCGCCCTCGGGGGCATCCAGGCGGCGGCGATCATCGCGACGCCGCTGTGGTGGGCTGCGAACGTGCGGCAGAAGACCGATCTCGCGGTCCTGTCCGCCGAGCGGGCCGACCTCGAAGCACAGCGCGCCGACCTCGAGGCGCAGCGCGCCGCCGACCTGGAGCAGATCGCCGAGCTCGGTCAGCACGAGGCCGTGCGGGCCGAGCGCGCGGCCATGGCGCGCGACCTGCACGACGTCATCGCGTCGCACCTGTCGGCCATCGCGATCCACTCGGGGGCCGCGCTCGCGTCCCCTCCCGACGCGGTCAAGGACCGGGCGGCGCTCGAGCTCGTGCGGTCGAGCAGCATCACGTCGCTCGAGGAGATGCGGGCCATGATCCTGCTGCTGCGCTCGGACCTGACGCGCGACGGCCTCCCGTCGACGGTCGGTCCGGCCGACCCCGCGACCCGTGACGCACCGCACGGCACGGTGCTCGCGGGCGAGGCCGTCGCGGCCCCCGCGCGCCTCGCCCGGCTCGACGACGTGCTGTCGTCCGCGCGCGCCCAGGGCCTCACGGTCGAGGTCGAGGACCCCGGCGACGTCCGGTCGGTGCACCTGCCGTCGGCTCTCGACCAGGCTGCGCACCGGATCGTGCAGGAGGCGCTGACGAACGCCGCCAAGCATGCCCCGGGGTGCCGGGTGCGGGTTCTGCTCGGGCTGGCCGAGCCGCCCGAGCAGGTCCTCGCGGTCGAGGTCACGAGCACGCTGACCGCCCGCCCCGGGCCGCTGGCACCGAGCCTGAGCGCCCGCACCGGTCTCCTCACGATGCGCGAACGCGCCGAGGCGCTCGGCGGCACGTTCCGGGCGGGCCCGTCCGACGCGGGCGGCTCGTGGACCGTGCGGGCCGAGCTGCCGCTGTGCGGCCCGCCCCCGCCCCCGTCCTCCGCCGCCCGCCACGACTCCCCCGGAGCCCCCGCATGATCCGCGTCCTGCTCGCCGACGACCACGCCGCCATCCGCGCCGGGCTGCGCTTCCTGCTCGACTCCGCGCCGGACGTCGAGGTCGTGGGCGAGGCCTCCGACGGCGCCGCCGCGATCACCAACGCCCGCGCCCTGCGCCCCGAGGTCGTCCTCATGGACCTGCGCATGCCCGGCGTCGACGGCATCGAGGCGACGCGCACGATCGTCGCCGAGCGCCTCGCCGAGGTCCTCGTCCTCACGACGTTCGACCTCGACGAGTACGTCGACGAGGCCCTGCGCGCAGGAGCCGCGGGATTCCTGCTCAAGACCGCGGAGCCCGCCGCTCTCATCGACGCGGTCCGCCGCGTCGCGGCCGGGGACGGCGTCCTCGCACCGGAGGTCACGCGACGCCTCCTCGCGGCGTTCGCGTCCGCCCCGAGGCCCGACGGCGCCGCTCACCTCCCGGGGGGAGCGTCGCCGTCGGGCACGGGAACCCCGGGCGACCCGCGGCTGTCCGACCTGACCCCGCGCGAGACCGACGTGCTGGCGGCCCTGGGCCGCGGGCTGTCCAACCAGGGCATCGCCGACGCGCTCGTCATCAGCGAGGCCACCGCGAAGACCCACGTGTCGCGCGTGCTCGCCAAGCTCCAGGTCACGACCCGCATGCAGGCCGCGATCGTCGCCCGCGACACAGGACTCGCATAACGCACGCCCCCCGTCCCGCCGAGAAGTGAGTAGATGCCCCTGAACCGTGGGGTTCAGGGGCATCTACTCACTTCTCGGCAGGGACGAGACGGCGCGTCAGGCCGACTCGACGATGTGCCCGCGCTTGATGACGAAGTCGTCGCGCATGTCCTCGAGCTCCTTGCCGCGCGTCTCGGGGATCTTGTAGAAGACGAAGAACAGCGACAGCAGCGCGAAGAACGCGTAGAACGCGTACGCGAAGCTCAGGCCGATGTCGGCCAGCACGGGGAACGTCGTCGAGATCGCGAAGTTCGCGACCCACTGCGCGGCGGCAGCGACCGCGAGCGCGCTCGCCCGGATGCGGTTGGGGAACATCTCCCCCAGCAGCACCCAGACGACCGGCCCCCACGACGCCCCGAAGAACACCACGAACGCGTTGGCCGCGATGAGCGCGACCGTGGCCCAGGCGCCGTCGAGCGAGGCCGTGGACGTACCGTCGGAGGCCGTGGTCATCGTGGCCTGCGTGAACGCGATGGCCATCATGCCGAGCGAGACGAACATGCCCGTCGACCCCGCGAGGAGCAGGATGCGGCGGCCGATCCGGTCGATCAGGAGGATCGCCACGATCGTCACGACGATGTTCGTAACCGACGTGATGACAGAGGTCAGGAGCGCGTCGTCCTCGGAGAACCCGACCGACCGCCACAGCGTCGTCGAGTAGTAGAAGATCACGTTGATGCCGACGAACTGCTGGAAGACCGAGAGCAGGATGCCGACCCAGACGATCGGCTTGAGCCCCAGGCGCTTGCCCCGCAGGTCCTTGATCGACGCCTTCGTGTCCGACTTGAGAGAGTTCTCGATGTCCGCGATCTTGTGGTCGACGTCCTGGACCCCCGTGAACTCGCGCAGGACCTCGGCGGCCTTCTTCGTCTCGCCCTTCGCCACCAGGTAGCGGGGAGACTCGGGGATGCGCAGCGCGAACAGACCGTACGCGACCGCCGGGACGGCCGCGGCCATGAACATCCAGCGCCACGCCTCCTGACCCAGCCACAGCACGTTCGACGCGCCACCCGCGGCCCCCGCCAGCGCGGCGTCCGTGAGGAGCGAGGCGAAGATACCGGTCACGATCGCGAGCTGCTGCAGAGAGCCCAGCCGGCCGCGGATGCGCGCCGGGGACACCTCGGCGATGTACGCGGGAGCGATGACCGACGCCGCACCGATACCCAGACCCCCGACCACGCGCCAGATGATCAGGTCGACCACCGAGAACGCGAGACCCGAACCGAACGCCGACACGAAGAACAGTGCCGACGCGATGAGCATCACCTTGATGCGGCCGATCTTGTTCGCGACCGGCCCTGCGAACCAGGCACCCACCGCGCAGCCGATGAGCGCCGACGACACCGCGAAGCCGGTGATCGCCGCGTTCAGCTCGAACGTCTCGGACAGCGAGTCGACGGCCCCGTTGATCACGGCCGTGTCGAACCCGAACAGGAAGCCACCCAGTGCGGCGGCCAGGCTGATCCCGACGACCTTCTTGTTCAGCCGCTTGGCCCTGGCCTGGGCCTGTGCGTCCCCAGCCGCTCCCGCGTCGTTGCTGGTCATGACGACCCCCTCCGTGTCAGGTTGTCCTTTGACGATAGTGAGGAGAGGGCGTGGTCGCGCGGTGAGCGACCGTGGTGAGGGTCACGCAGCAGGTCACGTGCGGCGTCGGAGGGTCGACGTCGCCGCCATCACGCCGAGAGTGCAGTACGGGCTGTCTCTCAGCGTGCGGGACCGCCCGAGCTGCACGCTCGGTGAGCGGACCCACGCGTCCGGCGCGACGTCGTCGGGCACATGGGGACTCGGGGACACGGGCGCACCGGCGAGAGAGGCGAAACGGACCCGCTCTACGGCTCGGGGTGCAGCGCGTCGTACTTGAGGAAGCGCGGCTGCGCGCGCAGGATGAGCCACACCACGACGATGCAGGCCAGGCCTCCCGCGACCGCGGCCCACGCCTCGCCGAACCAGCTCGCCTGCGCACCGAGCACGACCTCGCCCAGCCGGGGGCCGCCCGCGACGACCACGATGAAGACCCCCTGGAGGCGGCCGCGCATGTCGTCGGGGGTCGCGGTCTGCAGGATCGTCTGGCGGAAGACCGCGCTCACGGCGTCGGACGCTCCGGCCAGGGCGAGCGCGACGCACGCCGCGACGAGCCCGCCGACGAGCACCTGCGAGGGTTCAGTCCGCCCGACGACGAGGAGCACCGCGCCGAACGCCGCGATCGACAGGCCCCACGCCGTGATGGCCCACGCGATCACGAGCCCTTGCCAACGCACGCGCGACAGGGCCCCGGAGAACACCCCGGCGAGCACCGCACCGACCGCGAAGGCCGCGCTCAGGACGCCCGTCGTGGTCTCGCCGCCCCCGATGAACAGGACGCCGACCGCGGGCAGCAGCACGCGCGGGAACGCGAGGATCATCGCGGCGAGGTCGACCAGGAAGGTCGTGCGGACGTTGGGCCGGGTCGCGAGGTAGCGCAGGCCGTCGACCACCGAGCTGATGCCGACGACCTTGCGGCGGGGCGTCGCTCCATCCCCCGCAGGGTTGTCAGGACCACCGTGGCCCGGAGTGCTCGCTGGTTCCGACACGTCGCTCGTGAGGACCGGCGGGATCGACGGCAGCCGCCACACGGCCCACAGCGCCGCCGCGAACAGCACCGCGTCGATCGTGTACGCGATCCCGTACCCCCACAGCGCCACGAGGAACGCCCCGAGCAGCGGTCCGACGGTCAGCGCGATGCTCCACGAGATCGTCTGGAGCGCGTTCGCGGCGGGCAGCAGCCGGGGCTCGACCAGGCGCGGGATGATCGCCGAGCGTGCGGGGTTGTTGATCGCGAACGCCGCGGACTGGAGCGCGACGAGCCCGTACAGGACCCCGACCGACCCGACGTCGAGCCACGCCTGGAGCGCGAGCAGCCCCGTGACGACCCACAGCGCCCACGACGCGAGGAGTGCGACCTTGCGGCGGTCGTACGCGTCGACGAGCGCGCCCCCGTACAGGCCGAGCGCCACGAGGGGCACGAGCGCGAAGATCCCGAGCACGCCGACCGCGAGCGTCGAGCCCGTGAGCGCGTAGACCTGCAGACCCACGGCGACGACCGTGAGCTGGGAGCCGAGGTTGGAGATCCCGAGCCCCCACCACAGCCGGCGGAAGGGCGGGGAGACGCGGAGCGGGGTCGTGTCGGCAAGGATGCCGTCGAGGCGGGGCACGACCGACGAGGCTACCTCGCACCGGCCAGAAAACCGTCTCCCGGGGCGACCGTCTCAGGAGGTGGGTCCTCCGCGCGCGGTGCCCGACGCCGTCGGGCCGTCCGGGCGACGGCCCGCGGTCGCCCGGTTCACTCCGCGAGCGCCGCCCGGACCTCGCCCACGAGCGCCGCCATGGCGCGCTCGGCCTCGACGGGGTCTCCCGCCGCGACGGCGCGGGCGACGGCCTCGTGCTCGTCGAGGGCCTCGGCGACGGGCGCCTGCGGCATGAGGCCCAGGTGCGTGCGCCCGGCGAGGACCTCGCCGACGACCTCGGTGAGCGCCGCGAACATCTCGTTGCCGCACGAGCGCAGGAGCAGGGCGTGCAGGCGGATGTCGAGCTGGAGGAACTCCTCGAGGTGCCCGGCCTCGCCGAGCTCGCGCATGCGCGCGGCGAGCTCGACGGCCTCGGTGCGGGCCTCGGGGGTCGCGTGCCGGGCGGCGCCGGCCGCGGCGAGGGGTTCGACGGCGCAGCGCAGCTCCGTGAGGGACCTGAGCTGGGCGTCGCGGCCGGGTCCGGCGAGGCGCCAGCGGATGATGCGGGCGTCGTAGACGTTCCAGTCCTGCTCGGGGAGGACGACGAGGCCGATGCGTCGGCCCGAGCGCACGAGGCCGAGCGCTTCAAGCTGGCGCATGGTCTCGCGGGTCACCGTGCGGGAGACGCCGAACTCGGTGCCGATCCCGTCGAGGGTCAGCGTGCTGCCCGCGGGGAGGTGACCTGCGGTGATGCGCTGACCGAGGACGTCGGTCACCGAGCTGTGGAGCACCGTCGCGGACATGGGTCGAGCCTACGGCGTCCGCCATTGGTCACACCATTGTTTGCCAAAGGTGATACCAATCATGCATGCTCGAACAGCGGCCGCAGAGGTCCGCGCACGACGCAGCAGTCGACAGGCCAAGGAACCCCTCATGGACACAGACGTCAGCCCCGCCCCGACACCGGGGAGCGAGACCGAACCCGTGCACCTCGTCATCATGGGCGTCGCAGGATCGGGCAAGACCACGGTCGCGACCCTGATCGCCGAGCGCACGCACCGCCCCTACGCCGAGGCCGACGAGTTCCACCCGCAGGCCAACATCGACAAGATGAGCGCGGGCACCCCGCTCACCGACGAGGACCGATGGCCCTGGCTCCGGGCGATGCGCGACTGGCTCGACGAGCAAGCCGCCGAGGGCGACTCCGCCGTCGTGACCTGCTCGGCGCTCAAGCGCACCTACCGCGACCTGCTCCGCACGGCCCACGGCCGCGTGCGGTTCGTGCACCTCACCGGGAGCCCCGAGCTCCTCGAGGAGCGCATGACCCACCGCAGCGGGCACTTCATGCCGGCGTCGCTCCTGCCGTCCCAGCTCGCGACGCTCGAACCCCTCGCGGACGACGAGGACGGGATCACGCTCGACGTCGGCACCCCGCCCGAGGAGCTCGTCGACCGGATCCTCGCGACCAGCGCCCTGCCCCACCCCACGATCCCCCGCTCGCCCCGCCACCTGGCGGGCGACCCCCGCACCGACACCGACACCGACACCGAGGAGCGATGATGCTCACCCTCGCCTCGCACCCGCTCGCCGCGGGCGCCCTGCGCGCAGCCACCGAGACCCCCACGACCGACGCCGGGACGGCCCAGCTGGTCCTCGCGGCGGTCGTCGGGATCGCGACGATCATCGTCCTGATCGTGTGGCTCAAGCTCCACCCGTTCCTGTCCCTCATGATCGGCTCGGCGGTCCTCGCGATCGTCGCGGGCATCGACTTCGTGAGCGCGTTCGTGAGCTTCTCGGCCGGGCTCGGCTCGACCGTCGCGGGGGTCGGCGTCCTCATCGCGCTCGGCGCGATCATCGGCAAGATGCTCATCGACTCGGGCGGCGCCGACCAGATCGTCGACACGATCCTCGCGCGCACGCCCGTGCAACGTCTGCCGTGGGCCATGGCGCTCATCGCGTTCGTGATCGGCATCCCGCTGTTCTTCGAGGTCGGCGTCGTCCTGCTCATCCCCGTCGTGATGATGGTGGCCCGCCGGTCCAAGGTCTCCCCGATCCTCGTCGGCATCCCGGCCCTCGCTGGCCTCTCGGCGCTGCACGGCCTCGTGCCCCCGCACCCCGGCCCGCTGCTCGCGATCGACGCGCTCGGCGCCAACCTCGGCCTGACGCTCGGGCTCGGCCTCCTCGTCGCGGTCCCGACCG
This sequence comes from Oerskovia paurometabola, assembly GCF_016907365.1. NCBI lineage: Bacteria > Bacillati > Actinomycetota > Actinomycetes > Micrococcales > Cellulomonadaceae > Oerskovia > Oerskovia paurometabola. The sequence continues at coordinate 487,005 of NZ_JAFBBV010000001.1, read as the reverse complement.
TGATCGTCGCCGGGCCGCTGCTCGCCAAGCCGCTCGCCGTGTGGGTCAAGCTGCCCCCTCCCACGACCGTCCTGGGTGTGTCCGAGCGTGACCAGGACGCCCCGCGCCCGAGCTTCGCGATCGCCGTCACCGTGGTCCTGCTGCCCGTGATCCTCATGCTGGCCCGGACCGTCGTCGAGACGACCGGCACCCTCGACACGCCCGTCGGCAAGGGCCTCGAGTTCATCGGGACCCCGCTCGTCGCGCTGCTCATCACCTCGCTCGTGTCGCTCGTGGCGTTCGGCAGCGCGATGGGCCGCACGCTCGACGAGATCAGCACGCTCGTCGACAAGTCCTTCGCCCCGATCGCGGGCATCCTGCTCATCGTGGGCGCGGGTGGCGGGTTCAAGCAGACGCTCGTCGACTCGGGCGTGGGCGACGTCATCGCGAGCGGCATCTCCGACGCGAACCTCTCACCGCTCCTCGCGGGCTGGCTCGTCGCTGCCCTCATCCGCGTCGCGACCGGGTCCGCGACGGTCGCGACCATCACGGCCGCCGGGATCATGGCCCCGCTCGCTGTGGGCCTCGAGCCCACGCATGCCGCGCTGCTCGTCCTCGCGATCGGCGCGGGATCGGTGTTCCTGTCCCACGTCAACGACGCCGGCTTCTGGCTCATCAAGGAGTACTTCGGTATGACCGTGGGCCAGACGTTCAAGACGTGGTCCGTCATGGAGTGCGTGCTGTCCGTCGTGGCGCTGGTCGTGATCCTGCTGCTGGGCCTCGTCGTCTGACGCGCCTCCCTGAGGCCTGAGGCCCGACGGCGGAGCGCACCTCCGCCGTCGGGCCGCGGGGCCGCTCCTGCGTCAGCCGGGCTGAGCCCCGTCGAGAGCCCCCGCCCACGAGAACGAGCACTCCTCGATCCCGACGCCGTCGCGCCAGCGGTAGAACAGGCGACGGTCGGTCGAGTACTGCCACACGGTGGCCTTGGCACCGGTCGTGAATTCCTCGACAACGCCCCCGAGCTCGAACCTGGTCTCTGGCAGGTGCTCGACGACGCTCCCGTCAAGCCGGACGAGGGACGCCCCGTTCGCGTTCAGGGCCACGAGGTGCCCCGTCGCCTTGTCGTAGTGCAGCTCACCGCGAACCTCGCCGTGCTCGTCGAGGGGGAACACGTCGCAATCCACCGCGACCGGATCGATCCAGCGTTTCTCGCCGTCCCTGGTGAGCGGGGAGGGGATCGTGAAGATACCGAGCTGCTTGTACTCGTACCCCTGCTCGGCGACGTCCTCCTCGTCGAAGAAGAACCCCCCGAGGACCCGGTCGTCCATGGCCATGGCGAACGTGGCGTCGTCGATGAACGCGATCGACCTGTTGAACCCGCTCATGCCGCCCTCGGCGTGGGCACCGCTGGCGCCCCAGTCGGTGAGGAATTCCTCGACCGTGTAGATCTGCACCTGGGGGTCTGGCATGTCGTAGTTGTCGGATTGGCAGAGGAAGTGCCGCGAGTCCGGTGAGACGAGTGGCGACGAGACCGCCAACCAGGACCAGTTCTCCTCCTCGATCTCCCACCCGCCCGGAGCGTTCCGGTCACCGACGCCCCGGCGGTACATCTCCCGATCGGTCAGGAGCTCCCCCGATTCGACGTCGAAGACGTCCAGCCGGTTCCACGCAGTCGGCGCGATCAGCAAGGTGCGCCCCTCACGCTCCACGAACCCGACGGAGTGCTCCGGGTAGCCGTCGTCGAGCACCCGGCTGTGCTCCCGCACCAGCCCGGTGACGGTGTTCACGAGTGTCGCGTTCTCGCCGAACCGCTCGGCGACCCACACCCACGAGCCGTGCACGTACAGCAGCACCTCGAGCGGCCTGCCCTCCCAGTACCCCGGCCCCCGAATCTCCCGGATGCACGGCACCTCGCACACGACCTCGGCCTCCGGCCCGCGCCCGACCGTCGACAGCAGCCGCCCGTCGGCCACCACGAAGAACCCCGGGCCGTCGTCCGCCGCGGCGACGGCGCGCACCGCGCTGGTTCTCAGGTCAACGGTCATTCGTTTCCACTCCTTCGAGGCCAGGTCGGCCAGACGCCCCGTCGGGGGCCCCCGCCCACGAGAACGACCGCTCCTCGATCCCGACGCCGTCGCGCCACCGGTAGAACACGCGGCGGTCCGCCGCGTATCGCCATCCCTCGCCCTCACCGTCGTCGAACACCCCGAGGGAAGGGCTGAGGCCGGGCAGGCGCTCGACGACACTCCCGTCGAGCCTGACGAGGAACGCGCCGTGAGCGTTCAGGGCGACGAGGTGGCCGGTGACGGGGTCATAGTGCAGCTCCCCCCTGACCTCACCCTTCTTGCCGAGGGGGAACGCGTCGCAGTCCACCCCGACCGGATCGATCCAGCCATTCCCCGGGAGCGGGGACGGGATCGTGAAGATGCCGAGCTGCTTGTACTCGTACCCCTGCTCGGCGAGATCCTCCTCGTCCCAGAAGAACTCCCCGAGGACCAGGTCGTCCATGGCCATGGCGAACGTGGTGTCGTCGATGAACGTCAGCGGCCTGGTAGTGCTCATCCCACGGCCGTCGATGTGCGTCGCGCTGGCCTCCCAGCCTTGCAGAAAGCCGTCGACGGAGTACACGCCGACCGTGTCCTGCATCTGATAGGCCTCGCAGAGGAAGTAGGCAGAGCTCGGAGCAACATGCAAAGAGCCGGTGCGCAACCAGGACCAGTTCTTGCTCTCGACCTTCCACACGCCTTCCTCGTTCGGCTCACCGACCGTCCGCGAGTACATCTCACGGTCGGTCAAGAGGTCTCCGGTCTCAGCGTCGAAGATGTCCAACCTGTTGAACCCCGTCTGGGCGATCAGCAGGGTTCGCCCGTCGCGCTCCAAGAACCCCGCGGAGAAGGGAAGGGGGTTGTAGTGGGCGAACGTCCGGAAGAACTCACGCACCAGCCCAGTGGAGGTGTTCACCAATGTCGCGTGCTCGCCGTAGTTCTCGGTGACGCACACCCACGGTCCGTGCACGTACAGCCGCAATTCGAGCGGATTGTCCTGCCAGTACCCACCTTCCCACTCCTCCCGGATGTTCGGCAGCTCGCACACGACCTCCGCCTCCGGACCGCGCCCGTCGGTCAGGAACAGCCGCCCGTCGGCCACGACGAAGTACCCGACCCCATCGTCCGCGGCAGCAACCGCCCGCACCGCGGCAGTCCTCAGGTCAACGGTCATCAGCGCGGTCTCCTCGGGGCCTTCGACGGTCGGAGGCACCGGGACGCAGGCGGTGGGCCGACCGAGCGTCGTCGCCCACACCGCCGGGGCGCCCTGCCGCCACCGAGTGTGCGGCGAGTATCGACGCACACCGGCGGTCAGCGCAAGGAGGACATGTCCGGCACGCGAGTTCTCGTCCGCCACAGGGCCCCCACCCAAGGACCGAGGCGCGCTCCGCCGTCGGGCCTCGGAAACGACTACGCGACCGTCGCCCCGAAGACCAGGCCCAGCGCGTACGTCGCGGCCGCGGCGCCGAACCCGATCGCGAGCTGGCGCAGCGCCCGCTTGATCGGCGAGGCGCCCGAAAGCAGCCCGACCGTGGCGCCCGTCCCGAGCAGCGCGAGCCCCACGAGTCCGCTCCCGACGAGCACCGCGACCCCGCCCTGGAGGCCGAACAGGTACGGCAGCACGGGGATGAGCGCGCCCGACGCGAAGAACAGGAACGAGGACACCGCGGCGCCCATCGCAGAGCCGTGCGTCTCGAACTCGTCCCCCTCCACCGCCGGCGCGATCACGGTCGCGGCCGTGTACGTCGACAGGACCTCGCCCGCGTGCCTCTCGGCCTCGTCGGGTGCGAGGCCCCGCGCCCGGTAGACGAGCGCGAGCTCGTTGGCGTCGACGTCGAGGTGCGGCAGGGCCGCGGACGCCAGCGGCGAAGGCGTCGACGCGTCGAGCAGCTCGCGCTGCGAGCGCACCGACACGTACTCGCCCGCACCCATCGACAGGGCGCCCGCCAGCAGACCTGCGAGGCCCGACAGCAGCACGGTCGCGTTCGACGCACCCGACGCCCCGATCCCGAGGATCAGCGCGAGGTTGGACACCAGGCCGTCGTTCGCGCCGAACACCGCGGCCCGGAACGTCCCCGACATGCGCATGCGCCCGCGCGTCGCGAGGCCGCGCACGACCTCCTCGTGGATGCGCTCGTCGGCCGCCATCGTGGCGGTCGCGTCGACGTCGGTCTCGTACGACGACCGGGCCTCGGCCCGCTGCGCGAGCGCGAGCACGAACACCCCGCCGAACCGGCGCGCGAACAGCCCGAGCGACCGCGTGCGCCAGTCGCCGCGCAGCGGCTTGCCCACGTCGTCGCCGAGCAGCGCGAGCCAGTGGTCCTCGTGCCGCTTCTCGGCGTCGGCGAGCGCCAGGAGGATCTGCTTCTCCTCGCCCGTGCGGCGCGAGGCCAGGTCACGGTAGGTCGCGGCCTCGGCACGCTCGTCGGCCAGGTAGCGGCGCCAGCGGCGGATGTCCTGAGGTGTCCGACGGCGGTCCGCACCTGCGTTCGCGGGCACGCCGGAGGTCGGGGTGGCGGGGGGAGTCATGCGTTCATCATGGCAAGAAATGGGCCTCCGTGGGTTTCGGGATCCCCAACTTTTCCGCACGGTTCTGCGGTTCGCGGGAGTTGCGACAGCCCGCGCAGCGGCGGGGCGTGGTTGGATCGGAACATGTCCGAGAACACCGAACGCACCCGTCCTGAGGTCGACGCCCCCGAGGGCCCGGCCCCCACCGAGCTCGAGGTCACCGACCTGATCGTCGGCGACGGCGCCGAGGCGCAGCCCGGCTCGACCGTCAACGTCCACTACCTGGGCGTCGAGTACGACTCCGGCGAGGAGTTCGACTCGTCCTGGAGCCGCGGCCAGTCCATCAACTTCCCGCTGCGCAGCCTCATCGCCGGCTGGCAGCAGGGCATCCCGGGGATGAAGGTCGGCGGGCGCCGCAAGCTCGTCTGCCCCCCGGAGCTCGCCTACGGCCCGGCCGGTGGCGGCCACCGCCTGTCCGGCAAGACGCTCGTCTTCGTGATCGACCTGCTCGGCGTCAGCTGAGCCCTGGTCACGTGGCGCCCCCGCTCCCCCGGTCACCGGTGGGGGCGGGGGCGCTGTGCGTGTACCGGCCCGGGGCTGTCAGAACCAGCGTGAGGTCTGGGTCACGCTCGCTCCGACATCACCCGCGGGCGCGCGAGCCGCGGTCCTCGGGCCTCGGAAAGTCGGGGACAATGGGCCCGACGGACTTCCGACTCCGATGAGCGAGGACGCACAAGTGATCACTGTCAGCACCGACGGCTCGTGCCTGGTCAACCCGGGTGGAGCGATCGGTTGGGCGTGGATCAACCACGACGGAACCTTCGACTCGGGCGGCGCAGCCTCCGGGACGAACCAGATCGCGGAGCTCATGGCTCTGCTGGAAGCGGTACGCGCCCACCCCAGCGCCGAGCCGCTCCTCATCGAGTCCGACTCCCAGTACGCCATCAAGTGCGCGTCGGAGTGGCTCGAAGGATGGAAGCGCAAGGGCTGGCGGACCGCCGGTGGCAGCCCCGTGAAGAACCTCGAGCTCGTGCAGGGCATCGAGGCCGCGATCACGGCCCGACCCGGACCGGTGCGTTTCCGGTGGGTGCGCGGGCACGTCGGCAACCACTTCAACGAGCGGGCCGACCAGCTCGCGGGCCTCGCGGCGCAGGACTGGGCCGCTGGTCGTGGCGAGGAGCGCGCAACGCTCGCGGGGACGGACGACCTCGTGGCCGCGCCTGCGGCGAAGCGCCCGGCAGCGGCTGCTCGCCCTGCAGCCAAGGTCGGGGCCACCGCTGCGAGCCGCGCCGCCGCCGAGGCCTGGACCGAGTCGACGCTCTTCGACTGACCCACGCGAGCTGCCGAGAACGGGTTTGAGGTCGCCACCGCGTCGGTGGCGACCTCAAACCCGTTCTGGACCCACGCGCCGAGCCCGGCCGGTTCACGGGCGCCCAGGACGCCCAGGCTCCGGTGCGACACTGGGGCGATGACCGCGTCCCCGCTCTCCGCCCCGGCCTTCGCAGGGCCTGGGGCTGCCGACGCGCTCCCCCTCGCCCTGCGCTCCGAGCGCCCGCTCGACCTGCGGTCGACGCTCGCGAAGCTCGCCCGCGGCCCCTACGACCCCACGTTCCGCGTCGTGCCGGGCGGCCCGCACGCCGGGACCTGGCGCACGAGCCTCTTCCCCACCGGCCCCGTGACCTACCGGCTGGTGCAGGCGGGGGCGCGTGACGTCGTCGGGCAGGCGTGGGGGCCGGGGTCAGGCGAGCTCGCCGCGTCGCTCCCGTCGCTCCTCGGCGAGCCCGACGACGCAGCCTCCTTCGAGCCTCCCGCTCGCCTCCGCGACGCGCACCGCCGCCACCCCGGGCTGCGTGTCCCCCGCACCGGGCGGGTGCTCGAGGCCCTGGTGCCTGCCGTCCTGGAGCAGAAGGTGCAGGTCGTGACCGCGCACCACGCGTGGCGCTGGTTGCTCGCTCGCTACGGGACGCCCGCGCCGGGGCCTGCGCCCGACGGCATGCGCGTGGTGCCCGACGCACGGACCTGGGCGACGATCCCCACGTGGGACTGGCACCGGGCCGGCGTCGACCCGCGGCGGGCGCGGACCGTCGTCGAGTGCGCACGCGTCGCCCGGCGGCTCGAGGAGTGCGCGGTGATGGACCCGGCCGCGGCGCAGGCGCGGTTGCAGCTCGTGCCCGGGGTCGGGGTGTGGACGGCCGCGGAGGTGGCGCAGCGGGCGCTCGGGGACGCGGACGCGGTGTCGGTCGGGGACTTCCACCTGGCCAAGGCCGTCGGGTGGGCGCTGACCGGCGAACGGACCGACGACCTTGGGATGCTGGCGCTGCTCGCGCCCTACGCGCCGCACCGGTACCGGGTCGTGCGGCTGCTCGAGGTGTCGGGACTGGGGCACGCGCCGCGGCGCGGTCCGAGGCTCTCGATCCAGGACCACCGGGCCAACTGAGCACGAGGTTCCGTGCGGTCGAGCACGAGGTTGCGGTCACCAAGCCGGTCATAACGACCGCAACCTCGTGCTCGGCACCAGCACACCGACCACCCCCGGACGGCAGTTCCGCGACACACCCCGGCCGGGAGATGACAGGACGTTGTGAACCATCCCACTGGGTCGCGCGGGCCCCCTTCGTCGAGGGCTCCCAGGTCATGAGGTTAGCCTTACCTCTAGCACCACCACCCCCGTGCAGCACCGACCGAGGAGCATCATGTCTCGCACCGTCTCTCGACGGCTCCGGCCCGCAGCGCTGGTCGCCGCGACCGTCGCCACCGCGTTCGCCCTGGGAGCCTGCTCCGGCGGGTCCACCGGCGACGCCTCGTCGCCCGCGGCCGACAGCACCGCGTCCGAGGGCGCCTTCCCCGTGACGATCGACAGCGCTCTCGGCGAGGCCGTCATCGAGGAGAAGCCCGAGCGCGTCGTGACGTGGGGCTGGTCGACGCAGGACGCCGTCCTCGCGCTCGGCGTCGTGCCCGTCGCGATGCCCGCCTACAAGTACGGCGGCAACGCCGACGGCGTGCTCCCCTGGGTCGCCTCGACGCTCGACGAGATGGGCGCCGAGACGCCGACCCTCCTCTCGGGCGGCGACACGAGCGAGGTGCCGTTCGAGGAGGTCGTGGCCGCCAAGCCCGACGTCATCCTGGCCCCCTACTCGGGCATCACGCAGGAGGAGTTCGACAAGCTCTCCAAGATCGCACCCGTCGTCGCGTACCCGGACGAGCCGTGGTCCCTGTCGTGGCAGGACCAGCTCGACATCGTCGGCGAGGCCCTGGGCCTGTCCGACGAGGCCGACGCCCTGCTCCAGGAGACGGACGCCGGCATCGCCGCGCAGTCGGACGCCTACCCGGTCATCAAGGACAAGTCCTTCTTCTACGCGGCCGCCAACACGGCCGACCAGCTCAACGTCTACCGCGCCGGGGACCCGCGCGTGCAGGTCGTCGAGGACCTCGGCATGACGCTCTCCCCGAGCGTCGCGGAGCTCGACGCCGACCCGTCGTCCGGGACGTTCTGGTACCCGCTGAGCTACGAGAACGTCTCCAAGATCGAGACCGACGTCCTCATCATGTACTTCGCGACACAGGCCGACGTCGACACGTTCGTGGCCGACCCGGTCATCGCCGCGATGCCCGCGGTCGCCGAGGGCCGTTTCGCCCCGATCGTGGGCGAGTCGTTCGTCATGGCGTCGAGCGCCCCCACGGTCCTGTCCATCCCGTGGATGCTGGACCAGTACGTGCCGCAGCTCGCGACCGCCGCCGAGAAGGTGTCGTAGTCTCACACCACTCATGAGCACGACCCACAGCACAGACGCCGGCACGGGCCGGGCGACCTCTCGTCGCCCGGCCCGTGCTCGGCGTCTCGTCGTCGGGCTCGTCGTCCTGGTCGTGGCGCTCGCCGCGGTGTGCGCGCTGAGCCTCGCGGTCGGGGCCAACGCCCTGCCGCTGAGCGTCGTCATGGACGCCCTCACGAGCTACGACCCGACCAACCCCGACCACCTCGTCGTGATCGAGAAGCGCGTGCCCCGCACGCTCGTGGGCCTCGTCGCGGGGGCCGCGCTCGGCGCAGCGGGCACGCTCATGCAGGGTCTGACGCGCAACCCGCTCGCCGACCCGGGCCTGCTCGGCATCAGCGCGGGCGCGTCGCTCTTCGTGGTCGGTGCGATCTCGTTCTTCGGGGTCTCGCAGGTCGGCGGCTACGTGTGGTTCGCATTCGCGGGCGCTGCGGTCGCGGCGGCCGTGGTCTACGGGGTCGCGAGCGTGGGGCGCGAGGGCGCGACCCCGGTCAAGCTCGCCCTCGCCGGTGCTGCCGTCACGGCGGCGCTGACGTCGGTCGTGACGGCGGTCCTCCTGGTCGACCGCGCCGCGCTCGACCTCATGCGCTTCTGGCAGGTCGGATCGCTCGCGGCGCGCGGCTCGGCCGTCGTGTGGCAGGTGCTGCCGTTCGTCGTCGTGGGCCTGGTGCTGGCGCTCGCGCTCGGGCGCTCGCTCAACGGCCTGGCCCTGGGAGACGACGTCGCACGCGGCCTCGGGCAGGACGTGACCCGCACGCGCGTGGTCGCTGGCGTCGCGATCGTGCTGCTGTGCGGGGCCGCGACCGCGGCCGTGGGACCCGTGGCCTTCGTGGGGCTCGTCGTCCCGCACGTGGCGCGCTACGTCGTCGGGCTGGACTACCGGTGGGTGCTGCCGTACGCGGCCGTCGCGGCGCCCGTGCTGCTCATCGGGTGCGACGTGATCGGGCGTGTCGTGGCGCGCCCTGGCGAGCTGCAGGCGGGCGTGGTCACGGCGGTCGTGGGCGCGCCCCTGTTCATCGCGCTCGTGCGGCGCGGGAAGACGGTGTCGCTGTGAGCGCCCCGGCCACGGCCCCGCACGGCCTGCCCGACGGCGCCGCCCACCAGGGTGTCGACGTCGCCCGGGCCTCGCGTCACCGCGGGCGCCTGCGCGAGGCGCGGCTCGTGACGGGCCTGTCGGTCGCGCTCGTCGTGCTCGCCGCGGTCGGGATGACGCTGGGCGACGCGTCCGTCCCGCTGTCCGGCATCCTCGACACCGTCCTGGGCCGCGCCGACGTCCTCACGCAGTTCGTGATCGTCGAGCTGCGCCTGCCGCGTCTCCTCACGGCCCTGGTCGTGGGGGCCGCGCTGGGCCTGTCGGGCGCGCTCTTCCAGTCGATCGTGCGCAACCCGCTCGCGAGCCCCGACATCATCGGGATCACGCAGAGCGCGAGTGCCGCGGGAGTCCTGGGCGTCGTCGTGCTGGGCATCAGCGGGCTCGCGCTCACGGGGCTGGTGCTCGTCGGGTCGCTCGTCGCGGCCGTCGCGATCTACCTGCTCGCGTGGCGCGGCGGCGTGGCCGGGTACCGGCTCGTCCTGATCGGGATCGGCGTCGCGGCCCTGTGCATGAGCGTGGTCTCGTGGGTCCTCACGACGAGCGACGTGCGCGACGCGCAGGCCGCGCTCGTGTGGATCACGGGCTCGCTCGCCCGCTCCGACTGGTCGACGCTCAACCCGCTGCTCGTCGGCTTCGTGGTGCTCGTACCGCTCACGGCCTACCTGGCTCCGCGGCTGCGCTCGCTCGAGCTGGGTGACGACGCCGCGGCCGCGCTCGGCATCCGCGTCGAACGCTCCCGTCTCCTGCTGATCCTCGTGGCCGTGGGCCTCGCGGGCTCGGCCGTCGCGGTCGTGGGCCCGGTCGCGTTCGTCGCGCTCGTCGCGGCCCCCATCGCGCGCCGCACGCTCGGCGACGGGCGGCTCGCGCTCGTGCCCGCGGCCCTCGTGGGCGCGCTGCTCGTGCTCGGGTCCGACCTCGTCGCACAGTTCGCGATCCCCGACGTGACGCTGCCCGTCGGCGTCGTCACGGGCATCGTCGGCGCCCCCTACCTGCTGTGGCTGCTCGTGCGCACCAACCGTTCCGGACGCGGAGGCTGAGAATGACCGACCACCCCGAGACCTCCGGGGGCGCGCGCACCGCCGGGACGCACACGCTCGCGGCCGACCACGTGTCGCTCGCCTACGACGAGCGCCTCGTCGTCGAGGACCTCAGCCTCACGATCGCGGCCGGGAAGATCACGTCGATCGTCGGCTCCAACGGGTGCGGCAAGTCGACGCTGCTGCGCGGCCTCGCGCGCCTGCTCAAGCCCGTGGGCGGGGCCGTCCTGCTCGACGGCGAGAACATCCGCACGCTGCCCACCAAGCAGGTCGCGACCACGCTCGGCCTGCTGCCGCAGAGTCCCGTGGCCCCCGACGGCATCACCGTCGCGGACCTCGTGGGTCGCGGCCGCTACCCCCACCAGGGCTGGTTCCGGCGATGGACCGCGGACGACGACGAGGCCGTGGCCGACGCGCTCGCCTCGACCGGGACGCTCGACCTCGCCGAGCGGTCCGTGGACGAGCTGTCGGGCGGGCAGCGGCAGCGCGTGTGGATCGCCATGGCGCTCGCTCAGCGCACCGACCTGCTGCTGCTCGACGAGCCGACGACGTTCCTCGACATCGCCCACCAGATCGACGTGCTCGACCTCCTCGTCGACCTCAACACCTCGCGCGGGACCACGGTCGTCATGGTGCTGCACGACCTCGACATGGCGTGCCGCTACTCCGACCGCCTCGTCGCGATGCGCGACGGCAAGGTGCACACCGAGGGGGCACCGGGCGACGTCGTCGACGCGCAGATGGTGCGCGAGGTGTTCGGCCTGGACTCGCTCGTCGTGCCCGACCCGATCACGGGGACCCCGACGCTCGTGCCGATGGGCCGCCACCACCGGGGCTGAGTCGCTCGCGCTGCCGATCAGACAGGCGCGGCCCCGCCCCGGGTGTGACGAACGGGTGGTCAGCGGTCGCACGCGGCGACCCGTTCGTCACACCCGGCGCAGGGCCGGGCATCTGTCGGCGGTAGGCCGAGAATCGGCCGGTGATCACTCGGGGAGAGCGCACACCCCGTCGACGCACACAGCGCCGTCGTCGCTGCCGACCATCGTGAACGGCGCGGCGGCCTCGGCGGCCGAGACCGTCATGAGGGTCGTGCGGCGCGGGTTCGCGATCGAGTGGAAGAGGTTTTCCTGGGTGTCAGTCATGGGATCTCCTGATGTCACGTGCTGCGGTGCTCGTGGGTGGTGGGATGGCCGGCCGTCTCGACGGGCGGACGCCTGCGGGGCCACCGGGACCAGCGACGCTGCGGGTTTCCGACAGTCTGGCTGATACTCGGTCGCATTCGCTACCGCTCCTGTTGTGATCTCGGTCGCATTCCACGTGGTAGGTGGAGGCGTCCGAGGCCACGGTCGAACCGGGGCGTCAGGCCACGGACTCGGCGGCGTCCGCGACGACCTGGTCGAGGACCTGCGTGAAGACGGCCGGGTCCTGCGCGCCCGAGACCCCGTACTTGCCGTTGAACACGAAGAACGGGACGCCGCTGATGCCGTAGGCGCGGGCCTGCGCGATGTCCTGCTCGACGTCGTCCGCGAAGTCGCCGTTCTCGAGGGCCGTGCGGACCTCGTCCGCGTCGAGCCCGACCTCGGTCGCCAGTGCGACGAGCTCGTCGATGCGGCCGACGTGGCGTCCCTGCTCGAAGTAGGCCTTGAGGAGGCGCTCCTTCATCTCGACCTGCTTGCCGCGCGACTTCGCGAGGTGCAGCAGCTCGTGCGCCTTGAGGGTCTTGGTGTGCTGGAGGGCGTCGAAGTCGTACGTGAGGCCCTCCGCAGCGGCGACCGTCGTCATCTGTCCGAGCATCTGCTCGACCTGCCCCTTGGGCATGCCCTTGTGCTTGGCCAGGAAGTCGACCTCGGTCCCCTCGAAGTCGACCGGGGTGTCCGGCGCGAGCTCGAACGAGTGGTACTCGATCTCCACCTCGGGGGCGTCGTCGCGGCCCGCGAACCCGGCCAGCGCCGTCTCGAAACGGCGCTTGCCGACGTAGCACCAGGGGCACGCAACGTCGGACCAGATGTCGACCTTCACCTTTTCGCTCATGCCCGTTCTCAACCGCGGCGACGGGCCGGGGATTCCCCCGGAAGGGTGTGATCCTGCCGACGCCTCTCCGGTTGCGGGCCGTCCAGCTCTGTGACGACGATGGGCGTCGTGCCCACTACGGGGCATTCGGATGAATCAGGGGAGAACATGCGAAACAAGGTCATCGGAGCCCTCGTCTCCGCAGCAGTCGGGGTCACCACTCTGGTCGGAGCTGCGGCTCCGGCGAGCGCGGCGCCCCTCAGCGGCCAGGCCGCACCTCTCAGCGGGCAGGTCGCACTCCTCAGCTCACAGGTCGTCGGTGGCTTCACGACGCTGGCGAGCTGCAACGCGGGACGCGCCGAGTGGCGCAACCGCGGGTACATCGTCGGCTCCTGCACGTACGCGGGCGGCGAGTACCACTTCATCGCCCGGCGCTGACCGACGACCTCGGCGACGTCGCCGAGAGGACGGCTACGGCCCTGTCCGCGGAGCACGACGGCGCGCCGCCCTGTGGGGTGGCGCGCCGTCGTCGGGGTGACTCAGTCCGCGTGCCGCGCCCGGTACAGGTCCTGCAGCACCATGATCTCGGCGCCGTGGTGGATGAGCTCGCGGTTCATGTGGAGCACGAGGTGCCCGAACGGCGCCTGGGCGTCGATCTCGGTCGCCTGGCTGAGCCCGACCGTGAACACCTCGTCGTCGGGCAGCGAGTCGACGCCGTCGCGCCACAGGTCGACCCAGCGCGTCAGACCTTCGATCGCGGGGTCCACCTCGCCCGAGAACGCGACGGCGTCCCGCCGGGCGATGCGGTCGCCGAACGTCCACTCCCACCGCTCGAAGAACGCCTCGGTGAGGTGCGCGACGAGCCACGCGATCGTCCGCGGCTGCGGCGAGTCCGACCCCTCGGGCCACTCCATGACCCACTCGCCGACCCCGAGCGTCCGGGGCGAGCGCTCCTCCCCGCGCCGCACGACGCGCAGCGCGTCCGGCGCGGGCTCCCACTCGAACTCGTCCTGGTCGAGGGTCACGAGCCGTCCCAGCACCTCGAGCCACGAGAACCCGAGCTGCCCGCGCACCATCGCGAGCGGGGTCGGGACCGTCAGCACGGACCAGTCGAACACGGGGCTGCCGTAGGTCGCGTCGTCGCTCATGGGTGGCTCCTGAGAGGTCGCTCCTGCCCGACGGCGCCGCTCGCCCCGGGAGTCCTGCTCACCTTCGCGATCATCCCCCGGGGCGCGCGCGGTCGCCTCCCGGCGCGGTCGGGCGGCCTAGGTCAGCGACAGGAAGAGCTTCTCGAGCTTCTGCACGTCCGCCGTGCCGTTCTCCTCGTCCGTGAGGCACTGCTTCATGCCCGAAGCGATGATCGCGAACCCGGCGCGGTCGAGCGCCTTGGACACCGCGGAGAGCTGCATCACGAGGTCGGCGCAGTCGCCGCCGTCGTCGACCATCCGCACGACCGCGGCAAGCTGCCCCTGGGCACGCTTGAGCCGGTTCGAGACCTTCTTCATCTCGTCCTTGTCGAGCTCCATGACTCTCCCTCTCATCGCACGCACGCGTCGCGCGTGCTGCTCGTGCGCTGCACGAGCCCGAACAGGACAACAGCCAGCGCTGGCAGCACCATCCCGGCCTGGTGCGGCGCCTGGCCCACCAGGAACACGGCGGCGAGCACCGTGCCGCCCGAGACGACGGCGCACGGCGAGCACCCGAGGGTATCCCGCCAGGACTCGCCCCGGGCCGGGACGTAGCTCGCGAGCGTGAGGCCGCCGACGACGGCCACGGCCGCGAGCAGCCCCAGCCACAGGGGTGCGACGCCGGAGGTCCAGCCACCGCCCGCCTCCACGAGCAGTACGAGGAGCCCGGGAACGACGGCGGCGGCGACGACGAGCCGTCGCCTTCCCCACGCGGGTCGCCGCACCTGGACGGGCAGGGCGTCGGGCACGGCGCGCCGGGGCGCCGGGCTCATCGGCAGGTGCAGCGTTCGGAGGGCTCGAACTCGGCGAGGACCTCGTCGGCGTGCATGCCGCAGCCGGTCCAGGTGATCTTGCGGCAGGTTCCGCAGCGGGCGGGGCTGCACATGGTGGTTCTCCTCGTGGTCGTCGGGTCGGGGGGTCAGCGCTTGAACAGGCGCGAGAGGAAGGACCCCTGCGCAGGTGCCTTGGCCTCGGCCGCGTGGCCCTCGCAGCGGTCGGCGCGGGGCACGCCCCGCATGACCTGGTCGACGTGCTGGCCGCAGCCGGCCCACGTCGTCTTGCCGCACTTCTTGCAGGTCACCGCTCTACACACGCTTTTCCTCCTTGGTGGATGTGGTCCCACTATACCCCCGGGGGTATAGTGCTTCCCAACCCCCAGGAGGAAAGCATGAAGATCGTCATCGTCGGAGGCGTCGCGGCAGGCATGTCCGCGGCGACCCGTCTTCGTCGCCTGTCGGAGGACGCGCAGATCGTCGTCCTCGAGGCCGGCGATCACGTCTCGTTCGCCAACTGCGGCCTGCCCTACTACGCCGGAGGAGTCATCGAGGACCGCGACGCGCTCCTCCTCCAGACCCCCGGGTCGCTCGCCGCCCGCTTCCGCATCGACGTCCGCGTCCGCCACCGCGTCACAGGCGTCGACGCCGACGCGCACACCGTCGCGGTCCGCGACCTCGCCACGGGCGAGGAGTCCGTCGAGACCTACGACCGGCTCGTGCTGAGCCCCGGGGCCCGCCCGATCGTCCCGCCCGCGCCCGGCATGGAGCGCGCCCTCGTGCTGCGCGACGTGGCCGACGTCGACCGGATCGTCGCCGCGATCGACGGCACGATCGACGGCACGGACCCCGCCGGCTCACGCGCCACGACCATGCCCGGCCCCGTCCGGTCACCGGGCCGGTCGCCCGCCCGGCCACCGGCCCGCTCGGCCGTCGTGATCGGCGGCGGGTTCGTCGGGGTCGAGGTCGCGGAGAACCTCGTGCACCGTGGTCTCGACGTCACGCTCGTCGAGCTCGCCGACCAGGTCCTGGCCCCGCTCGACCCCGAGATGGCGATCCGCGTCCAGCAGGAGCTCGAGGCCCACGGCGTCCACGTGCGCACCTCGACGCAGGTCGGTGCGCTCGGCCCCGACACGGCCGACCTGTCCTCGGCCGACGGCTCGCCGCGTGGCACGGTCCCGGCCGACCTCGTCGTGGCCGCGATCGGCGTCCGCCCCGACGTCGAGCTCGCGGTCCTCGCCGGAGCGCAGGTCGGCCCGCGCGGCGGCATCCTCGTCGACGAGGACCTGCGCACCTCGGTGCCCGACGTCTACGCCGTGGGCGACGCCGCGACCAAGCGCGACGCACTCGCCGCGACGGCCTCCGACGCCTCGTCCACCGGCGACGAGCCGACCACCCTCATCCCCCTCGCGAACCTCGCCAACCGGCACGGGCGCCACGTCGCCGACGTGATCCTGGGGCGCCGCAACGGCATGCGCCCCTCGATGGGCACGGCCGTCGTCGGGGTGTTCGGGCTGACGGCCGCGAGCGTCGGGCGCAACGAGAAGCGCCTGCGTGCCGAGGGGCGCCCCTACCGGGCGATCCACACGCACCCCGCGCAGCACGCGGGCTACTACCCCGGCGCGACCCAGATGGCCCTCAAGCTGCTCGTCGACCCTGAGACCGACCTGATCCTCGGCGCGCAGGGAGTCGGCCGCGACGGCGTCGACAAGCGCATCGACGTACTCGCCACGGCCATCGCAGGCGGGCTCACGGCCTCCGACCTCGCCGACCTCGAGCTCGCGTACGCCCCGGCCTACGGCTCGGCCAAGGACCCCGTCAACATGCTGGGCTACGTGGCCGACAACCTGCGCGCGGGTGAGACCCGCAGCGTCCAGTGGCACGAGCTCGACGCGCTCGTCGCCCAGGGCGCGACCGTCGTCGACGTCCGCACGCCGGGCGAGCACGCGCGCGGGACCGTCGAGGTGCGCGCTGCTGACGGCCCTGAGGGCGCGGAGACGCTGCCCGCGCTCAACGTCCCGCTCGACGAGCTGCGCGACCGGGCCGCGGCCGAGATCCCCGCCGGGGCCCCCGTCGTCGTGCACTGCCAGGTGGGGCAGCGCGGGCACACGGCCGCGCGACTGCTGACCCAGCTCGGGTACGACGTGCGCAACCTCGACGGCGGCTACCTCACGTGGCGAGACGGGACGCTCGCCCGCCGCACGGCCCGCACCGACGAGCTCGCGGCGTCCAGCAGCCCCACGGCCTGACGGACGGTGGCGGGCGGAGAGGCCCGCCCGCCACTGTCGCGCCGACCGCCTCCGACGGGACCCGCGCCGGGAAGGTGCCGGCCCTGCCTACGATGGTCGGGTTCCCTCAACGCGCACGGACGTCCGTGCGCGCGACCCCTACCCGGCAGGAGCCCCATGCCCGTCCGTCCCCGTACCGTCCTGCTGATATCGGTCGGTGTCGCCGTCGTGCTGCTCGGGTCCCTCGTGGTCTTCCTGTCGATCGTGGGGATCGACGGCGTCGCCTGAGGCAGGGGCTGCCCCGGGGCGAGCACGGGCTGAGGTGCGCCGCACCGCCCGGGGTGCGGCGCCGCCGTCGGGCAGGAGCGCACGAAGGGGCCGCTCGACGCGGACGTCGAGCGGCCCCGCACCTCCGCCGCGGGCTCCCGGCCCAGTTCCGGTCCCCGCGGCACCTCCCGGACTACCCCTTCACACCTGAGAAGGAGATCCCTTCGACGAACGTCTTCTGGGCGACGAAGAAGATCGCGACGACGGGGATCATCGCGAGCAGCGTCGCCGCCATGGTCAGGTTCCACTGCACCTGGTGCACCCCGCGGAACGACGCGAGGCCCAGGGACAGCGTCCAGCTCTGGGGATTCTCCCCGGTGTAGAGGAGCGGACCGAAGTAGTCGTTCCACGTGTACATGAACGTGAACAGCGCGGCGGCCGCGACGCCCGGCTTGGCCATGGGAAGGATCACGCGCCGCAGGATGCCGAGCTCGCTCAGGCCGTCGAGCCGCGCGGCCTCCGAGTAGGACTCGGGGATCGTGAGGAAGAACTGGCGCAGCAGGAAGATGCTGAACGCGTCCCCCACGAAGTACGGGACGATCAGCGGCCACAGCGTCCCGGTCATGTCGAGGCGCGCCCACAGGATGTAGAGCGGCACGGCCACGACCTGCGGCGGCAGGAGCATCGCCACGACCGTGAGCAGGAAGGACACGTTGCGGCCCCGCCAGCGCAGCCGCGCGAGGGCGTAGGCCACAGGCACCGAGGACAGCAGCATGCCGAGCGTCGCGAGCAGCGAGTACACGAGCGAGTTGAGGTAGTAGCGGAGCATGGGCGCCTTGTCGAAGACCGCGGCGAAGTTCTCCGCGTGCCACGACGTGGGCCACCAGGCACCCGTGAGCGCCTGCTGGTCGGACATGAACGCCGTGAGCACCACGAACACGATCGGGGCCAAGAACATCACGGCCAGGACGATCGCGAACGAGTGCGTCCCGACCGAGGAAGCGATGCGTCGGGCGCGCGGAGTCAGGTGGAAACCGGGAAGCTGCGCCGAGGATCGCGCGGCGCGCGAGGTGCGCGAGGTGCGCGAGGTGCGCGACGTGCGCGACGTGCGCCCGTGCCGGTGCGGAGCGGGCGATCCGGACGATGCCGGCAGGGTCGTGGACGTGGTCATGTCAGGCTCCCGCCTCGTCGGAACCCCGGGTCATGCGTCGCAGCACGAGGACCGTGAACGCGCCCGACACGAGGAAGAGCACGACCGCCATCGCGGAGGCGTAGCCCATGTTGTAGTACTGGAATCCCTGCTGGTACAGCCACATGGGGAACGTCATGGTCGAGTTCTCCGGGTACCCCGCGAGCTGGCTGCTGCCCGCGACCTGCGACGAGCCCGAAGCCACCGACCCCGCGACCATGGCCTGCGTGAAGAACTGCAGACCCGCGATCACGGACGTCACGACCGAGAAGAGCAGGACGGGGACGATCGACGGCAGGGTCACGTGCCAGAACTTCCGCCACGCCCCCGCACCGTCGAGCCCAGCGGCCTCGTACAGCTCGGTCGGGACGTCGAGCAGCGAGGCGAGCACGATGATCATGAGCTCGCCCACTCCCCACAGGACGAGCATCGTCAGTGCGGGCTTGGCCAGCGCCGGGTCCTGGAACCACAGCGGCCCCTCGATCCCGAACCAGCCGAGCACCTTGTTGACCGGACCCGAACCGGGGTTGAAGAGGAACACGAACGCGAGCGTGCCGGCGACGGGGGGCACGAGGGCCGGCAGGTAGTACAGGGTGCGGAAGACGCCTGTTGCCCGCTTGACCCGGGTCAGCGTCACCGCGGTCACGAGCGCGAAGAGGACGCGTCCCACCGTGATCGCGACCGTGAGCCACGCGGTGTTGCGGATCGCGATCCACATGATGGGGTCCGCAGTGAACATGTGCGTGTAGTTGCGCAGGCCCACGAAGGTCGGGGCGGAGATGAGGTCGTAGTTCGTGAACGAGAAGTAGACCGTCGAGACCAACGGGTACACCAGGAACAGCGAGAACCCGACGATCCAGGGGGACATGAACGCGAGGACGGTCAGTGCGCGGCGTCGCGCGCGCCTGCGCCGCAGAGCGGGGCCCGCCGGGTCCCCCGGCCGCACGGTGGCGGACGGGGAACCGGGGTGGCCCGGAGCCAGGACGGTCATGATCAGCCGCCGATGCCCTTGGCGTTCTCGATGTCCGTGTCGACCTGCGCGAGAGCCGCGTCGAGGTCCTTCACGCCGCCCGCCTGCCACGTGTCGAAGAAGTCGGACACGGTCTTGAGGTAGGCGCCACCGTTCGCCGACGGCGGGTTGTTGGACAGCCCGTCCGAGGCGAACACGTCGAGGAACGTCTGGAACTGCGGCGTGACCTCGAGCTCGGTCGACTCGAGCGCGTCGAGCGTCGTCGGGACGTTCTTGAGCCCGTTGGACATCGCCACGAGCGAGCCCGTGTCGAACGCCAGGTACTTGATGAGCTCGAACGCGGCGCCGGGGTTCTCGGCGCCCTGGGGGATGCCGATCACCGTCCCGGTCGCGTACCCGCCGCCGTACTCTTCGACCCGGTCGTCGCTCACGGGGACGGGAGCGGTCGCATAGTTCAGGTCGGGCGCAGCGTCGTCGATGAACGCCGTGCGGTACTCGCCGTCGAGGGCCATCGCGATGCGGCCCGTCTGGAAGTCCTGGTCGGCCGAGTACTGCTGCCCCGACCCGGCGACGAACTTCTGCAGCGTGTCGTAGCCGTACCAGTCGACGAGCTCCTTCTGCCAGGTTGCGAGCGCGGCCCATGCCGGGTCGGTCGAGATGCTCGACCTCCCCGAGTCGTCGGTCCAGTGCGCGCCGAACATGGGGCCCACGACCTGCGGGGTGTTGGCGTAGAAGTTCATGAGCGGGACGAAGCCGGCGACCTTGATCGAGCCGTCCTCGTTGAACTGCGTGAGCTTCTTGGCGGTCTCGAGGAGCTCGCTCGTGGTGCGAGGCGGCTCGGTCAGGCCTGCCGCCGCGAACTGGTCCAGGTTGTAGTAGAGCCCGTAGACGTCGGCGAGCATGGGGAGCGCGCAGCGTGTGCCCTCGAACTCGGTGTAGCCGCGCACGGCCGCAGGGATCTGCTCCAGGTCGACGCCGTCCCGCTCGATGAACGGGCCGAGGTCCTGCCACGCGCCCGACGAGCAGTTCTGTCCCACGTAGTCGGTCGAGAAGGACACCGCGACGTCGGGCGCGTTGCCCCCGCGGATGGCCTGGGCGAGCTTGTCGTCGTCCTGGCTGCCCTGGCTGGTGACGGTGTAGTTGGGGTGGTCGGCCTCGAAGCGGGCGACCGCGTCGTCGATGATGCCGAGCTCGCGGTCGGAGAATCCGCTCCAGATCGAGATCGACACCTCCTCGTCGTCGGCGGGGGCCGCGGTGGTGCCCCCGCCGCCGTCGGTCCCGGCGGTGCAGGCGGAGAGCGCGAGGGCGCTCACGGCGAGCGTCCCGACGGCGGAGGTCACCCGGGCGCGGATGCGTCCGGGGGTCTGGCCCGCCCGGGCGACGGTGCCTCGGGAGGGTGTGTGCAGGGTGCGGATCATCATCGTTCCTTCGGAAAATGGGCGCGCGAGGGCCCGGGACGGCGGAGTGCCTGGTGGAGGGTGCGACGGGTCAGGGGGTGGTCGACCGTGGTCGCGAGGTGTGGAGTCTGGTGGGGGTCGGAGGGGTTGGCGAGTCGGTGGGTCGTCCCGGCGGACCGGGTCGGCCCGGCGGGCTAGGAGGGGACGACGCTCCCTGCCTCGAAGACCCGGCGCCGGGATTCGTCGAGGGCCGCGGCGAGGGCTCCCTCGACGACGCCGTCTCCCCGTGCGGTGGACAGGAGTACTGGAGCGAGGGCACCGTGCTCGGTACCCAGGGCCGTGGCGACACGGTGGCGGAGCTGTTCGCCACCGGCTACCGCGACCTCCCCCCCGAGCACCACTGCGTCGGGGTCGAGGACCCCGATGACCATGCTCAGGACGTTCGCGAGGCGCCGGGCGAGGTCGTCGAGGAAGTCCCCGGCATCGCCGGTCGGGTCGTTGCCGGCCCGCTCGAGCGCACTCGTCGCGGCCTTGCGGACCTCGGGGCTGCGCGCGACGTCGGACGCACGTCCGGCGGGGGCGGGGTCGATCCGCAGCGTGTCGAGCGGTGCCGCGTCGAACGGCGGCAGACGGTACCCCTGGGCGAGGCGCGCGACGCCGTCGAGCTGGACGAGGTCGGCGACCGTGCACCGGCCCTCGGGATCGCGACCCCGACGGGCAGGGTCGGGGACGGGGACGTGGTCGATCTCGCCGGCGCCTCCGTGGCGGCCACGGCGGATGCGGCGGTCGAGGAGCGTCGCGGCCCCCACGCCCTGGTCGACCCACAGGACGAACAGGTCCTGGGCGTCGGCCAGGTCGTCGCGCGCGAGCTCGGCGAGCGCGACGAGGTTGACGTCGTTCTCGACCGCGACCGGGACACCCAGCACCTCGGTGAGCTGTGCCTCGACGTCCTGGTCGTTCCAGACCTCGATGTGCGGGGCGTACGCCAGCCTGCCGGTCGCGGGGTCGATCGATCCGGGGAAACCGACGGCGACCTGGAGCAGGTCGGCGCGAGCGATCTCGGCGCGCTCGCAGGCCTCGTCCACCACGGCGCGCACGACTTCCAGGTGCATACCGCCGGGGTGCTCGTCCGTGGTCCACTCGACCGAGCGCTCGGCCCGGCCGAGCACCCGGCCGCCGAGGTCGGCGACCAGGACGCTGATCTTGCCGACCGTGACGTCGATGCCGGCCGCGTGTCCGGCGGCGGCGCGCAGCGTCCACACGGCCGCCCGCGGACCGGGGCGCCCGTCCCGGTGTCCCGAGCGTTCGACGAGCCCGGCGGCCTCCAGGCGCGCGACGAGGGTCGCGGTCGCGGGCTTCGACAGGCCGAGCCTCTCCTGGAGACCTGCGGACGTCGTGGGCCCGTGACGGAACAGGGCCTCGAGCGCGGCTCCGTCGTTGAGGGCGCGCAGGACGGTCGCGTTGCCGACCCTCTTGGTGCTGTCCGTGCTCACGGCGTGATCTCCTGTCCGGCCCCGGCGTCCGCGGTGCTCGGGCTCAAGAGTGCCTGAACCCTGACGTCACCATCGATGTCGGTCGAGATAGTTGTCTGTAAACTTGACTAGTAATCTTCCACACGACATCGCCCCGCGCAAGAGGTCGAGCCCGATCGCGACCAGGACACTGCGCCGGACGACCCGAGACCCAGGGATGGCACCACCGTGAGAATCCGGCCCTACGCGCCCCGCGACCTGGACGCGCTGTACGACATCTGCCTGCGCACGGGAGACAACGGCCGCGACGCGACCGCCGTCTACTCCGACCCACGCCTGCTCGGCGAGATCTACGCCGCGCCCTACGCAGCCCACGACCCGTCGCTCGTGAGCGTGCTCGTCACCGACGACGACCGCGTCGTCGGCTACGTGATCGGCTGCCGCGACACGCTGGCCTTCGAGGAGTGGCGCGAGCGCGAGTGGTGGCCGTTCCTGCGCGAGCGGTACCCCCTTCCGGACCCCGCCGACCCCACGCCCGACGCGCGCCTGGTCCGCCAGATCCACGACCGCACCGCCGCGACGCCGCGACCCTGGCTCACCGAGCCCGCGACGCACCCCGCGCACCTGCACATCGACCTGCTCCCCGAGGCGCAGGGCACCGGCTGGGGACGACGCATGATCGAGCACCTCACGGGCCAGCTCACGGACCTCGGCGTC
This sequence comes from Oerskovia paurometabola, assembly GCF_016907365.1. NCBI lineage: Bacteria > Bacillati > Actinomycetota > Actinomycetes > Micrococcales > Cellulomonadaceae > Oerskovia > Oerskovia paurometabola. Next base: position 464,363 of record NZ_JAFBBV010000001.1, on the reverse strand, counting down.
CCGGGCCTGCACCTCGGCGTCGGCGCCAAGAACCACGGCGCGATCGCGTTCTACTCCCGGCTGGGCCTCGCCCCCCTCTCGGACCCCGACGACGGCGGGCTCACCCTGGGGACGACGCTCGGCGTCCAGGACGCGGCCAGGGCGGACGACACCTCGACGGACGCGCTGCGCGCCGGGTAGCCAGCGGGTCAGACGACCTCGTGCGCCCCGCTCCACGACGCGACCGTGCGGTCGTCCGAGGTCTGCAACGAGAACGAGGTGAGCGGCAGGTTCCCGCTCCGCTTGCGTGACCGGACGACGTCGAGCGCCGCCTCGTCGGTCTCGGCCTCGAACGGTTCGCCTCGCAGCGCAGCGGTCGCCGTCAGGATCGAGTAGGTGGTCATGACGGACGAGCCTAGAGCCAGAACAGGCTCCAGGACGACCCCCGACTCGGTCACACCCGCTCGCGGCCTCCCCGTGCGGGCGCCGCCGGAGGCCCTTCGGCGGCCCCCGGCCCGTCTCCCGGGCGACCCGTCCGCGGGGTACGACGGCCGCCCAGCGGGTGCTCCGCCGTCGGGCCTGGGGGATGCTCGGAACAGCACCCCGACCCCGGAGGACCCCATGCCCGACCCCCAGCTCGTGCTCCTGCGGCACGGTGAGACCGAGTGGAGCCGCTCCGGCCAGCACACCGGCACGAGCGACATCCCCCTGACCCCGCTCGGCGAGGACCAGGCCCGGGCGGCCGGGGCGTTCCTCGCCGGACGCTCGTTCGCCCTCGCCCTGCGCAGCCCGCTGCTGCGCGCCCGGCGGACCGCCGAGCTCGCGGGCTACCCCGACGCGGTCGCCGAACCGAACCTCGCCGAGTGGGACTACGGCCCCGTCGAGGGCCGCACGGCCGACGACGTGAGCGAGGAGATCGGGCGCGACTGGCTGATCTTCCGAGACGGCGTGCACGTGGTGCCCCGTGCCGAGGGCGCCCCGGGCGAGCCGGGGACCCGGCAGGGCGAGACGCTCGACGACGTCGCCGACCGGGCGCGGGCAGTCGTCAGGCGCGTCGACCCCGTGCTGCGCGACGGCGGCGACGTCCTGCTCGTCGCGCACGGTCACCTGCTGCGCGTGCTCGCCGCGGTCTGGCTCGAGCTGGGACCCGCGACCGCCGCGCGGTTCGAGCTGGGCACCGCGAGCATCAGCCTGCTCGGCCACGGGCACGGCCTGCGCACGGTCGAGGGGTGGAACCTGCCGACGGCCTGACCGGGACACCGCGCCGCGACACCCACCCGGGGTGGCACGATGCTCCCCATGAGCGTCAACAAGAACCTCGCCGAGGGCGAGACCGTCGTCATGGAGCTGCGGACCCACCCCAAGGCCCTGTTCCTGCCGATCCTGGTCCTGGTCCTGATCGTGGCCGCGGCGGCGGCGATCCTCTGGTTCTCCCCCGAGCACCCCGTGATCCTGTGGGGCACGCTCGGCGTGGCGGCGGTCGCGGCGTTCGTGTGGGTCGTCGTGCCGCACCTGCGCTGGCTGACGACCAAGTACACGGTGACGACCAAGCGCCTGTCGACACGCACCGGCATCCTCACGCGCACGGGCCGCGACATCCCGCTCTACCGCATCAACGACGTCACGTACGAGAAGGACCTGGTCGACCGCATGTTCGGCTGCGGGACGCTCATCATCTCGGACGCGACCGCCAAGCCCGGCATGACCCTGCCCGACGTCCCGCACGTCGAGGAGGTCCAGGTCCGGCTGCACGAGCTGCTGTTCGCGGCCGACGACGGCTCGGACGACGGCGAGTGGCCCCCGGCCGAGCCGCGGCGCGCCTGATGCGCGCTGAGTGCGGAGTACTTGTCGTCGAACGGGCGATCCGGCGACAAGTACTCCGCACTCAGCGACGGATCAGCGGACGGCGCGCTCGGCGCGCTCCCGCACCTCGGCCGACAACCGGACCTCGCCTGCGGCCTCGGCCGCGAGCAGGCGCTGCGAGACCTCGACCGTCGTGCCCGCGACGCGCGCCCCGAACCAGTCCGCGATGCGCACGCCGTGCGAGGGCCGGTGAACGACCTCGACCGCGTCCCCGGCCCGCACCTCGCCCGGGGTCACGACCCGCAGGTACGCGCCCGTGCGGTTCGCGTCGGTGAACCTCTTGACCCAGCGCTCCTCGCCGAGCCGCCGCGCGAACGTCGAGCACGGCGTGCGCGGCTGCGTGACCTCCAGGACCGCGGACCCCACCTGCCAGCGCTCACCGATCAGGGCCCCGCTCGCCGCGACGCCGCGCGTGCGGAAGTTCTCCCCGAACAGCCCGGGCGTGACCTCGTAGCCGAGCTCGGCCGACCAGTGGTCGGCGTCCTCCTGCGAGTACGCGTACACGGCCTGCTCCTCACCGCCGTGGTGCGCGCGGTCGGCCTGCACGTCGGCGTACAGCCCCAGGGGCCGGACCTTGACGGGTCCCTCGACGGGTCGCTTGTCGATCGCGGTCACTCCGACCGCGCCCGCGTCGGGCAGCAGGACGTGCACGCGGCACACCGCGAGGAGCTCGCCGGTCGCGGTGCTCGCGCCGGGTCGGACGGGTTCCGGGGTCGAGAGGGTCACCGGAGGATTCTCCCAGGTCCGCGCACCGCTCCGGCCCGACGGCGTCGCACCGGCGAGTCCGTCCCGTCACCGTGGGCGGGTGGCCCGGTCACCCTGGGCGGGTGGCCCGGTCACCGTGGGCGGGTGGCCCCGTCACCGTGGGCGGCGCGCGCCCCCGCCGCGCGTGTTGGCGACCCGCCGGACAGACTGGTCCGATGGCCAACGGTGTTCTACGACTCAAGTCCGTCGAGGAGTCCCTCGCAGCCCTCGACGACCCGGAACGGTCGCTCAAGCGCGACCTCAACGCCTGGGACCTCGCGGTCATGGGTGTCGCGGTCGCGGTCGGGGCGGGCATCTTCTCGGTCGGCGCGACGGCCGCCGCGAACTTCGCCGGGCCGTCGGTCATCATCTCGTTCGTCATCGCCTCGATCGTGTGCGCGCTCGCCGTCATGTGCTACGCCGAGTTCGCCTCGGCCCTGCCCATCGCGGGCTCGGCCTACACGTTCTCCTACGCGACCATGGGCGAGCTCGTCGCGTGGATCATCGGCTGGGACCTCATCCTGGAGATGCTGCTCGCTGCGTCGGTGATCGCGAAGTTCTGGGGCATCTACCTCGCGGACGCGTTCTCGCTGTTCGGGGTGGACCTGCCGCTGACCATCCCGATCGGTCCCGTGGACCTCGAGTGGGGGCCGGTGTTCATCGTCGCGGTCTTCACGACGCTCCTCGCGATCGGGACCAAGCTCAGCAGCCGCATCAACAGCGTGTTCACGATCATCAAGGTCGCGATCACGCTGTTCGTGATCGTCGTCGGCTTCTTCTACGTCAAGGCCGAGAACTACACGCCGTTCATCCCGCCGTCGCAGCCAGCGCCCGAGAAGTCGGCGCTCGAGCAGCCCCTGCTCGGCTTCCTCACGGGCCTCGAGCCCACGACGTACGGCGTCATGGGCCTGCTCGCGGGCGCGGCGCTCGTGTTCTTCGCGTTCATCGGGTTCGACGTCGTCGCGACCACCGCCGAGGAGGCCAAGGACCCGCAGAAGACCATCCCGAAGGGCATCCTGAGCGGCCTCGCGGTCGTCACGGTCCTCTACATCCTGGTGACGCTCGTCGTCACGGGCATGGTCTCCTACACCGACCTCGCGGCCTCCGAGGATCCCTCCCTGACCACGGCCTTCATCCTGGTGGGCGCCGACTGGGCCGGACGCGTCATCTCGGTCGGCATCCTCATCGGCCTGACCACCGTGATCATGGTGCTGCTCCTAGGGCTCACGCGCGTCATGTTCTCGATGAGCCGCGACGGTCTGCTGCCACGCGGCGTCTCCAAGACCTCGCACCGCTTCCACACCCCGGTCCGCCTCCAGGTGGGCGCTGGCATCGTGGTCGCGCTCATCGCGGGGCTCGCGCAGGTCGAGCTGCTCGAGGAGATGATCAACATCGGCACGCTGTCGGCGTTCGTGCTCGTGAGCTTCGGCATCCCGATCCTGCGTCGCTCCCGGCCCGACATCCAGCGCGGGTTCCGCGTCCCGTGGTCCCCCGTGCTGCCCATCTTCTCGGGAGTCGCGTGCCTGTGGCTCATGACGAACCTGACGACGCTCACGTGGCTGCGGTTCCTCGTGTGGGTCGTGATCGGGCTCGTGATCTACGCGTCGTTCGGGTACCGGCACAGCCTGCTCTCGAAGCGCAACGTCGCGGCACGCGAGGCGGAGGCGGCCGCGGCAGCCGGCCCACCGGGTTCGCCGGGCGACCCAGCCCCACCGGCCTGACCTCCCCGTGCCCGACGGCGCCCCCTCCTCCGGCGAGAGTCTCGCCGGAGGAGGGGGCGCCGTCGGGTACTGCCGCCGAGGTAGAGGCGACCTCGGTCTCACGGTCAGGTCAGCAGGTGAGCGCCGCGTAGTCGAGCGTGTACGTCTCCTGCGAGCCCGTGTCGTCCCACGCCCGCACCGTCACGCTGCCCGCCGCGAGCGACCCTGACCTCGCGCTGAACGACTGGTGCGCAAGCTTGTCCGGGTTGACGTGGTTGAACGTCTTCTCGCCGAACGGGGTCGTGATGCGGACGTCGAGCGGTCGGTCCTCGCCGTTGGTCGCGACGACCGACAGCGAGGCCACCTTGCCCGTGCATCGCGCGGTCGCCGACAGCCCCGTCAGCTCGGGGTCGACCGGCGAGACCACGCCGTTGATCGCCGACGTGTCCGCCGCGAGCGACGCCGTGGCGTGCGCGATCGCCTTGGCGTTGATGTCGAGCGCGACCGGGTCGATGTTCTCGATGTCGTCGTTCGCCGAGTGGTAGTTCGGGTCCTGCCAGATCCCCGCCGTGCCGCCGAACAGCGCGACCTCGGCCTCGGTCTTGACGTCGTCGGCGCCCGTGAACAGGCCCGACGCGGGGACGCCGTTCGCGATGAACGCCTGGTAGTCCGAGCGGCCCGAGAACTCCGAGTCGACCCACGCCTGCCCGATCGAGTCGAAGTAGTCCGTGAAGACGTCCTCGGTCTCGGGCGAGCCCGGCGGCACCTCGACCGGCGCCGGATACGTGGACTCGTCGGCGTCGTAGACCCCGATCACGTAGTTGGGCGAGCCCACCATGTCGAAGTTCAGGTAGGTCGCGATCTGGTCGAGCGCGGCCGGGTCGTTCGCGACGAGGTCGTCGACGTAGTGCGTCGACCCGACCAGCCCCACCTCCTCGGCGCCCCACCAGGCGAACCGCACCTGGTTGTCGAGCGGGCCGCCGTGCTCGGCGAGCTGGACCGCGGTCTCGAGGATCGCCGCGGAACCCGACCCGTTGTCGTTGATGCCCGGCCCCTCGGGCACGCCGTCGAGGTGCGCACCGAGCATGACGACGTTGTCCGCCCGGCCCGTGCCGGTCTCGGCGAGGATGTTGAACGTCGTGTGCGAGATGGTCGAGGTCTGCAGCACGTACGTCGCGCTCGTCTGCCCGCCCGCGACCCCCGCGACGATGGCCTGCCCGTCGGCCTGCGTGATGCCGACAGTGGGCACCCACGCGTCGCTGGGCTCGCCGAGCGTCGGGCTGATGGGGCCCGCCGTGTTGTTGTAGATGATGACGGCCGCCGCCCCCGCGGCGGCAGCGTGCTGGACCTTGAGCGAGAAGTTGCAGGACCCTCGGCTGACCAGGGCGACGCCGCCCGTGGCCGCGACGCCTGCCCACGCGTCGGGCGTGCAGCCCTGCTTGAGGGCGTCGGCCGGCTGGACGACGGGTCCCGTGACGCCTTCCGGCGGGGTGTCGGGCGCGAACTCCGCCGGGAAGACGCTCTGCGTGACCGCGACCCCGCCGGCCGTGAGCGACAGCTCGTCGGTCACGAGGTCCTCGAACGTGAAGTACTGGCGCTCGGGCGTGTACCCGGCGTCGGTCAGGACCTGCTCGACGTACGCGGCGCTCGCCTCGTACCCCGGGGTCTCCAGGGCGCGGTTGCCGCCGTTGGCGTCCGCGATGGCCTGGAACTGCTCGAGGTGCTCCATGACGGCGGCGCCCGTGACGTGGTCCTCGAGCGGCGCGGGTGGTGCCGGCGGCGCGGCGGCGGCCGGCGGGACGAACACCGCGGCGAGCCCCAGGCTCAGCGCGGCGACGGACGGGACGATCGGACGTGTTCTCACACTCGTTCTCCTCCACTGGTCTCCCAGCAGCAGACCGCACACTCGACGCGACGCTGCGGGAGTTCGGTTGTCGCGAGCGTACGGGCACGGGGCGAGACGCGACACAGGAACGGTGGAACGCCGAGGGTGCCGGGCAGGATCGCCGACGGCGACGGGCTGGACCGCCGACGGCGACGGGACCGACCGCGGCGGGCGACGCCGTCGGGCCTGATCGCGCGAGACCCCGTCTCGCGGGGTGTCGTGCCACCCGCCCGCAGCCCACCCCTGGCAGGGTGTGCGCATGGATCCGGACTACTCCCTGGCGGTGCGTGCCGCGTGCGAGTTCATCGGCACGGCGATACTCATCATCATCGGCAACGGCACGGTCGCGAACGTGCACCTCAAGGGGTCCAAGGGATACGGCGGCGGCTGGAGCCTCATCGCGATGGGGTACGGGTTCGGCGTCATGATCCCGGCGCTGATGTTCGGCGGGATCAGCGGGAACCACATCAACCCGGCGTTCACGATCGGGCTCGCGACGTGGGGCCTGTTCCCGTGGGCCGACGTCGCGCCGTACGTGGTCGCGCAGATGCTCGGGGCCATGGCGGGGCAGCTCGCGATCGTCGCGACCCACAAGCCGTACTACGACCGCACCGAGAACGTCGACGACGTGCTCGCGACCTTCTCGACCGTCAACGCCGCGCACAGCCGCGTCAACGGGTTCGCGAACGAGCTGCTGGGCTCGGTCATCCTGTTCTCGTGCGCCCTGGCGATCGTCAACTCGCCGCTGACCACGACCGAGCCCGGGCTCGCGCACATGGCGCTCGGCTTCCTCGTGTGGGCGCTCGTCGCGGGGCTCGGCGGCCCGACCGGTCCGGCACTCAACCCGGCCCGTGACCTCGGGCCGCGCATCGTGCACGCGCTCCTGCCCCTCAAGCACAAGGGCCCCTCCGACTGGGGCTACGCGTGGGTGCCCGTCGTCGCGCCGCTGCTCGCGGGGCTCATCGGGGTGGGTTGCTGGAAGCTGCTGCTGGGCTGAGCCGGGCGGGCACGTCACCATCGGCGGCGGGCACACGTCACCCTCGGCGGGGGCCGCGCTCAGAGGCCCGCGACCAGCTCCAGCACCGCAGCCAGGACCTCGCCGAACCCGCGCTCGGGCTGGAACACGAGCCACTCGAGCCCCGCGACGAGCGTGGCCCCGAACACCGACGCAGCGAGGAGCGACACGTCGTCCCCGGGGCGTTCCTCGCGCAGCGCGGCCGCGTAGAACTCGATGACGCGCGCACGGATGTGCCCGACCGTCTCCTGCCACTCGCGCCCGACCCGGAAGACCTCGGCCGCGAGGAGCTTGGCGAAGTCGGGGTGGGCGCGGATCTGCTCGAGGAGCGACGCGATGAGCGCCGCGAGCGCCTCCTTGCCCTGCAGCCCTCCGCGGGCCTCGGAGAGCGTGAGGGTGAGGCGTTCGAGCCCGCCCGCGAGCGCGGCCTCGAACACGTCGGACTTGGACCCGAAGTTGTAGTAGACGCTGCCCTTGGCCACGCCCGCGGCGGCCGCGATGTCCTCGACGGACGTGGCGGTGAACCCCTGGTCGGCGATGAGGCTCACGGCGGCGTCGATGATCTGCTGCCGGGTCCCGGCGCGGCGGGCCGCGAAGGCCTGCTCGCGCCGGGTCCCGGCCTCTGCGGTGGCGCCGGGCTCAAGGGGCCCGACGGCGCCCGGTCCATCCGCCGTCGGGTCCGCCTTGGTCGTCGTCATCGTTCGTCCAGCCTCTTCGTCGTCAGATCTCGAGCGCGGGGTGCAGGCGGTCGAGGGTCCAGGTGCGCATGCGGCCCGCACGCCAGGCGCTGATCGCCAGCGACGCTAGCAGCAGCACGCCGAGGTAGACCACCGCGAACCAGAGCCGTCCGTCGACGCCGCCCGTGATCGTCTGGCGCAGCCCGTCGACGGCGTAGCTCATGGGCAGCAGCGGGTGGATGGCCTGGAAGAACGCGGGCGTGGTCTGCACGGGGTAGGTGCCGCCCGAGGACGCGAGCTGCAGCATGAGCAGCGCGAGGATCGCGACCTTGCCCGCGGCCGGGCCGAGCAGCGCCATGAGGGCCTGCTGGAGGGCGAGGAACGTCGCGGCGACGAGCGTCGTGAACGCGAGCGTCCCGAGCGCGTGCGTCATGTCGAGGCCCACGCCCCAGTGGATGACGGCGAGCATCACGGCGACCTGCGCGAACCCGATGCACAGCGCGGGCAGGAACCCGGCGAGCGTGGTCCGCAGGCCCGAGGCGGGCGTCGCGAGGGCCCGCGAGGGCAGCGGGCGCATGAGCAGCCACGTGATGAGCGCTCCCACGAACAGGGCGAGCGGGATGAAGAACGGCGCGAACCCTTCGCCGAAGCCCTCGGCCTCGGCCAGGTCGTGGTCGGCGACGGTCACGGGGGCCGCGATGACGTCGGCGCGCTGCTCGCGCAGGGCGGTGCCGTCGTCGGGGATGGCCTCGGACCCTTCGGCGAGCTTGTCGGTCAGCGTCTGCGCACCGTCGGTGAGCTGCGCGCCGCCGTCGGCGACCTGGGTGGCGCCGTCGGCCAGGGTGCTGGTGCCGTCGGCGAGCGCCCCGGCGCCGGCCGCGGCGGACTGTGCGCCGTCGGCGAGCTGCTGGGCGCCCGAGTAGAGGGACGAGGTCCCGGCGGCGAGCGTGCCCGCTCCCGACGCGAGCGAGGCGTTCCCGGCCGCGAGGTCGGAGGCACCGCCGCGCAGGGTCGTGAGGCCGTCGCTCAGGGTCGCGGCCCCGGCGGCCACGCCGTCGACGCCGTCGCGGACGGTCTGCGTGCCCGAGCCCGGGTGGAGCTGCGCGTCGATCTGCGCTGCTCCGGCAGAGGCCGTCCTGAGGCCGGTCGAGAGGGCGGGCAGCCCGGCCGCGACCTGCTTCGAGCCGTCGGCGAGGGCCTGGAGCCCGGCTGCGCTCGTGGCGAGCTCGGCGTCGGACGGGAGCTGGCCGAGGGCCTGCTGGTTCGCGGCCGCGAGCGCCTGCGCCCGGGGGTCGGCCGAGGCGCCGAGCGTCGCGGCGTTCTGCTGGAGCAGCGCGCGGAGCGTGGGGACGCTGCCCGTGAGCGAGGTGACCTGTCCTTGGACCTGCGCGACGCCGTCGGACACCTGCTGGGCGCCTGCGGCGGCCTTGTCGGCCCCGGCCACGAGCCCGTCGGGTGCCGTGAAGCCCGCGACGAGCTTCTGCGAGCCGTCGGCGAGCTGGACCATGCCCGACTGGGTCGTGGCCGCACCGGCCGCGAGGGCCGAGGCGCCGTCGGCGGCGGAGGACGCTCCGGCGGCGAGCTTCGAGGCGCCCGCGCTCGCCGAGGTCGCGCCCTGGGACAGCGCGCCCGCGCCGGTCGCGAGCTTTCCGGCGCCCGCCACGGCGGACCCTGCACCGTCGGCGAGCCGGTCGATCCCGGACGCGAGCGTGCCCGCGCCGTCGGCGGCGGAGGTCGCACCGTCGGCGACCTGCGTCGCGCCGTCGGTGAGCTGACCGCTCGCGGCGGTCAGGGTGAGCGCGCCGTCGGAGGCCTGCGCGAACCCGTCGCGGGCGCTGCCGAGGCCCACGAGGACCTTGTCGACGGCCTGCGCGCCGATCTCCTCGCGCACCGCGCCCTGGACCTGCGTCATGGCGCTGCGTCCCAGGGTCGTGGCGAGGAACGAGTTCGCGTCGTTGTACGTGACCATGAGCTGCGCGGACTGCGGGTCGTCTCCCGCGGCGCTCGCGATGCCCTCGGAGAAGCCCTCGGGGATGGTCAGCGCGAAGTAGTAGGTGCCGTCCCTGACGCCCTTCTCGGCCTCGGCCGCGTCGACGCGCGCCCACTCGAGGTCGCCCGAGTCGACGAGCGTGGACGTGACCTCCTCGCCTGCGTCCAGGCGTTCACCGTCCACCTCGGTGCCGGTGTCGGCGTTGACGATCGCGACGGGCAACTTGTCGAGGTTGCCGGTCGGGTCCCAGAAGGCCCAGAGGTACATGGCCCCGTAGAGCAGGGGCACGAAGATCATCGCGCCCACGGCGAGCTTGGGCAGGAGGCCGCGGCGGAACCGCCGCAGCTCCGTACCGGTGGAGGTCCAGGACATCACGAGAGGTGTCTTCCGTTCTGTTCGTGCGAAGGATGGGGCCCGACGGCGGAGCGTGGGCGGGGCGACGACCGTCGCCCGGGGTGGTGGGTCAGGCCGCGACGAGCTGCGGGCCGGTCGCGAGGCGCACGACGTGCGGGGCGCGACCCCAGCGCATCGCGTCGACCTCGCCCGCGGAGGCGACCGAGCCGATCACGGTCACGCCCGTGGCCGCGAGGGCTTCGAGGCGTCCCCAGACGATCTGGCGGCGGGCCGAGTCGTGGACCTGGTCGAGGTCGTCGACGACGAGCAGCTCGGGGTCCTGGGCCATGGCGATCGCGATGCGCAGGAGCATGGCGTCGACCTCGTCGAGGTCCCAGACCATGGCGTCGAGCGCGGGCAGCTCGCGGCGCCCGAACACGGGGCGGGCCACGCGCTCGTAGACCTCCTGGGTGACCTTGGGGGTCCGGCGGTACCAGGGCGCGAGCCACGTGAGGCGTTCGCGCACCGAGTCCCCGACGGTGACCGCGTCGTCGAGCTCGTCGATCCCGTGGAAGCCGGCGATCGCTGCGCGGCGCTGGACCGCGGTGCGACGCGCGCGACGGCCCGTGAGGTTCTCACCAAGCACGACGAGCCAGCCGTCGGGGGTGTGGTCGGGAGCCATGCGGCCCGCGAGGGTCAGGAGCAGGCTCGACCGGCCGGCCCCCTGCGGGCCTTGGAGGACGACGACCTCGCCGGCCGGGATCTCGAGGTCGACGGGGCCGTAGACGAGGCCGCGCGGGCCGTGGAGCTGGAGGTCGTAGGCGCTGACCGCGTGCGGGGGCGTGCCGTCGCCGAGGGGCGGGGTGTCGGGCTCGGCGATCTCGCCGCCGAGCGGGCCGCGCAGGGTCAGGTCGGCGGCGATGTCCGCGGCGGCGAGCTCGCCCGGCGGGAGGTGGGCGGCGCCGTCGGGCCTGCTGACGTTCGCCGCGGTGCCGTGGTCGGGGGCGGTGGTCGGGGCCTGCACGAGGTACGTGGCCTCGTCGCTGCCGTGCCGTGCGACGGGCTGGTTCATGGGGGTTCCTCCGAGAGTTCCAGGTCCGATCACTCTTTTAGACTGACCGGTCAGTTCGAAGTTACGCGCCGGGAACCCTCGTTGTCCACACGGCGTCAGATACCCGGTCCCGTGATCCCCGTCACGCACGGCCGCCGAGACGGGTCCACCGGACCGAGACGGGCCCTCGCGCCCCGGTCCGGACCACCCACCTCGGGCCGCGCGGCCCGTCTCGCAACCGCCCCCCGGGCGACATACGCTCGTGCCCCGGACCACCCGGCTCATCGGAAGGCACACAGTGAACGACGGCACCGCCGCCCACCCCGCACCCACCGGGGCACCGCTCCCCCACGTCGTCGTCGTGGGCGGCGGGTTCGCAGGCCTCGCGACCGTCAAGGCGCTCGCAGGCGCACCCGTGCGCGTCACGCTGATCGACCGCCGCGTCTACAACACGTTCCAGCCGCTGCTCTACCAGGTGGCCACGGGCGGCCTGAACCCGGGCGACGTCACGTACTTCCTGCGCGCGCTGCGCCTGGGGCAGCGCAACGTGCGCGTGGTCCACGAGCACCTCGTGGGCCTCGACCCGCACACCAAGACGCTGCGCCTGCTCAACGACGAGGAGATCCGCTACGACTACCTCGTGCTGGCCAACGGCGTCACGACGAACTTCTTCGGCACGCCCGGCGCCAAGGAGCACGCGTTCGCGATGTACTCGCGCTCGCAGGCGCTGAAGATCCGCGACACCCTGTTCGTCCGCCTCGAGAAGTCCGCGGCCTCCCCGGGGACCGACGACGGCCTGCGCGTCGTCGTCGTCGGGGGCGGGTCGACCGGCGTCGAGGTCGCGGGCGCCCTCGCCGAGCTCCGCACGCAGGGCCTGGCGCCCGCGTACCCGGAGATCCACGGCGACGCGTTCAGCGTCAAGATCGTCCAGCGCGGCACCGAGCTCATCAAGCCCTTCCCCGCGAAGCTCCGCACGTACGCGGCGCGCGAGCTCCAGCGCCGCGGGGTGGACCTGCACCTGGGCGCGGGCGTCGCCAAGGTCCTGCCCGACGGCGTCGAGCTCACCGACGGCGACTTCATCCGCTCGGACCTCACGATCTGGGCCGCGGGCGTCGCCCCGCACGAGGAGGTCTCGCGCTGGAACCTGCCCCTGGGCGAGGGCGGGCGCATCCGCGTGGGCGACGACCTGCAGGTCGAGGGGTTCCCGGACCACTTCGCGGCGGGAGACGTCGCGGTCTCGCCCGCGGGCCTGCCGCAGCTCGCCCAGCCCGCGATCCAGTCGGGCAAGGTCGTGGGGCGCAACATCCGCGCGCTCGTCCAAGGACGCCCGACGACGTCGCTCAGGTACCTCGACAAGGGCACCATGGCCGTCATCGGACGCCGCGCGGCCGTCGCGGACATCGCCGGGAAGCTCCGGCTGACCCGCGGGACCGCGTGGTTGGCGTGGCTGTTCGTGCACATCATGAGCCTCATCGGGCCGCGCAACCGCCTCACGACGCTCGCAGGGCTCGTGACCCGCTACGGCTTCCCGTTCCACCGCCGCCCGGTGCCGATCGTGGGCGACGTCCCGACGGTCCGGCCCCCCAAGGGCTGGGTGCCCGCGGACGGCCCCGCGCCGCTGCCCGAGGTCACGCCGAACGACTGACCGCGCGGTCACCCCGGCCGCCCGGCGCGGGGTCCGGTGCGCCGGACCCCGCGCGTCGGTAGGGTCACGGGACGGCCCGCACATCTCGGCAAGGAGCACGTCATCACGCACGCACCCGACCCCGAGCCCCAGGCCTCGGACCGGGCCCCGGGCCCGCCCCCGAAGCCCACCCGGTCCCCCACGAGCCACGCCCTGCGCGTGCTGGTGTGGTTCGTGCTCATCGGCGGCCTCACGTACGTCGTCATCCCGGAGATCAGCGAGATCCCGCGCATGGGAGAGGCCCTGCGCGACGCCCAGCCGGCGTGGGCGCTCCTGGCCGTGCTCTTCGCCGCGACGGGGTTCTTCGCCGCCGCGGCGTCGCTCGCCGCGTGCTCCCCGAGGCACCTGCCGTTCCTGCGGACCACCCGCGTCCAGCTCGCGAACGCGTTCGCGGGCACCGCGACCCCGGCGAGCGTCGGGTCGCTCGCGCTCAACGTCCGCTACCTGTCGAAGTCCGGGATGAGCACGGCGCTCGCGACGGGCACGGTCGCGCTCCAGAGCATCGTGCAGGTCCTGGTCCACCTCGTGCTCCTGACGGTGCTCGCGCTCGTCGCGGGGCGCAGCATCGACCACCACGTGCCGGGTTGGGCCAGGTGGGCGCTGCTCGCCGCGGCCGTCGCGGTCGTCGTCACGGGGGTCGTGGTGCTCGCGGTGCCGCGGTTCCGGCACGCGGTCCGCACGTACGCGCGTGACGACGTGCTGCCCGCCTTCCGCCAGCTCGGCGGGCTCGCGAAGGACCCGCGCCGGCTCTCCTTCGCGGTCCTGGGCGCGATGGGCACCACGGTCTCCTCGGCCGCGACCCTGTGGGCCTGCCTCCTGGCGCTCGGCGGCGGCAGCGACCCGGTCGCCGCGGCCTTCTCGACCATGGTCGGGCAGACGCTCGCGTCGGCGGCCCCGACCCCGGGCGGCGTGGGCGTGGTCGAGGCCGCGCTCACGGGCGGGCTCGTGAGCTTCGGGATCGCGTCCGCGATCGCCCTGCCCGCAGTCCTGCTCTACCGGCTGATCTCGTGCTGGGTCCCGGTCCTGCTGGGCTGGATCACGCTGCGCCGGCTGCAGCGCGAGGACGTGGTCTGACACGACGACACACTCGACGGGACGGCTCTCGTACCGACACCGCAGGAGCGGGCGAATGTCAAAGCAGGCTTGACGCAATCCATCTGTCAAAGTACCTTTGACAGATGCGGATCCTCCCCGATGCCCTGAAGCACGGTGTCTCCCGCGAAGAGATCCGCTCCGCTCTCCAGGTGCCGATGCGGGAGGTCCGCCAAGGCACTGAGAAGATGCTCGTCATCGGGGCGACGAGCGCTGGGACGCTTCTCGAGCTCGTCGTTGCTGATCCCGAAGGCGACGACCCTCGCGTGATCCACGCAATGGCCCTTCGCCCCAAGTTCTACGACTACCTGTGAGGTGATGACGATGACCAAGACAACGCGCAAGGACCCAGCCGTCACCGGCCGGGTGTTGACCACTCGTCACGACGCTCTCGACGAGGCCCGCCGCCTGTTGAAGGTCGCGCATCTCAGTCTCGCTTCGGCCGACGAGACGCCGCTCGACGAACTCGACGAATCACTCGGAGAGCCGATCGAGGTCATCTACGTCGTCCCGCGACCAGCAGATGCGCCCCGTGGCGAAACGGCAGAAGCAGAAGATTGGCTCGACTCCCTCGACCCGGCGTCGACTCCGGCCGATGACCCGCGCGAGCTTCGTCGGGTCGGTCTCGCACAGCGAGGTGTTGAGGAAGCCGAGGCCGAGCTCAGGGCAGCCGTGCGTGAGGCCCGAGCAGCCGGGCGAACCTGGGCCGACATCGGACGCACACTCGGGGTGACTCGACAGGCCGCACAGATTCGATTCCGCGAGTCGCCACTCCCCACCGCCTGAACCCACCGTCAGCGCCGCCTCCGAGCAATCGGAGGCGGCGCTCTGGCGGGTCCTCGTCGACGACGGCATGGTCCGACACCCTTCGGCGGTGCGCTCCGCCGTCGGGCGTGGGCCGTCCTGACCGGGTGCTACTCGCGGACCGGTGCGCCCGTCGGGACCACCGGGGTCGCCTCGACCGGCACGTCCTCCTTGCGGCCCAGGGCGCTCGGCCACCACATGTGCCGTCCCACGTCGAGGTTGAGGGCCGTGACGAGCACCGACCGGACGACGAGCGTGTCGAGCAGGACGCCGAACGCGACCGCGAACCCGATCTCCGCGAACGCGACCACAGGCAGCGTGCCCAGCACCGCGAACGTCCCCGCGAGCACCAGCCCGGCCGACGTGATGACCGCCCCCGTCGCCGCCAGCCCGATCAGCGCGCCGCGCCGCGTCCCGACGCGCAGCGACTCCTCGCGCACCCGGGTCATGAGGAAGATGTTGTAGTCGATCCCCAGCGCGACGAGGAACACGAACACGAACAGGGGCAGCGACGTGTCGGCGCCCTCGAAGCCGAAGACGTACTTGAAGACGAGCGCGCTCACGCCGAGGGCCGCGGTGAAGGACAGCACGACCGTCGCGACCAGGACGAGCGGCGCCGTGATCGCGCGCAGGAGCAGCGCGAGGATGACCAGCACGGTCAGCAGGATGATCGGGATGATGAGCATGTTGTCCGCGGCCGAGGCGCGCTGGACGTCGAGCGTGATCGCGCTCGCCCCGCCCACCTGGGCGTCGGCGTCCGGGACCGCGTGGACCGCGTCCCGGACCCGGTCGACCGTGTCGTACGCCGCCTGCGAGTCCGGCTCGGACGTGAGCGTGCCCTCCATGTACGCGTACCCGCCCGCGGACACGGGCTCGGTCACGCTCGAGGCGTCGATCCCCTCGGTGCCCGCGAACGCGTCGTGCACCGCGGCGACCGCGGTGGGCGACGAGTCGTCCGCGACGACGACCACGGGCGAGCCCGACCCCGCCGGGAAGTGCTCGGCGAGGACCTGCTCGCCCACGATCGACGGCTGCTCGCCCCGGAACGACTCGGCGCTCGAGAGCCCGTTCGCGTCGAGCTGCGTGATGCCCAGGCCCAGCACGGCCAGGACGATCGACGTCACGACCCACACACGCCGGGGCCGCTTCGCGATCCGGCCGCCCAGCCGCGCCCACACACCGTGCTCGGTGGGCTCGTCGTCACCCACGTGCGGCACGCGCGGCCAGAACACCCACCGGCCCGTCGCGACGAGCAGCGCAGGCAGCAGCGTCAGCATCACCAGCAGCGCGACCACGATCCCGACCGCCGCGACGGGCCCCAGCCCGGCCGTCGAGCTCATCTGCGCGAACAGCAGGCACAGCATGCCGATCGCGACCGTCGCACCGCTCGCGACGATCGCCGGGCCCGCGCGGTGCAGCGCGAGCGACATGGCCTCGTGCCGGTCCTCGTGGCGACGGAGCTCTTCCCGGTAGCGCGCCACGAGCAGCAGGGCGTAGTCCGTCCCCGCACCGAAGACCAGGACCGTGAGGATGCCCGCGCTCTGCGCGTTCACGGTCAGGCCCGTGCGGTCGGCGAGCACGTAGACCACGGCCTGCGACACGGTCAGCGCGACGCCCGCCGAGACCACGGGCAGGAGCCACAGCGTGGGGCTGCGGTAGGTCAGCAGCAGGATCACGATCACGACGCCCGCCGCTGCGTAGAGCAGCGTCGAGTCGATGCCCTCGAACGCCTTCGAGGAGTCGGCGGCCGCGCCCGCCGGGCCCGTCACGTAGACGTCCATGCCGTTCGCGCCGTCCTCCGCGGTCGCGCGCAGGTCCGCGACGGCGTCGGCCGCGAGGTTCCAGCCCTCGCTGCCCAGGTCGAGGGGCACGATCACCTGGACGGCCTGCCCGTCCTCGGACGGGATCGGCCCGACGACGTCCCCGTCCAGGGTGTCGAGCTCACCGAAGGTCGCGACGTCCTGGGAGACCTTGGCCAGGTCCTCGGGAGTCAGGCCGGACTCGCGCACGTAGACCAGGACCGCCGGGATCGTGTTGGGCGAGGTGAAGCTGCTCGCGACGTCGAGCACCTGGGTCGACTCGGCGTCGGCCGGGAGCCACGACTTGGCGTCGTTGTCCTGCGCGCCCGTGAGCTTTCCGGCCAGCGGCGCGGTCAGGGCCAGGACGACCGCCCAGAAGGCGATGACGACCCACTTGGCGTAGCGGTGCGTGATCCAGCCGGCGATGCGAGACATGGGTTCTCCCCGAGACTCCCGGTGCTCCCTGGCGCGAGATTCCAGCGCACACCCGCGAGGGGGTGGGTGTCAACGGGTCAGGACCCGACGCCGGCCCGCTCGGTCCGCTTCCGCAGCCGCGACCGCACCGCGTAGATCCCGACGATGACGCCCACGAGCACGAGCGTCGACACGAGCTGGACGCGTGCGGCGTCGTCGAACAGCATGAGCACGATCAGCCCGGCGAGCCCCGCGAGCGTCGCCCAGGTGAGCCCGGGGTAGGCCCACATGCGCAGCGTCATCCTGTCCGCGCCACCTGCGGCGGCCTCGAGGCGCGGGCGCAGCCGGAGCTGCGAGACCGCGATGAACACCCAGATGACGAGCAGCGCCGAACCCACGGCGTTGAGCAGGATGCCCAGGACCTCGCCCGGCAGCAGCCAGTTGAGCCCCACGGACACGAGGCCGAAGAACACCGACAGCAGCACGGCGACCCACGGCACACCGGTCGGCGACACCTTGGTCAGCGCCGGGTGCCCGTCGCCGCGGCCCGCGAGCGAGAACGCCATGCGGGACGTCCCGTAGACGTTGGCGTTGAACGCCGACAGGAGCGCGACGACCACGACGGCCTCCATCAGCCGCGCCGCGCTCGGCAGCCCCGCGAGGTCGAGCACCGCGACGAACGGGCCGCTCAGCAGCTCGGGGGCGTCC
The DNA here is from genome assembly GCF_016907365.1 of Oerskovia paurometabola. Classification (NCBI taxonomy): domain Bacteria; kingdom Bacillati; phylum Actinomycetota; class Actinomycetes; order Micrococcales; family Cellulomonadaceae; genus Oerskovia; species Oerskovia paurometabola. Next base: position 446,625 of record NZ_JAFBBV010000001.1, on the reverse strand, counting down.
CACGGCAGGACGAGCGCCATGATCGCGACCGCACCCACGTAGAAGAAGAGGATGCGCCACACGATCGAGCGGGTGGCGGTCACGATGGCCTTCTGCGGCTCGCGGGCCTCGGCCGCGGCGATCGTCACGATCTCGATCCCCCCGAACGCGAAGACCACGACGAGCAGCCCCGCCGCGATGCCGGGCAGCCCGTGGGGCGCGAAGCCCGCGAGCGAGGCCGGGTCGCCGAAGATGTTGGTCGTCCCCACGGGGTCGGTGCCGGGCAGCCAGCCCAGCACGAGCAGCACCCCGATCACGAGGAACGCCACGATCGCGGCGACCTTGATGAACGCGAACCAGAACTCGAACTCGCCGAAGTGCTTGACGCCCCACAGGTTCACGACCGCGAACGCCGCCACGAACACGAGCGCGACGACCCATTGCGGCACGCCGGGGACCCACCCGGACACGATCTGCGAGGCACCCGTGATCTCGGCGCCGAGCACCATGATGAGCGTGAACCAGTAGAGCCAGCCCATGGTGAACCCGGCCCAGCGCCCCAGCGCGGTCTCGGCGTACACCGAGAAGGAACCGCTCGACGGCACGGCCGACGCCATCTCGGCGAGCATCCGCATGACGAGGATGACGAGCAGGCCTGCGACCGCGTACGAGACCAGGACGGCGGGTCCCGCGGTCGCGATCCCCACGCCGCTGCCGAGGAACAGGCCGGCCCCGATCGCGGAGCCCAGTCCCATCATGGTCAGGTGCCGGGTGCGCAGGCCGTGGGAGAGCTGCTCGCCCTCGGGGGCGAGGGGCGCGGTGGGGTGCGCGGCGTCGTCGGGCAGGGAGGGGGAAGCGCTGTCAGGCGTGCCCGACGGCGTAGGTGCGTTGCTCATGGGGGTGCGGTCAGTCCGTGGTCGAGGGGGGTCGCCGAGACGGCGGCCGTTCCACGGTACCCGCACCCCGACGGCGGGGAGTGCGGCCGCTGCGCTCTGCGCGAACCGACCACACCTTGTTGCCCCGAGCGACATACGTTCGAGAGGTTCACCCGTCGACCCCACCCTGGAGGTAGCACGATGAAGACTCTCTACACCGCGGAAGCCCTGGCCACCGGAGAGGGCCGCAACGGCCACGTCCGGTCCACCGACGGGCGGGTCGACCTCGACGTCGCCGTACCCAAGGAGATGGGCGGCACCGGCGACGGGTCCAACCCCGAGCAGCTCTTCGCCGCGGGCTACGCGGCATGCTTCCACTCGGCCCTCCTGGGCGTCGCCCGCCAGCGCAAGGTCTCGGTCGTCGACTCGGCCATCGGCGCGAGCGTCTCGATCGGCCCCCTCGACGGCGGCGGGTACACCCTCGCCGTGCAGCTGGAGGCCAGCCTGCCCGGCGTCGAGCGCGCGGTGGCCCAGGAGCTCGTCGAGGCCGCGCACCAGGTCTGCCCCTACTCGAACGCGACGCGCGGCAACATCGAGGTGACCGTGGCGGTCGTCGAGGAGTAGTCCTGCCTGCCCCCAGCGGGCGGAGCGCGCGTCCTCGGTGCACCGTGGAGGGAGCACCGTCACCGACACCACGAGGAGAACCATGAACGTCGCCCTGATCGGAGCCCACGGCAAGGTGGGTCGCCTGGTCGTCCCCATCCTCAGGGACCACGAGATCGAGGTGAGCGGGATCGTGCGGCACGAGTCGCAGCTCCCGCTCGTCGAGGAGCTCGGCGGCACGCCGTTGCTGCTCGACGTCGAGAACGCCACGACCGAGGAGATCACCGAGGCCCTGCGCGGGCACGACGCCGTGGTGTGGTCCGCCGGCGCCGGTGGCGGGAGCCCGGAGCGGACCTACGCCGTCGACCGGGACGCCGCGATCCGTTCGATGGACGCGGCCGCCGCCGCGGGCGTCTCGCGCTACGTCATGGTGTCGTGGATCGGCTCGGTGCCGGACCACGGTGTGCCGGAGGACAACAGCTTCTTCCCGTACGCCGACGCCAAGCTCGCCGCCGACGACCACCTGCGCGGCACCGACCTGGACTGGACGATCCTGGGCCCGGGCACCCTGACGAACGACGAGCCGACCGGCATGATCACGGTCGACGCGCACGAGGGGAAGACGTCGCGCGGCAACGTCGCCCTCGTCGTCGCGCAGGCCCTGCGCTCGCCGTCGACCGTGGGGCAGTTCGTCCGTTTCGTCGACGGCGAGACGCCGGTCCTGGAGGTCTTCGGCCGCTAGCCCGGTGTCCCCGGGGTGCCGAGAACGGGGTTGAGGTCGTTCTGCCGCCGATACCGACCTCCATCCCGTTCTCGACCGCAGGCAACCTCGTGGTGGGCGAGGGGTCCGGGTCCGGTCGGTGAGACCGGGTCTGGTCGGCGCTGGACGGTCGCCGGGGTAGTACCCGGTGGGGGTACGGTCGAAGGTGCGGCGACCCGCTCTCGTGGCCGCCGCCGAGCCCGTTCAGAGCCCCGCCCGACCCCGAGGAGCCACCGGTGAGCAAGGCCAACCCCACCCGCTGGGAGCAGAAGACCGCCGTGAACCCGTCCCACTCGACCTGGTACGTCGAGCGGTTCCGCGCCATGGCCGCCCAGGGCGCCGACCTCGCGGGCGAGGCCCGGCTGGTCGACGCGATGGTTCCCCGCGGCGCCCGCATCCTCGACGCGGGCAGCGGCCCGGGGCGCGTCGGTGCCGAGCTCGCAGCGCGCGGTCACACCGTGGTGGGCGTCGACGTCGACCCCGTGCTCATCGAGGCCGCCGAGGCAGACCACCCCGGTTCGACGTGGCTCGTCGGGGACATCGCCGAGCTCGACCTTCCCGCGGCCGGGATCGCCGAGCCGTTCGACCTGATCGTGTGCGCCGGGAACGTCGTCACGTTCCTCGCGCCGGGCACCGAGGTCGAGGTGCTGCGCCGCTTCCGCGCCCACCTGGCGCCGGGCGGTCGGGCCGTCGTCGGCTTCGGAGCGGGGCGCGGGTACGCGTTCGACGCGTTCTTCGCCGACGCCGCCGAGGCCGGGCTCGAGGTTCAGCTCAAGCTCTCGACGTGGGACCTGCGGCCGTTCGCCGAGGACGGCGACTTCCTCGTCGCCGTGCTGGGAGCACCTGAGAACTGACGCGTCGCGGTCCGCTCCCGGGGGATTTCACCCCCTCCCGGGTGCTGACGCGAGGGCTCTGCTCCCCCTAGCCTCCGGGGTGTCGACCGAACGACGGTCGCCCCGGCACCGCCGCGCGCGTGCCCGCTCGACGAGGAGCCCTGCCATGACCGTTCGCTTCAACCCGCCCCCGGGCTGGCCCACCCCGCCCGAGGGATGGACCCCGGACCCCCACTGGACGCCCGACCCTCGCTGGCCGGCGAAGCCCGCCGACTGGCCGCTCTGGGTCGAGGACCCCGCAGCGGTCGAACCGACCGAGCAGACCATGGCACTGCCGGTCGCGAGCCTCACCGGTGCGGGAGCCGTGGCAGGCCGTCACGACGGTCGCACGCGGCGCATCGTGCTCGTCGCCTTCCTGTGCCTCGCCTTCCTGGTCGTCGGGCTACTGCTGGGCGCCGTGCCCTCGGGCTCGCGGCTCGCCGCCGCCGAGGCCACCCTGGGCGAGGCGACGGAGGCTCGCGCCGCCCTGGACGAGGACAGCGCGGCGCTCACGACCGCGCAGGACGAGCTGGGCGCCGCTCAGGCCGACGTCACGGCCCGCGAGGAGGCAGCGGTCGCGAAGGAGGCCGAGCTCGCGACCCGCGAGTCGGCCGCCGTGACGGCCGAGGCCGACCTCCAGGCCCGGCTGACGGCGGTCGAAGGACGCGAGGGCGCGGTCACCGCGGCCGAGGCCGACCTCCAGGCGCGGAGCGCGGCGACGGGTCGCTCGGGCACGTCGTCGAGCGCACCGAAGGTGACCACGCCGGACGCGCCCGCCGGGATCGTCGGCGGGAGCGGGGGCGGCGCGGTGTCCTACGCGAACTGCGACGCGGTCCGGGCTGCTGGCAAGGCGCCGATCCGGTCCGGAGACCCCGGGTACAGCAAGAAGCTGGACCGCGACGGCGACGGCGTGGGCTGCGAGTAGCCCCCCGCCACGACGGGGCCCGGTCGGCGCGCCTTCCGGGGTCGTCGGTCGTTCGTCCAGGGCGAACGCCGACCCGGAATTGAGCGGAGGCGACTCAAGTTGTACCGGTCAGAGGTTCCGCACCGACCGAAGGAGTCACCATGACGACCACCCTGACCACCGCCCCCGCGTTCGACCGCGCCCTGCGCGACCTGCTCACCGCCCGCCCCGTGGCAGGCGTCCCGGCCCACGCCGACGTCTTCCAGGACGGCGACGACCTGGTCGCCCGCTTCGACCTGCCGGGGATCGACCCCGCCCAGGACGTCACGGTCGAGGTCGAGGGCCGCAAGCTCGTCGTGCGCGGCGAGCGCAAGGACGAGCGGGCCGAGGAGGCCGAGGGCCGTCGCGTCCGCGAGGTCCGCTACGGCGCGTTCCACCGCGTCGTGACCCTCCCCCAGGCCGCCGACGCGAGCGCCATCAGCGCCCGCTACGACGCAGGCGTCCTGACCGTCACCGTCGCCGGCGTCTACGCCGGCACGACGCCGCAGCGCATCGAGGTCACGACCTCCGCGTCCTGACGGTCTTCCAGACCTCCCCGCCGCAGGTCACCCCCCTTCGGCCGGCGGCGCGGTGAGTCGACGGGCCCGGATGCGAGAGCACCGGGCCCGTCGTGCTGTCCGGGGCCCGTTCGACACGTACGGCCGGTGCGCCGGTCGGGCCCGAGTCTTCAGGCCGCCGCCCCCGGGGCGTCGTCGTCGGCGACCATCGCCGCGCTCCGTTCCCACAGCTCGGCCGCGAGCCGCGGGTCACCCACGAGGGGATGGGTCGTCGCGACCTTGCGCTTGACGTAGTAGCTCCCCGGCTCCCAGTCGACGCCCGGGGTCGTCGTCGCGAGCCACACGAGGGTGTCGGCCCCCTTGGTCGACGACGTGAGGAAGCGGCTCAGCACCGTCTGGTACATCACGCGCATGCTGCTCGTCGACGTCGCGGCGAAGTTCGTCGCGACCACGCCGGGGTGGAACGACGCCGCCGCGATGCCGGCCGCGCGGTACCGGCGGTCGAGCTCGCGCGTGAACAGGTTCACCGCGAGCTTCGCGTTGCCGTACGCGGTGTTGGGCGCGTAGGACCGTTCGGACTCGAGGTCGTCGACGTGGAAGTCGCTGAAGAGCCGGTGCGCGGCGCTGCTCGTGCTGATGACGCTCGCGTGGCTCTCTTCCAACCGGTCGAGCAGCAGCGTCGTGAGGAGGAACGGCGCGAGGTGGTTGACCTGGAACGTCAGCTCGTGGCCGTCCTCGGAGACCTGACGGTCGGCCATGATGCCGCCCGCGTTGTTCGCGAGGACGTCGATCCGCTCGTAGCGGTCCCGCAGCTGCGCGGCGAGCGCCCGCACCTCGGCCAGGCGTGCGAAGTCCGCCACGAAGTGGTCGGCTCCCAGCTCGCGCGCGACGGCTGCGGTCTTCTCGGGCGAGCGCCCCACGACCACGACCTCGTGCCCGTCCGTGGCGAGCGCCCGGGCTGCCGCCGACCCGATCCCGTCGCTCGCTCCCGTGATGACGATCGTCCTGCGTGCCATGTGCCGTCCCGCCTCGTGTCGTGCCGTCGCCGTGCCCCTCTCGGAGCGTAGACCGCGCGCGGGGGCCAGGCAGGGCGGCGCGGTCGCCGCCCGGGCCGGGCTACGCCGTCGGGCCGGTGTCTCGCGTGAAGCGGTCCCGTAGTCCCAGCGCGGTCGAGCGCCACGCCGCGGCCCGCTTGATCGTCGCGCCCATCTCGCCCTCGTCGACCGGGACGTGCACGACCCGCACGCCCCGCTCGGCCGCGAGCGCGAGCATCGCATCGGTCGACCCGGGGAACGCGAGCTGCAGCAGGACCGACGTCGTGCTCGCCTGCCGCTCCCCCTCGCCGATGCGCCGCTTGTAGAGGATCTCGGTCACGGTCCGCCGCGTGAACGAGCCGCCTGCGGGCGCCGCACCGCCGACCGGCGCCTCGTCCGTGGTGTCGCCCGGCTCCAGGAGACGAGCGGCGTCGTCGGGCAGCGGGACGACGCTCAGGTACAGCGACACGAGCAGCTCCGAGACCTTGCCCAGGACCCAGCCGCGCCCCGGCACGCGCGGGATCACGCGCAGGTACTGCGCGAAGTTCGCCTCGAGCGCGTCGGCCGACAGGCTCGACCACGCAGGCTGCGTGCGCACCTCGAGCACGCGGTCCCAGTCGATCGCGCCGCCGTCGAACCCGACCTCGCGCGGGCCGACGTGCACGGCCCCGAACCGGTCGAGCAGCTCGAGCGGCTTGGTCGCGAAGCGCGGCACCAGCGGGACCTGGCGCACCAGCCCCGCGGCCGAGGCGTCCCAGTGCTCGGTGAGCGGCACGGCCGGGCGCGGGTAGGCGTCGAGGGCGCGACCCACCCAGCCGGTGACCAGGGCGTCGAGGCGCGGCTTCTTCGCGGTCTCCTCGCTGCCGTCGCGCTCCACGCTGCCCGACGGCGGGGCGTCCGTCGCGTCGTCGGCGGCGGTGGCGTCGGCAGTGGCGTCGGCGGTGGCGTCGGCGGCGGTGGCGTCGGTCGGCGCGTCGGCGACGGCCACGCTGAGCGGCGCTTCCTGGTCCATGGGTTCCCCTGCGTGTCGACGACTGTGCACGACGCCCGGGTTCGGGCCGGACGCGGTCAACCCTGGACCCTACCTTCTCCGTGCCGTCAGGTACTTGGAAGGTGCCGGCCCGGGAACGGTGCGACGCTGGACCGATGAGCGACGAGCCCGGCACGAGCGGCGAGCAGGCCGCCGACCGGCTGTTCGCCCTGCCTCTCGACGAGTTCGTCGCCGCGCGGAACGCCGCCGCCAAGCACGCGACGACCGCCGGGGACGCCGTGGGCGCCGCACGGTTGCGCGCGCTCACCAAGCCGACCGTCGCCGCGTGGGTCGTCAACCAGGTCGCCCGCACGCACCCCGACGAGGTCGGTGACCTCGTCGGACTCGGCGAGGACCTGCGCGCCGCGACCGAGGCGCGCGACCGGGCGCGACTCACCGAGCTCGACCACGAGCGTCGACGGCAGGTCGACGCGCTGGTGCGAGAGGTGTCGCGCGCGGGCGAGGTCGGCGGGCGCGCCGTGTCGGGCGAGGTGCTGCGGCGCCTCGGCGAGACGCTCACCGCGGCCGTCATGGACCGCGACGCCGGGGCCCTCGTGCGGGCTGGGTGCCTGACGCAGGCGCTCCAGTACGTCGGGTTCGGGATCGTGGACGAGTCGGGCGAGAGCGCCGACGTCGTGTCGTTGAGCGCGGAGCGCGCGGCGCGGCGCGGCACGGGGGCGCGTTCGCGGGCCGCCGGGCAGCAGGGCGAGGAGGCTCCCCCACCCGTGACCGAGCACCCGGGAACGGACACCGCCCTCGCGGACGCGGAGCGTCAGGTCGCCGACGCGGCCGCGGAGATCGACCGGCTCGAAGGACGCCGCGACCAGGCCGCCGACGTCGTGCGGGAGGCGAGCGACGCCGTCGGGCCGCTGGACGCGCGGCTCAGCGAGCTCGACGAGCAGATCGCCCGGCTGACCGCCGAGCGTGAGGACATGCTCGCGGCGCTCGACCAGGCGCGGGACACCCTCGCGGCGGCGGAGGAGGAGCTGGCCGCGGTGGACCGTGAGCTCGAGGACGCAGAGCGGAAGGCCGAGGAGGCGAGGCGTCGACGGCGGGCGGCGCGGGCGAAGGGCTGAGCCGGCGTCAGTCGCCCGAGGGCGGTGCCGTGCGCTCGGGGATCTGGACCCGGATCGAGACCTCGTTCTCGCCGGGCTCGGTGGGCGTCGTGGGGTCGGTCGGCGTGGGGGTCGGCGTCGGGGTGACCGGCGGGGTCGTCGGGGAGGGCGTCGGGGAGCTGGTCGAGGTGGGGCTCGGCGTGGGCTGCCCCGGGCCCGTCTCCCCGCCCTTGCAGCCCGTGAGCACGGCGACGGACAGCAGGACTGTGGTCGTGATGGCGGCAGTGCGCACTACGGCTCCCCCGATGAATTGGTATGTCCGTCCAGGTTAAAAACGATTCGCGCGTCTCGCTCGGCGAGAACTCCCTCGCCGCCTCCTATGCGCGGACTTCACCCCGCAGCCCCGACCTGGCACGCTGTCCCCCGTGCCCGGATTCGCCGTGATCGACCTCGAGACCACAGGGTTCTCGCCACGCCAGCACGACCGCATCGCCGAGGTCGCCGTCGTCCTCACCGACGCCGCCGGCCGCGTCCAGGACGAGTGGTGCACGCTCGTCAACCCCGAGCGCGACCTCGGCCCCCAGCACGTGCACGGCATCAGCGCGGCCGACGTCGGGCTCGCACCCACGTTCACCGTCGTCGCGCCGCACCTCGCGCGCCTCCTCGAAGGCCGCGTGATCGTCGCGCACAACGCGAGCTTCGACACCCGGTTCCTGCGCGCCGAGTTCGGCCGCGTCGGACTGCCCGTGGGGATCGACCCGCTCGCGTGCCTGTGCACCATGCGCCTGGCCGGGACGTTCCTGCCGTCCGCGCCGCGCGGTCTCGCGATCTGCTGCGAGCTCGCGGGCGTCGTGCACGACGGCGCCCACTCCGCCCTCGGCGACGCGCGCGCCACCGCGGGACTCCTCGAGCACTACCTCGGGCTCGACGACACCGACCCGCTCTGGGCCGTCGCGCACGAGGCGTCCGCGACGCACTCGTGGCCGTGGCTGCCCTCTTCCGGGGCATTCGCGCCCGTGCTGCGCGGCGCGAGCCGCCCGACCGGCCACTGGCTGTCCGGCCTGTCCGACCGCCTCGACCGCGTCCCCTTCCCACCCCAGGCCGACGACTACCTCGCGCTCCTCGACCTCGCCCTGCTCGACCGGTACGTGTCCTTCACCGAGCGCGGCGCCCTGCTCGCCGCCGCCGAGGAGGCCGGGCTCAGCCGCGCGCAGGTCGAGTCGCTGCACCACGGGTACCTCGACGCGCTCGCGCGGGTCGCCCTCGCGGACGGCGTGCTCTCCGACGCCGAGGTCGCCGACCTCCACGAGGTCGCCGACCAGCTCGGCCTGGACGCCGACGACGTCGCGGCGGCGGTCGCGCGGGCGGGTCGCGGCGTGGTTGACGGCGGAGCGCACCTGGGCACGGAGGCGAGCGGCGCTGTCGGGCTGGGAGATGACCGCAGTGCTGCCGATGGTTGCGGCGCACCGGCCGGCGCCGGGGAGACTGCTGTGACGGGCGCGGCCCCGGCTGCACACGCCGGTGCGGCGGCCGTCGTGGTCTCCGACGCGAACGTCGCGGTGATGATCGAGGCGACTGCCGGGACCGTGGCGACCGTGGCCGACAGGCCCCGCTTCACACTGGCGCGCGGCGACGAGATCGTGCTGACCGGGGCCATGACGCGCCCGCGCGAGGACTGGGAACGTGAGGCGCGGGCAGCCGGGCTCGCACCGTGGCCGAACGTCACCAAGCGCACCCGCGTCGTCATCGCCGCCGACCCGGACTCGCTGTCCGGCAAAGCGCGCACGGCTCGGCGGTACGGGATCCCGGTCGTGAGCGAGCGGGTGTTCGAGAAGCTGCTGGGGGGTGATCGGAACTGGCTCTCGATCGGACCGGCAGCCGCACTCCGCCCGAAGGCAAGCCCCTCTAAGGCCCCAGGGAAGGCTGGTACCAGATGACGGACGGAGGCCCGACCTACGATGCCCCACCGAACAGTTCGACGACGCGTGAGATCGGCGACGTCACTGACCTCATTCGCCTGATTGGCGAACTTTCGCCGCCGAAAACTCCGTGGTTTCGTGGGCAACGCGACAGGTCTTGGGACTTAACACCTCACATTCGACGCCTGAACGACCCCCGGAACGCCGAGAAGGACATGCTCGATCGCTTCCGCCAGGAGGCGGCCGCCACTGTCGCGTATACCTCCATGTCCGAATGGGATTGGCTCTGTATGGCTCAACATCACGGGCTCCCTACCCGCCGGCTTGATTGGTCAACCAATCCACTAGTGGCGCTCCTGCTGGAAGACGGCGCCTGGTCGAGCGCTGTCGGACACATCCGGTTGCTCACGTCGCGGCAGAGGCCGGCATCTCGAGGGCGTGCTCGAGCAAGTGGAAGCGCCGGTTCGAGGAGCTCGGCGAAGTCGGCTTGGCGGAACGGTCCTCGGCCCCGCACCGTTCCCCGACCCAGACCCCGGACGAGGTCGTGGACCTGATCGAGTCCACTACAACTACCATCACGACCACCGCCATCGGGAACCGTCCCCCAGCGTCACGACTCCCAGCCAGCGTCACCAACCTCATGAGCCAGAACATCTAGCGGCGAGCTCGCGTAGTCGTCGACCGGGTCAAACAAGCCTGGGACGACGCGCTCACGCCGCCCAGGGACTCGGTCGCCGTTCAGATACCTACGGAATGCGGTCATAGATCTTGTGGCCGGCCATTTCACTAATCGTGAACCCTGCCGCTTCAGGGCATGGATGCCCACGCTATCCTCCTTGAAAGCACGAGAGAGGTCCTCCAGCGGACGCTGGCGTGTGGTTCAGTGGGCACCACTGAATCGAGGAAGCCCCGCCCCGCGCGACGGAGTGTCCCAGGGTGGGGAACATCGACGAGCAGCAAGGCGCTGCTTCAGTGAGCGGCGGTCACTGCGGCCCCCTCAACCGCGAGAGGCAGCGCCAGCAGCGCGACGGGATGCGGACTTGTCGCGCGTCGTGTGTCTAGCTCTTTGGAACCTCGATCGCGTCAGGGTCGTAGAACGCCCAGTCGATCGCGCCCCGCGCGCCGCACAGTGCCACTTGCATGTCGATCAGCTTGCTCGCGATCGACTGCTCCTTGGCGACACTCGCCGCGATCCTGGCCGAGCCGTAGGTCCGCGCACGCCCGGGGTGGGCCGCATCCCAAGCCGATTGAGCGCCGGTCCGCGTAGTCGCCCCTTGCTCGTTACTGCCGAAGCCCGTGAAGACAGCGTTCCAGACAGGCTTATATCCCACGCGGAGTCCGTTCTCGCCGAGGTCGATATGGACGTCCGGCATGAGGAGCATGCGGATGACGAACTCGTCAAGATCGAGACCGCTCTGGCCGATCGACTTCTTGTGCTTCTGGACTCGCTTGTAGAGAGGGTTTGCTGTGGGCGCTGAGCGTCCCGTGGCGCTTGCGTTCTGCTGCGCCGACCCGACGTAGACCGGGACAAGAAGTGGGCTCAGCTTGCGGTAGAGGCCGTGCGTGACCCCTTCGTAGTAGATGGCGTACAGTCCCGCGCCGCTGAAGTCTTGGATGTTCGCCAGCGCCGTCGCGGGTTGCTCCTCAAACTTCTGGCAAACGACAGCCGTCAGCCCCTTGGTCGAAAGTGGGTCATAGTACGCGGGTACGAAACTCATGTGCCGATCGTGGCATATCTATCTCTGTCAGGAGGGGCCTCATGCGCTGTTTCACCCGCCAGCTGATGCACCTCACGGCGGTGCGAGGAGCCCAATCTAGCCTCGCAGACGATTTGTACCTACCGACCACGACGATGAAGTACGGCCTCACGGACGCGCGCCGCCACCACCTGCGCGGACTCGTGCTCCCAACCCCGTACCACTTCCCACCCGCCATCGGTCAACTGGCGGTAGGTGTCAGCATCACGGGCGCGGTCTGCAGAGATTTTGTCCGACCATGACTCCGAAGTCTCTCCCGCTGCGGGCCGATAGTGATCTGGGCAGCCGTGCCAGAAGCACCCGTCCACGAACACCGCGACCCGCTCGCTTGGGAACACAATGTCGGCAGTTCGCGGCAGGTTGGGGAGTGGCCGGATCCCGATGCGATATCGCATGCCCATCCTGAAGAGAGCCGAACGAACCGCCAACTCGGGCGACGTGTCCCGTGGCCTGTTCGCCTTCATGACGGCTCTAGATGCGGGCGACGATGCCCACGAGTCATCCGGTTCGACGAGTAGATCCTTCTCTCGCGCGATGTCCCACGCAGCACGCAAGTTCTGTGCTCGCGTCGGCCGTTCGACCTCACCGAGGTAGCTGACGCGAGTCTTACCCCCCTGGCTCCACCGGAGGTATGCCCTAATGCGACGCTGCTTCGGCAAGAGCTTGAGTTCGACCGAGGCGCGCGCGGCGCGCCCATCACCGGTGTCCACGAGCCGCCACTCGGGGCCACCCGCCGCGCGATCCTGTTCGAATCTCCCGGCTCGGGCCGACCGACCCTCGGCCCCTTTCCACGCCTCGTCGGCCGGTCGGGCCTCTCGCCACGGCGAGACAAGCCGCGGCACCTCGGACGTCACGCTCCCGCCTGGTCCAGTACCTCACGAACCGCACGGGCGACGGCCTCACCTAGCTTGACCGGCACGGCGTTTCCGAGCTGGCGCATCTGCTCCCCGCGTGGGCCTTCGAGGATCCAATCGTCGGGGAAAGTCATGACACGCGCTGTCTCGCGAACGCTCATGTAGCGATGGGTGCCATCGTCGAGCAGCATCACCGATTCGCCGCCAGGCACGCCGTGAACTCCCGCCTTGACGGTCTTCGCCGGTCGGTCAAGGAGGTTCGGGGTATGGCCCTTGTAGATCCGCGCGCCCGGCCAGCCGATGTGTTCCCGAACACCACCCAGCATGCGTTCCTTGCGGTCGAGGAACTGTGTCGGGATGGGCGGGAGCGTCGGCTGCCCATCGATCCCTTCGATCGCGTCCCGAAGCGTGGCCCACGGCAGAAGCCCGTCGTCCACCTCAGCCTCCGGGAGGCTTGCGACGACACGCTCGCGAACAAATGCGGGCACGTTGGGGTGTCGCTCCCAGTAGGAGCCGTCACGAATCGACTGGTTCAATGCGGTCTCCGAGTGTGTCGGGCGTACCGCCTTGCGGAATGCCGCAAGGTCGACGCCGAGGTCCGACCGAAAGGCGACCATGATGACGCGGCTGCGAACCTGTGGGACGCCATAGTCGGCGGCGTTCACTGGTGTGACAACAACGTCATACCGTTCGGAGGAGGGTCCGCCTCCCGCTGCGATTAGATCGCGGAGCGTAGCGTCATGCTGCTCCCACGTCGAGTCGTTAGCCCGTACCGCGAACGGATGGGCAAGCTCGCGCTGGATGTACTCGAAGTATGGGCGGAACGATGCGCGCAAGAGTCCACGCACGTTCTCCACCATCATCACCTTCGGCCGCACCTCGCGCGCAGCGCGGAACATGTGGGGGAAGCCGTTCCGCTCATCCTCGACGCCCTTGTGGATGCCACCGAGACTGAACGGCTGACACGGGCACCCGCCGGCGAGAACATCGACGTCGGCGGCGCGCAGGTACCGCATGTCCAGCTCACGAACATCACCCACGACGAGCGGTGTCGGCTCGCCAGGCGAGGGGACTCGGTCGAGCTCCACCCGCGGTTTCGCGCCGTTCGCCTCGAGCGTCTCCCCCGCCCGCCGATCCCACTCGTTGAAGAGCAACGCCCGAAACCCCGCGCGTTGGACGGCTTGAGCGAGCCCTCCGGCCCCTGCGAAGAGTTCGACGGACGTCCGTTCAGTGGCGACGGTGTTGGGCTCTGCGGTCATTGGAGAACCATACCGCGGAGCGCGGCTCGCACAAACGTTCGAGACTCCGCCGTTGTCACCGCGTCGCAGAACGGTGCCGTAGACCATGTCAGTCTTCGAACACGGCGCCGGCCAGACCTGTTCACGCCGGGCCGCGCTAGTTGTACCCGGCCAGGAGGTTGGCTACAGCCTGCCGATCGGGGGTAGTCCGCCGAGGACTTGGTGGCGGCGGTGGGTGCTGTAGTGCTCGATCCAGGGTGCCAGGGCGGCGGGTCGCGAGCGGAGCGCGGCGCCGTTGCCACGCAGTCGGTGTTGTCATGCGTGGAGGATGCTCGCGCTGCGGGCCCGCCCGGGTGCTGGGCGCCCGAGCGGTAGAGTCACGCCGCCACGCGCCCGCGTGCGCACGACACAGAGGACCCTGATGCCGCAGGCCCGCAAGCTGAGCAAGTTCAACCTCGTTATGGGCTCCTGCTTCATGCTGGCCCTGATCGGATCGGTCTGGAGCATTGCCGAGTACTTCCGCTACCGGCAGTCCTCCAACGTCTACATTTCGCAGCTCGAGCAGGAGAACGGCGACCTTCGCGCGAACGTCGGCGCCACCACGAGCGAGCTGGTACAGGTCCGCCAGGACCTGGAGAACGCGGGCGCTGCGCTGGAAGCGGCGAACGCTGAGGTCGTCCGCCTGCAGGGTCAGATCACCGCCGACCCCGAGTGCCTAGCAACAGGCGTGGACTCTCGATGGTGCACGAGGGTCATCCCCTGACCCGATGGCCGACTGGCAGCGGCGCGTGTATCACCCTGTGCAGCGTGAAGGTGCACTCGTCGTTCACACCCGGCGGTCGAACTTGTTCCATGTTTAAGCCGCTTAATCCATTGACAAGCCGGCAAAGCCGGCCCTAAGGTTCTTGTTGTCCGGCCGACACCCTTAACCGTCGATCCACTCAACTAGGAGCCCTAGATGACCACCAACGCCTTCATCCTTCCGACCGGGTACGACCCGTACGAGCGCTTCTTCGCCTCCCGGTACACGCAGGGAGGTCGGACCGTCTACTCCGTGGACTTCTCGGTCCGAGAGCTGGTGACGTTCCTGCCGAAGCCCGATCCGGACAAGCCTCTCGACGTCAACTCGACGCAGCGCAGGATCGTCCTGAAGCACGCGCAGGACTTCGCGGAGTACCTGCTCGACAAGCCGGAGTGGGTGTCGCCCGCTCTGCTCTTGCGCTCCCCGGACATCTTCGAGTTTCAGCCGTACGACGTGATCAACACGGCGACCACGCAGTTCGGCATCCTTGCCGTCCCGAAGGACGCGAAGGGCGAGATTCAGATCGTCGACGGCCAGCACCGAACGCTCGGCTTCCACCTGGCGTGGGAGCGCCTCATTTCCCGCATCGAGAAGGCTCGCGCTTCGGTCGCGGCGGCCAAGCGGCAGGAGGAGCCCGCGCTCATCGAACACCACCAGCAGCTCCTGGACAAGGAAATCGCGGTCCGGGAGCGACTGGCCTCCGAGCGTGTATCCGTACAGATCGTGCTCACCGACGCGATCGAGACCGCCCGGCGCATCTTTGTCGACATCAACGACAACGCGAAGGGCATCACAGGCTCCGTTCGTGACCGCTTCAACGACCGGACGGCGGTAGGCCGGGCGCTCAACATCGTGCTCGAGACGTCGGACCTGCTCGAGGGCAGGGTCGACCTCGAGCAGGACCGCGTCGGCGGCACGTCGCCGTACCTGCTCGGGGCGAAGCACGTCGCCGACATCATCCGGGCGCTGGCTGTCGGCAATGGGCGTGTCGGGCGGGTGGTCGCTCAGTCCCTCAAGGACCAGAACCTCGTGAAGGAATATGAGGCTTTCGAGGAGGCGCTGCTCACTGCGTTCCCGTCACTGAATGAGGTGATCGATGGCGACCTGAGCCCCGCTGAGCTCCGCCAGCAGCACCTCATCGCGTCCAACGTGGTGGTGCGGGCCTTCGCGGCCGCCTGGCACGACCTCTTGAAGGAGGGCAAGAGCTCCGACGAGATCGTGACGGCGTGGAAGGCGTTCGACGAGCAGATGTCGCTGCCGGTGTATGCCGAGCCGACGGACAGCTGGTTCGCACTCGGAGTGATCGAGGCTAGGGCGGGTGGCTCTTACTCCACGCGCTCCCGCGCGCAGGACTTCAAGGTCCTCACCAAGTTCATCGTGGACCAGACTCTCGCGGGCGACTCAGCAGTCTGGAACCGGGCCGACGCCGAGCAGGCCAACCTCATCCCGTCGCGCTAGACCAGCTGAGCAGGCGCGGTGTGGAGCGGGCTAGCTCCACACCGCGCCCGCACTCCCCCTGCGTCGATCTCCACACTGCGGCGCGTCTCAAAACAACGGCGATCTCACCAGTCCAGAACGCGGCGAGGACGATCGTGGAGAAGCAACCGGATCCGCTCCAGCTTGTCGTCTGTCGTAGCTGCGAGGTTGGCGCGTCTTCGGAGGTAATGGCACAGGAGGCGGTCGGTGCTCTCGTTCGTGCCGCGCTGCCGAGGCCTGCGAGGGTCGAAGAAGAAGGCAAGTGCGTCGATGAGTGCGCTGAGGAAGGCGTGGTCGGCCATCTCGCGACTGCGGTCCCAGGTCAGGGACTTGCACCTGCCCGGTGGCACGCTGAATACAGCGCGGGCGACGGCGGTGTTGACGTCCTTGGCCTTGATCCCGTCGCAGATTCCGTGACCTCGGCAAGTACACCGCGCGGTAGATCGTCTCGTGCGAGACCCACATGCTCGGCTCGCCGGGATGCTCTCGCCGCAGCCACGCCGCGATCTGCTGTGGCGACCAATCCAGCTCGAGCCGAGCGGGCACCGTAACCCGAATACTCTGGTCGCGGGCGAGGCGCGGAGTCGCCGATCGCTTGACCTGCGCCTGAGCGCACTCTTCCGCGACCGTCGCGCGGTTGGCGGAGAGGCCGCCGTTGCGGGCGAACTCGCGCGAGATCGTCGACGCCGGCCGACCCAAGGCCTCTGCGATCGCCCGAGCGGACGAGCCGGCCGCGATCCCGCGAGAATCTCCTCTCGCTCGGAAGGGTTCAGATGCCGCAGCGAGGGCCGTACCCCGCCGTGGCGCAGCAGGTACCGGCGCACCTGTTGTTCTTGAATTCCCACCCTGTCAGCGACCCGCCGCAGCGATCGCCTTCGCGCCGCGGGTTGAGACCGCCTGCGATACGCAGCCATTCTCACCGTCACAGCAGGGTGTGGACCTGTCAGTCCTTGAACACGGGCGCCGACCAGACCTGTTTACGCCGGGCCGCGTTCGTAACCTGATGCGGCACCGCGCCGATGACTCCGCAGAGATCGCGCACAAACCTCCAGTCATCGGGCGGCAACGGGGCAATACTCGGCTTGGTCACGACGACATCGAAACCGATCGCTGAGCCCGAGGCGATGTGAACAGCGCCGGTCCAGATCAGTTCCTTAAGGTTTGCGAAGGCACCCCATGTCACGAAGCGCACCTCATCGCCCTTGGCCGCCTGACATCGCATCGGCTTGTGGTCGAGAGACTCTAGTCGCACGAGCCACCCGCTTCCGATCGAGCCGTCGATGATCGACTGCGGACCCGGGTACTGCCGTGATGTAAAGGGCGCATACCGTCCAACCCCCTCAAGGGCGCGCCGGTACTCCTTCGCAGGACCGTCCTTTATCCACACCCTGATTTGACCACGTGGCATGTATGTCCCAAGCCTCCCCCCGACTGCGGGGTCGCTCACAAAACGCTGGTACGCCGCCGTGCTCTCGCTCGAGCTGAACTGCTCCCACTGCATCTCATCAAGGCGCTTATAAAGCTCAACGACGATCTCATGCCGTACGGCATCCGGGATGTCGGCCACCAATCACGCTCCTACTTCCGGGGGAAACTCGAGACGGACGCTGTCGTCGGCACCTGCGAGGTCACCGACATCCGCGATCCAGCGCTCTAGGAGGCCCTCGACCCTGGCGTCGGTGAACTCGAACTCGTTCCGCGGGACGGATACGCTCTCGGCTTCCGACTCACTGACCTGCTCCCGTAAGTCGTGGATCTCGGCGAGGCGTCGGATGTCAGACACGAAATCCAACACTTCCACGCTCTCTTTGCCAGCGCGGATCCGGAGCCCGCGGCCGAGCTGCTGCACAAAGATCCGCCGCGAGTGCGTGACCCTGGCGAATGCGAGGATGTTCACGTCGGGCACATCCACGCCCTCATTTAGCAAATCGACGCTGGTAAGGATTGGGATCTCTCCATTGCGGAAACGGACAAGTCGATCACGACGTTCACTCTTCGTCAGCTGCCCGTGGATCGAGGTCGTTGCTGTCCATCCCGGAACTCGAGCAAGGAGCCCTGCCATCTCCTCCGCGTGCAGGATGGTCTGGCAGAAGACGATCGCACGAGGGCTCCTCGTCCGACCCCAAACCTCGATCAGGTGATCGCGGATCGCCTCGTCGCGTTCCGGTACGAAGAGACGCTTGTTGAGGTCCCTGATCGAGTACCCCTTCTCGCTTTGGTCGCGAACGAAGTCCCAGTCGATGTTGTCGGAGTAGAGCTTATACCTGACGCTCGCGAGGTAGCCTAGACACATGCCGTCCGAAATGCTCACGCGTACGACGGGCCGACCGAAGACCTTTTCGATGTCGAACCGATCGCCGCGCCACGGCGTGGCAGTGACGCCGAGCCTCGGGACATCCGGCAGCGCGGCAAAGACGTCGGCGTAGTCGCCATCCTCCCCGACGTGGTGCGCCTCATCTACGATGATCGCGTCTGGTTTAAAGCCAGACCGGACGTAGTTCGCGGCCGTCGGCAGAACCGCGAAGGTGACCCCCCGAAGGTCATCCGGTTTGAATGTCCCGTTCACAACCCGGGTCGCGACACTCTTCGGAATGTCACGCCACATGGACCGCTCCAGTTGCTCGACGAGATCCGTCGTGTGCGCCACCACCAGGACTCTCGCACCGGGGCAGGCAGTCAAGATCTTGGTTACGACCCGTCCTGCGACGACCGTCTTGCCGAGCCCTGTCGCGAGGAAGGTCAGCGCCCGCCCTGTGTCGGTCAGGGCCTTCCAGGCACCTTCGACCGCGCGCTCCTGGTACTCGTGGAGTTTGAAGGGTTTGGTCCGCTCGCTGGCACGATCATGCAGCTTCTCGAGCGCAACTCCGTCCCAGAGCGAAATGTTGAGGTTGACCTTGCGAAGCGCCTCAACGCGGGCGCGTGCCTTCTTAGTGAAGGTGCCGTTTGTGACGACAACACCACGATCGATTCGGTACGCGGACATCGCGTTCTGCACTTCGTCCACCGCATCCGCGTCGACCGTCGCTCCTCCTCTGAGGCGCCACTTCGCCTGGAAAACCCAGTCGTCACCTTTGAGTCTGCCTATCAGATCGCCGCCCTGATCTCCGGAGGCGTCAATGTTGATGACATCAACGAACCCGATCAGTGCAAGCAGGCGCTCTACCTGCCGGGTGAAACCCAACGGTCCGCCAGCCCGCAGAAACCCAGGGTCTACGAAGCGCAGCCCCATCAGTCCGCCACCTCTGCGGCGATCAGCTCTGCCGAGAGGAGGTGCTTGCTGAGCTCGCGAGCGCTCGTCCCCCGCGTCACCCCGAGCATCCTGCCGAGATCACTCAGAAGGCCATCGAGCCGGTCGAGCGTGTCGGCGCGCGTTCCCTCGTCGTCGAACGCCGAGTAGGTCGTCCTGAACACCCGTCCGTCCAGGTATCGCTCCGGGTCCTCCGCGACCAAGTCCTTGATTCCAGCGACAGTGAGGTAGTCAGCAAACCTTCCAGTCTCGATCGCGTTCATCCAGTCAATGGACGGCGACGATTTGTAGGCGGCGAATTCCGCCTCACGTCGCGACGACGGGCGAAGCCTCTCCCAACTCACCAAGGGAGTCTCGCCAACGACCGGGCCGAACAGATCGCGCAGATGCTCGACGAGTCCCTCCGCCCGGGACCGCACGGCCGCGTGATCGAGTTTCATGTCGGCATGCGCCGAGAGGACGTCCAAGATGAACGCGTCTACCGTGCCGCTGTACTGGAGAACCGTAGAGAGAACAGGGGCCGCGCAGACGAGCGCCACCGACGTCGCATCCCAGCCGTATTCGGCGATCAACGGATGCTCACCGGCTACGTACATCTCCACCTCGCCACCTGTCACCCTAATCGCGAAGTAGGGTCCGTTGTTCTCCGCCGACAGGTCGACGCCGCACGTCAGGTAGCACCGGATAAACGGGGCCGCACCCCCGATCGAGGCCTTTCCATCGATGCCGGCTACGCTCACCGAATTCTCGCGGTAGCGCGCAAACCGCTCATCGAGCGTCACCGGCCGTGACGGAGCGTCCGGTTCAGCAACCAGACCGGAACCTTCGTCCTGCTCGTCAGACTCGTCGCCACCGCCAGTCAGGTGGCCGAGCCCCTCTCTCGCGAGCCAGTCGTCATCCGCGCGCGGCTCCGACATGTCGGAACCACGCCCGTGGACCATCGCCTCGTGCTCTTCGATCGCGGCGTACCACACCGAGTCGGTCTGATACTCGGGGTCACCTGCGACGAAGAGGCGAGCCCACTCACGAGCCCGGTCATGAATCGCCGACCTTCCGTTTCCCGGAACCAAGTAACGGAGGCCCGGGTCATTTCGGCGGTAGGCATTGAACAGGATCCCGAGTGGACTATCGTTCTCAGCGAGGTTTAGCTCTCGCGCCTTTCCGGGCCGCAAGGGAGCCACGCCCCGTACCTTTTGGACCATCGTCGACCAGGCGGCATTCTCGCGATCGAAGTTTGTCTTGCGGAAGGTGACAGGTGCGTGATCGAGGTGGACTTCTCCGACGATCCGCCCGCCTCCAACCTCGATCGGGTACTCGACCTGCCGAGTGTCGTCGTCGTCGATCCACTCGAAGAGGGACTTGTCGCGGTGCACGATCACTCGACCCTGCCGAATGAGGCTGATTCCGAAGTCGCTGTTGTGGTTGTAGCGCTGAATGCCGAGCCAGCCGGTGATGCGCCGTTCGCGCTCATGCACGTTGCAGGATGAGCACTCAGTGCACTCGTCCGCGCTCAGACTCATCCAGTGCCCGCAGTCCATGCACGCGAAGGCGCTGGTCAAGGGGAATTCGAGGGAACGGACCGACTTGATGTCCTGCCCCTTGTAGGGGACCGCTCGAGATGGGTCCCAGACGCACGGCACGGTCGGCTTGATTGCGTTCCCGTTGAGATAGAGCGACAGCGCGAGACCGCCGATGACGTCTGAGCCAGAGTAGGAGGAGCGCTGGGGATCGCGGAGCATGAAGGTATAGATGTTGCCCAGTTGGGTCCTCACGCGCCCCAACTCGGCCTGCTTCTGGAGCTTGGCCACCGTGTCCTGCCGCAACCCCTTGACGATGATCATCGTGCCGTGCTCACCAGATGCCTTTGGCTCCTTGGTCAGCGGCACATGAAAGGTCCCCGCACGGCGCATCTCGGTGAGGTCGATAGTCACGACGTTCCAGAAGCCGTCACCCTCACGACCGGACCTCACAACCGTGACACCACCGAGCCGGGCCGTCGCGACGTTGAAGCCCATCCCGAAGAGCCCCAACGTGCCGTACTGGCTGTTGCTTGACGAGCCAGCCTTCAGAGCCTGCTCCATCTGCTCGGGAGACATGCCCCTGCCCGAGTCCGCAACTACAACCTCCGAGTGCCGGTTCGCCCTGCTAGCGGTCGGGAGGGTGATGTCGACGCGCCCGTCGAAGCCGGGGATCGCCTCCCGAGCCTTCTGCAACTCGTCGAAGCAATTGTCGATCAGCTCCGCGAGGCACTGATGGATCTGCAGGTCCGTCTCGGCGATCATCTCGAGGATGCGCGGCGACGGCGTAAGATCAAGTGTCTCGACGGGCTGTTCGGGCATCTCTACCTACCTTGGTGAGCTGAGTGGGATCCCAGGGTAGGACAGTCCCGGGCGAGCGTCCGACCATTGGGTCGCCCGAGCACCGGCCCGGCGCTACCTGTCACCATCGGCACCCCAACTACGAAGAGCCTGATTGACCACGCGAGACTTCCTTGGGCTACGCCTCGTCAGCGCCCACTAGACCCATGAGTTGAGGCTTCAATGCGGAGCTGGTCGCAGACTCGTGAAAATGAGCATGGTGGCCTGATGCTCCGGCTAGACGTTCACCGCCTTTTCGACGACGGACTGATCGCAGTGGACCCCTCCCGCCTTCGAATCGACGTCGGGTCCGAGCTCACCCAGTTCCCGCAGTACGCCAGGCTGCACGACGAGCACCTGAACGTGGCGCTAGAGGACGAGCAGGTGGACTGGTTGGGCAAGCACTGGGAGGAACACCGGGCGCCCATGGCTCTGGCACCGATCGAACGTCACCGTTCGCTCACGGCGCCATCGGTTGAGACCCCATGACCCCCGGCCACCTCTTCGTCCTCAACGGCCGCCTCGAGGCTCTCGGCGCGAACGCCGTCGTCATCTCGACGGACTCGCGCTTCAGCGTCCGCGACCACTGGCGCCCGGCCGTGGGCCTGGGCGCCCACGAGGACTGGGCCACCGTCCGTCCGCACGGCTGGCAGCGCGGCTCCGCGCTCCCGGCGAGCCGCCAGCCCCTCAGCGACCGTCAGGTCTGGTTCCTCGATGCGATCGGCGCGACGCCCGACGAGGTCGGGCGCGCTGCGGCGCGTGCCGTCGAGCACATCGCGCGAACGGGCAGCGAGCGCCTTCGTTCCACCGCCCACGCGGCGGGCCGCGACCTTCCACTGGTCGCGCTCCCGGTCCTCGGCACGGCGGGCGGCGGCCACGACGTCGAGCGGGGTCTGGTCATCGACGCCCTCCTCGCCCACCTCACGGCGGCGGCCGACGAGCACGGGGTCGAGGTCGCGCTCGTCGCGTCGAGCCGGTCCGACTACTCGGCGCTCCAGCACCGCCGCCGGGCCGCAGGACGTCGCGCCCTCCCGACCGAGAAGCTCGACGCTCAGGCCCGCAAGTGAGCGAGCCGCCAGGGGCGACCTTGCCCTCTTCTTCGGCGCCGGCGTGAGCATCGCCGCAGGCCTACCCTCCTGGGGCGCGCTGTTGGACAACTTCGTCGAGGCGATGAGCCTCGACATCACACCGAAGGATCTCCAGGGCCTCGGTTCGCTCGAGCAGGCCGAGCTCCTGCAGGTCATCCTGGCCAAGCAGGCGGGCCGGCACGACGAGGCCGCGCGTCGCGACAGCCAGGAGCAGCTGGGTCGCCAGGTCGCGGCGATCCTCGCCAGGGACGGCCGCCGCCCGAGCCTCGCCCACTGCCTGCTCGCGGGCATGCGCATACCCGAGGCGGTGACCACGAACTACGACCACCTCTACGAGGAGGCGGTCGCGGCGTCGTCGGGCCTTCCGGTCGGCCGACGCGACCTCGCGATCTCGACCCTCCCCTGGGACCCCACCAAGGCATCGCGCCCGTGGGTCCTCAAGATGCACGGGGACGTCGACCATCCGGCGACGATCGTGCTCTCCCGCAGCTCGTTCGTCCGGTACGACACCCGCTGGAAGCCCGTCGGCTCACTCGTGCAGTCGCTCATGATGACCAAGCACCTGCTGGTCGTGGGCGCCTCGATGACGGACGACAACCTGCTCCGCTTCGCCTACGAGGTCGCCGGGCTCCGTGAGGAGCTCGTCGCGTCGGGTGCGCCCGGCGGGCTGGGGAGCGAGATCGGGACGGTCGTCCACCTGGCCGACGACGCGGCCTTCAGCCGCCTCTGGGAGGGCCGCTTCGACGTCGCCGTCGCATCCCCTCCCCTGCCCGACGACGGCACTCCCGCCAGAGAGACCACCTCCCGTGGGGAGAAGGAGGCCGAGGCTGCGCGCCGCCGTCGGGCCGCGCGGGGCCTGACGCGCTTCCTCGACACCGTGGCGATGTACGCCGAACGCGACGCCCCGCACCTGCTCGACGACCGATACCTCCCCGTGGGCCCGGACGAGGCTGCGCTCGTGCGACGGCTGCGGGAGGATGCGCACGCTGTACGGCAGCGCGCTGACGCCGGGGCGACCGGAGCGCAGGGTGGCGCGAGCTCGCGGAGGCGCTGGAACGGTTCGGGACCCGTAACTAGTGCGACTTCGAACCATTTGACGTTCGACTTTCGTCGACGCGTGCCGATTTCACCCGCTCGACCCTCCTACCAGGTGCCAAAGAACCGTACATTCAGGCTCGCAGACTCACCCAGCGACCATGGAGGCACCGTGTCGGCGACCGCAACCGAGAACGCCCCGAACGACTCCGACGACACCACCGAGTCCCGGGTCGAGAAGGTCGCAGCGCGCCTGACCGCGCTGGTCGGCTCGGTGGTCGCCGACGGAGTGGGCCCCGTGGCCGGATCCGTCGAGTGGGCGGAGTCGCGTCTGGCACGGGTCCAGAAGGAACGGTACGACCCGAGCAAGAAGAGGCAGAGAAACCCGGACGAGGACACCGAGGAGATCGAACGCGTCATCAAGCGACTCGTCATTGAGTCGACGCAGGCTGCAGGCGCGAACGGCTTCGTCACCGGCCTGGGTGGACTTGTCGCCATGCCGGTCACGATCCCCGCCAACATGGCTGGTGCGCTGATCATCAATGCACGCCTTGCCGGCGCGATCGCCTATCTACGCGGCTACGACCTGCACGATCCGCACATCCTCACGATGGTCACCCTCGTGTCTGCCGGCTCGACCGCACAGCAGGTACTCAGTGCGTTCGGTGCCAAGGTCGGGCAGCAGTTCGCGATGGAGGCCATCAAGGCGATCCCCATGAGCGTTCTCCGGCAGGTCAACAAGAAAGCGGGCTTCTTTCTCGTCGCCAAGTACGGGACGCAACGGGCAGCGATCACGCTCGCCAAGGTGCTGCCCATCGTTGGTGGTGTCGTCGGCGGAGCGGTGGACGCGACGCTCACACAGCTCATCGCGCGCACCGCGAAGTCGTTGTTCCCACGCGACATCGACGACATGCCGGAGCGGAAGCCAAGAAGGCGTCGCCGTGACGAGACGGCTGACGGGGTGGCGTGACCCTTCCTCCTGGACCCGCCTGAGCTTCTACCCCCACTCCTGCGGCGCGAACTGCGACAGCGTCAGCTCCGCTCCCTGCGGGTCGCGCACCACGGCCTCGCGCACCCATTCGTTCTCCGACGTCGACAGCACGACCCCGCCGGCCCGCTCGGCCGCGGCCGCGCTCTCGTCCCGGTCGGCGACGGAGAACGCCACGTCCCAGCGCGCCGGCCCGGACACGCGCGCGACGCCCGCGGCGACGTCGGCAAAACCCGGGGGTGCGAACTCCTGCCGCTCGTGGATGCCAGGGTCCACGGTCCGTGCGAGGTGGTCGCCGTAGCCGGGGACGCGGAACATCCCGGCGCCGAGCTCGGGGTCGAGCTCCCACCCGAGCAGCGGACCGTAGAAGTCGAGGGCGCGGTCGGGGTCCGGGGTGAGGAGGTTGCTGAAGTTCCAGGTCCCCGGCTCGTTGACGCGCTGCGCCCCGAGGCGCGTGCCCGCCTGCCACAGGCGGAACCGTGCGCCCTGCGGGTCCTGGACCGAGGCCATCCGTCCGGGTGGGCCGACGACCTCAGGGCCGGAGAGCAGCACGCCGCCGTCGGCCGCGACAGCCCCGGCTGTCACACCGATGTCGTCGACCGCGACGTAGGTGATCCACTCGGGTGGCGCGTCACCGCCGTCGGGTGGGGAGGCGATCGCCGCGACGTCCTGCCCGTCGAGCGAGGCGACGACGTAGCGCCCCGGTGCGTCGGGCGGCATCTTGTCGGTGAACGTCCACCCGAACAGGGCGCCGTAGAACGCGGTGGCGGCGTCGACGTCGGGCTGCTCGGTGTCGACCCAGCACGGCACCCCGTGCGGGTACGTACGGGACTGCGTCGGTGAGCTCATGGCGACCTTCCCGGTCCCGCCCGGTGCGGGGCCTCCCGAGTCCCACCTTCCCAGCCGCCGCCGACACGGACCTCTGGAGGGTTGCTCGGCGGGCACACCGCGCTCGTCGCTCAGGCCCCGCTGCTCCCCGAGGTCCAGCGTCCCCCTACGCTCTCCCCGTGACCATTCACCTCGCCCCCGACCTTCTCGACCGTGCCGCTGGCGTCCTCGTCGTGCAGGCGTGCGGCGACGCCCTGGGCGTCCCGTACGAGTTCGCGACGCCGCCCCGCGCCGACGAGGCCGCGGTCATGCGCGGCGGTGGGCTCGGCCCCTACGCACCCGGTGAGTGGAGCGACGACACGCAGATGGCGGTGTGCATCGCGCGCGTCGCGGCACAGGGTCGCGGACTGACGAACGAAGGCCCGCTCGACGACGTCGCCGCAGCCTTCGAGGCGTGGCTCACCGGGGGCGCGTCCGACGTCGGCACGCAGACCGCCGCCGTCCTGAGGAACGCGGCGCACCTCCCCGGGCAACCGGCCGCGAGGTTGCGCGCGGCGAGCCAGGCCCTCCACGCCTCCACCGGCCGGACAGCGGGCAACGGTGCGCTCATGCGCACCGGGATCGTCGGGGTGGTCGCCCTGGACGACCGCGACGAGACGGCCCGCTCAGCCCGCGCCGTCGCCGAGCTCACGCACACCGACCCACTCGCGGGCGAGTCCTGCGTGCTGTGGTCGGAGGCGGTACGGGTCGCGGTCGCCAAGGAGAGGCTCGACGTGCGCGCAGGCCTCGACCTCCTGCCTCCGGATCGACGCGCCCTGTGGGAGGCGTGGATCGCGGATGCCGAGCAGGAGCGCCCCACCGCCGATCTCGGGGCGAACGGTTTCACGGTCACGGCGTTGCAGGCCGCGTGGCACGCGATCGCCTCCACCCACGTGCCCGACGGCGGAGCCCACCTGGCGCGCGACGGCTCGGCTGCGTCGTCGGGCACCGTGGCCGAGCATGCGCCGCACACCGTGCGCGCGCTGCAGGCAGCGGTCAGGATCGGGGGCGACACCGACACGGTGGCCGCCATCGCGGGTGCGCTCCTCGGCGCGCGCTACGGGACGACGGGCCTCCCCGCCGAGTGGCTCGACCTGGTCCACGGCTGGCCGGGCCTGGATGTGGCTGGCCTCGGCGACCTCGCCCGCGCGACTGCCCAGCGGGGCAGGCGCACCGCCTGACAGGTAAACGTCCGGACGGTGCAACTCCGGCGATCCTGCCGCTGCCGCCAGACGTCAGCCCACCATCCGGGGCCAGACGTTCGTGTGTTGCTCAAGTGCGATGTCGCGAAACGTGACGCGTGCCGAAACGTTGCCGAGGCCCGCCCTCTCGGCAAAATCGAGCTCCAGCGTCCTCGTCCAGGTACGTTGCCCTCCACCAACGATCACTGGTTGCTGCAACGTGATAGATCGCGAAGGTGGCTCCACCTCGCCGTTAAACCGGACGCGACGTACGTCCAGGGGAAACTCAACGGAACACTCGACGTTGTCGATGGGCATACCGCCTGGGTTGGTGATCACGTACTTGTAGCGCCAACGCGCTCGGCCGCGCGAATCAGGTCCTGTGGGGCTTTCCAGCGTTTCCCACGTCACCGATACGCCAGCGATTTCGCGGCGAGCACGCTCTCTGCCTTCCTTCACCAGTCGGAGGACTTCCCACCCCGCGAAGCACAGTCCGACGACCGTGGCGCCCCCGACAACGACTTGGACCACCTCAAGGAAAGTACTCATGGCCGGTCATGCTCTCACGGAGGAGGGACGCCTCCGCCTACGTAGTACCCCCTACGTGCGTTGACCATTCCGCGGACCGCCCGCCAGGCTCGCAGACGTCCCCTGTAATCGACGAGAGGCACGTGCATGCTCACGGCACGAACGATCCGACGACCAGCGACGGTGCTGGCCCTCCTTGCTCTTCTCCTGACGACGGCCCTCGCGTGGTCGATCGCCGGACCCGCGCCCCGCGCGGCCGCTGCCGAGGTGTGCGCTCCGGCGTGGTCCTCGTCCGCGGTCTACACGGGCGGCGCGGTCGTCTCGAAGGACAACCAGAACTGGAAGGCCGGGTGGTGGACCCAGGGCGAGGCCCCGGGCACCACGGGCCAGTGGGGCGTCTGGCGTTCCCAGGGCGCCTGCGGCTCGACCGGCGGCACCACGGGTGGCACCACCGGTGGCACCACGGGCGGGACGACCGGCGGCAGCACCGGCGGCAGCACGGGCAGCTTCGTGGTGAGCGAGGCCCAGTTCAACCAGATGTTCCCCAACCGGAACCCGTTCTACACCTATCAGGGCCTCGTCGCAGCGCTCAGCGCGTACCCGCAGTTCGCCACGTCGGGCGGCACCGAGGTCGCCAAGCGTGAGGCCGCGGCGTTCCTCGCGAACATCAACCACGAGACGGGTGGCCTGGTCTACATCAAGGAGAGCAACACCGCGAACTACTCGCACTACTGCGACACGAGCAAGTCCTACGGCTGCCCCGCGGGTCAGTCGGCGTACTACGGCAAGGGGCCGATCCAGCTCTCGTGGAACTACAACTACAAGGCTGCGGGTGACGCCCTGGGCATCGACCTGCTGAACAACCCGTACCTGGTCGAGACCGACCCGGCCGTGGCCTGGAAGACGGGCCTCTGGTACTGGAACACGCAGTCGGGCCCGGGCACCATGTCGGGCCACCAGGCCATCGTCAGCGGCGCGGGCTTCGGTGAGACGATCCGCTCGATCAACGGCACGCTCGAGTGCAACGGCGGCAACCCTGCGCAGGTGCAGAGCCGCATCGCGGCGTTCCAGCGCTTCGCGCAGATCCTGGGCACGACGACGGGCTCGAACCTCACCTGCTGAGCCGTTCGTTCCCGGCCCGACGGCGGGGCGCACCTTCTCCTGGGAGGTGCGCTCCGCCGTCGGGCGTCCTGGGTAGGTCGGGCGTCCTGAGGCACCGGGCGGGCACGTCAGACGACGAGCGGCAGGTGCGCGTGCACCGGTGGGCCCCTGAGCTGTTCGGCGTCACGGGCCCAGCGTTCGAGCACCGGCCAGGCGGCGCCGTGGCTCCACGCGACGAGCTGTGGGGGCGTCGCCAGGTGGACGTCGGCGTCGTTCCCCGTCCATCGCGGGACGTCGCGGTGCAGCCGGTCGAGCAGCTCCGCGGCGATCCACCCTTCCAGGCAGGCCGGGACGACGACGAGCAGGTCGAGGTCGTCGTCGGCGGCACCGTCCCCTCGCGCGGCCGAGCCGACGAGCGCGACGCCGATCTCCGCACGGACCTCGTCGTCCCGCACGACGTCGCACAGCAGGTTCTCGACCTGTCGCCGCAGCTCACGGCACGGGTGGAGCGCCTCGAACAGGCCGTCGATCGCCGGCCAGCACACATGATCGGTGTTGATCCGGTACCACGCGCCGGCCCCCGCGCCCCGACGGTTCACGACCCCCTGCCGCACGAGCCGGGCGAGCGCCTTGCGGACGCCCTCCGACGAACCGGCGTGCGCGACCCGGTGCACCTGCGCTCCCGACAGCTCGTCGTCCTGCCGCGCCCAGAGCCCCCGCAGGACGGCGCCCTCGAGCCCGGGCACGACCGCCGAGACCGGTCGGCTCCAGTCCACGGACTTCCCCCTTCGTGCGGTTCCTCGTGCGCCGTGCCGGACGCCCTGCCTCTCGGCGCCGGTAGCCCGCGTGCACACAGGCGGTGCTGGCTGCGCTGGGGGCGGGGGGTTGTTTCGAGAATCACCCACGATTGTTGGTGATTCTCGAAACAACACCCCCGTCCCCCGCCGAGCGGCGCCCACCGGAGCCCCACCGACCACTGTGTCGCCCGCGGCAGCGGCGCAGGGTGACACGAGGTCGCTCCTGTGGAGAGCCTGCCGAGATCGAGGCGTGTGGACGGCCCGCCGCGTCAGGCCCCGCAGTCCGTCGCCGCGTACGGTGCGAGGACCTCGACCGGCCCTGCCGGCTCGTGCACCGTCACGGTCGCCGCGCCCGCCTCGATCGCCGGCACGCGGGCGGAGAACGTCTGCTGCGCGCTCTTCCCCGCCCCGACCGCCGTGAACTTCTTGGTCCCGAACGGCGTCGACACCGCGACGTCCACGGGGTGGTCGCCGCCGTTGAGAGCCCGCACCGAGACCTGCGCCCTGCCCCCGACGCAGCGCGCCGTCGCCTCGACGACGACCTCGGTCGAAGGCGCCGACGGCCCGGTCGCGAACTCGACCCGGGTCACGAACACATCCCCCGCCCCGGCGTTCACCAGACCGGCCGGCGCCCCGAACGTCAGACCGCTCAGCCACACGCCGTCCGCCCCGGGAGCCGCCGCGGCGAACAGGTTCGCGTCGTCCCACTCGTCGGCCCCGTCGCGCTCACGCGTCCCGAGCTGGGTCACGGCCCCGGGCGTGCCGTCGGCCGCGAGCGCGAGCGTGAACACGTCCACGCCGCCGACGGGCGTCCCCAGCGAACCGTACGTCGTGCCCACGACGAGCACCGTGCCGTCGGCCCCGGCGACACCGGTCACGCCGCGGTCGTCGGTCGCCGTGCCGGTCTGCGTCGTCCACAGGACCTCGCCGCGCGCGTCGAACGCCCGCGCGAACACGTCGTTGTCCCCCGCGGACTCCCCGCCGAGCGCACCGCGCGTGTGCCCCACGGCGACGACCGACCCGTCGGCGCGCGCGACGAGCCCGCTCACCTGGTCGTTGGCCGACGTCGCGACGCCGCGCAGCCACACGAGCTCGCCCGCGCCGTCGTACCGCGCCACCCAGCCGTCGTTGGCGCCGGCACCCTGCGCGCCCGGCATGCCCTGCCCCGCGACCCCGCCCACGTACACGGACCCGTCCGGCCCGGGGGCCACGGCGAGCGCCTTGTCCTCGCCCGGCCCGCCGACCTGGCGCAACCACAGGAGCTCGCCGGTCGCCGACACGCGCCCGACGATCGCGTCCTTGTCGCCCGCGCTCGTCCCGCCAGGGACGGTCCCGCTCGTGTACCCGGCGACGTACGCGCCGCCCGCGCCGTCGGACGAGACGGCGTAGAAGCGGTCGGCCGCGGCGGGGTCGCCCGTCTGGAGCGTCCACGCGCGCTCACCCGCGGCGGTCACGGCCGCGACGAACCCGTCGTCGCGCGACGAGCCCGGGTGCTTCCCGTCGAGGTCGCCCTTGGTGTACCCGGCGACCAGCGTCGTCCCGGAGCGCCCGGCGACCACGCCGTACGCGCGCTCGTCGGCGGCCGTCGCGATCTGGTGCTGCCACTGGGTCGCCCCGTCCGCGTCGCGGCGCGCGAGCACGACGTCGAGGCCGCCCGCGGGCTGCGACCCGGCCCACGCCCCGGCGAGGTTGAGGGCGACGGTCGTGCCGCCGTCGGGCGTGGCGAGGATGCCGCCCGCACGGTCGTCACCCGCGGAGCCGAGCAGCTCGGCGTCCCACGGCACGGTGGGCTCGGTGCGCAGGCGCGAGGAGACGTCGACGATCGCCTCGCGGAACGCGGGCTGCCAGACGTCCCAGTCGTGGCCGCCGTTCATGACCCGCAGCTCGGCCGTGACTCCCGGCACGCGGCGCGCGGTGTTGTAGAGCCGGGCGGACTCGAAGTCGATGTCGTGGCTGGCCTCGGCGGGGTCGGGGTTGGCCCACTCGTCGTCGCCGACCGCGACGAACAGGTGCACGGGCAGGGCCGGGTCGAGCGCGGCGAGCGCCGCCGGGTACGAGAGCTCGGTGTACCGCTCGGGCGAGAACAGCTCGTGCCCGACGCCGTAGCCCCCGTGGTCACGGACGGAGGAGTCCGCGGGAGGCTGCGGGACGTACACCGCGGGGCTCAGCACGATGCCCGCCGAGAACTCGTCCTGGTGCGCGAGGGTCAGGCGCAGCGCGCCCGCCCCTCCCATCGAGTAGCCGCCGACGGCGCGCGCCTCACGGTCGGCGACGGTCCGGTAGGTCGCGTCGACGTGCCCGACCAGGTCGCGCGTGAGCGCGGTCTCGACCTGGAAGCCGGCACCAGTACCGCCGCCGGGTCCAGCACCGTCAGCGCCCTCGTACGCCGAGTCGGTGTACCAGTTCCCCCGGTCGTTCCAGGGCGCGTCGGGCATGACCACGACCAGGGGCTGGATCGCCTCGGTGCCGATGAGCTCGTCGAGGTCGGTCGCGACGCGCTGCCACGCGGCCTGCGTGTCGCCGCGCCCGTGCAGCAGGTAGACGGTCGGGTAGCGCTGCTCGGCGTCCTCGTCGTAGCCCGGCGGGAGGTACACCGTGTAGTCGACGGCGCCGCCCGCGCCGAGCGCCTCCGAGGGCGCGCTGCCGGGCACGAGCGTGCCCTGCTCGGCGGCCGCGACAGGTCCGGCCACGGCGAGCGGGAGCCCGACGACGGCGCCGCCCGCTCCCACCACCCCGGCCAGGAGCGCGGCGATCCGCCGTCGCGAGCGGGGCGCGCGCGGGGGCGTCGCCGGGAGTGCTGTGGTCATGGTTCTCTCCTTTGAGAAGCGTGATCGGGGCCGCGCGGGTCAGACCGGCCCGGTGCGTGCGGACGGGTGGTGCAGGGTCAGTGCGGGGTCTCCCCCGCGACCGCGAGGACCGAGCGCGCGCGCTCGACCATCGCGACGTCGAGGAACGTGCCGTCGGGGAGCGCGATCGCCCCGACCCCGCGCGCGGCCGCGGTGCCGACGCGGTCGAGCACCTCGCGCGCTCGCGACACCTCGTCGGTGCTCGGGAGGAACGCCTCGCGGATGGGGTCGAGCTGGACGGGGTGGATCGCGGTGCGCCCCAGGAAGCCGAGCGCACGGCCCGCGCGGCACGAGGCCACGAGCCCGTCGAGGTCCTTGACGTGCGTGTACGCCGACATGGACGGCGACGGCAGTCCGGCGGCCCGCGCCGCGACCACGAGGCGGCTGCGCACCCAGGCTAGCGCGCCGTCGTCGTCCACGCGCAGGTCCGAGCGCAGGTCGGCCTCGCCCAGCCCGACCGACGCCACCTGGGGCGAGGCGGACGCGATCTCGAATGCGCGCTCGACCCCGAGCGCCGACTCGATCAGCAGGTGCAGGTCGCGCCCGGGCAGCGCGGCGGCGAGGTCGCGGACCTCGTCGGCCGACTCGACCTTGGGCACGCGAGCCCCCACGGCGCGTGGCAGCATCGCGACCGCCACGACGTCGTCGGCGTGCCAGGGCGTGCCGCGCTGGTTGACGCGCACCTGGACCCGGCGCGAGACCTCGGCCAGCAGCGCGACGGC
The DNA here is from genome assembly GCF_016907365.1 of Oerskovia paurometabola. Taxonomy (NCBI): domain Bacteria; kingdom Bacillati; phylum Actinomycetota; class Actinomycetes; order Micrococcales; family Cellulomonadaceae; genus Oerskovia; species Oerskovia paurometabola. Next base: position 414,153 of record NZ_JAFBBV010000001.1, on the reverse strand, counting down.
CGAGGCGCGCGCGGACTCCTTGGCCGCCGGGGCGACCGCGTCCTCGAGGTCGACGATCACGACGTCGGCCGACGTCGCGAACGCCTTGGCGACGCGGTCGGGCCGGTCTCCCGGGGCGTAGAGCAGCGTGAGCGGCGGGGTGCTCATACGGCCCCCGCCTCCCGCAGCGCGGCGACGCGCTCGGCGTCGAAGCCCAGCTCGCCCAGCACCTCGTCGGTGTCGGCGCCGTGCGCACGGCCCGTGAACCCGATGACGCCGTCGTGGTCCGAGAGCCGGAACAGCGGGCCCTGCATGAGCATGGGCCCGAGGTCGGGGTCCTCGATCTCGTGGAGCGTGCCGAGCGCCTGGAATTGCGGGTCGCCCACGATGTCCTGCGCGTCGTAGATGGGCGCGACCGCGGCCTGCGCCTCCTCGAACGCCGCCACGACCTCGTCGCGCGTGCGCTGCGCGATCCAGCCGCCCACGGCCGCGTCGAGCTCGTCGGCGTGCTGGGCGCGCTCGGCCCCCACCGCGAACCACGGCTCGTCGATGACCTCGGGGTGCCCGACGAGGCGCATGACGCGCTCGGCGATCGACTGCGCCGAGGTCGAGACCGCGACCCACTGGCCGTCGCTCGTGCGGTACGTGTTGCGCGGCGCGTTGTTCGCCGAGCGGTTGCCCGTGCGCGGCTGCACGGTCCGCAGCTGGTCCCACCGCGTGATCTGGGGCCCGAGCATCGCGAGGATGGGCTCGATGATCGCGGTGTCGACGACCTGGCCGCGCCCCGTGCGCTCACGGCTCTGGAGCGCGACCATGACCGCGAACGCGGTCGCGAGCGACGCGACGCCGTCCGCGAGGCCGAACGGCGGCAGGGTCGGCGGGCCGTCTGCCTCGCCCGTCATGGCCGCGAACCCGCTCATGGCCTCGGCGAGCGTCCCGAACCCGGGCCGCGACCGGTACGGCCCCACCTGCCCGAACCCGCTGATGCGCGCGAGCACGAGGCGTGGGTTGTGCGCCGAGAGCTCGTCGTAGCCCAGGCCCCAGCGCTCGAGCGTCCCGGGACGGAAGTTCTCGATCACGACGTCGGCCTCTGCTGCGAGCGCCAGGAAGACCTCGCGCCCGCCGTCGCTCGACAGGTTGACGGTCACGGCGCGCTTGTTGCGCCCGAGCGTCTTCCACCAGAGGTTGACGCCGTCCTTCGAGGCGCCGTGCCCGCGCGAGGGGTCGGGCTTGGTGGGGTGCTCGACCTTGATCACGTCGGCCCCCATGTCGCCCAGGTGCATGGCCGCCATGGGCCCCGCGAAGAGCGTCGAGGCGTCGACGACCTTGAGCCCCGCGAGCGCTCCGTCCTGCGGGTTGCGCGAGACGGTCATGCCGTCACCTCCACGGTCCACGCGCAGCGGAAGCCGATGCTCGCGCTGCGCGCCAGACCCAGACCAGGCAGGAGCAGCTTGGCGCTGAACTCGGGGCGCTGGACGCCGCCGTCGAAGTACCACTCGGAACCGGTCGACTCGTGGTCCGCACCGCCCTTGAGCATGACGTACCGCGTGCGGCCGTCGCTGTGCTCGCTCTCCGTCCAGTTCCACACGACGGGCGCGCCGCGCAGCAGGCCGCCCGTCTCCCCCGCGAGCTGCCACTCGTCCTCGCTCGGGAGGCGGCCTCCGCGCCACGCGCTGTAGGCGCGCGCGTCGTCGAGGTCGACGAACGTCACGGGCTCGTCCTCGCGCCCCGCGGGCGGTCGCCCGTCCACCCAGTGTGCGAGGAACCGGTGCCGGGTGGCCGGTCGGTAGCCCGTGGCGTCGACGAACGCCGCGAACTGCGCGTTGGTGACCTCGGTCGCCGCGACCGCGACGGGAGCGGCGAGCTCGCCGTCGCGCTGGAGCGTGCGCGGGTCGTGCAGGCGCGGCGCGAGGGGCTTCCACTCCTCGACGTACGGCGCGCCCTGGTACATCCCGGTCTCGCGGGCGCGGTAGCGCACGGTCAGGACGTAGGGCCCCGCAGGCACGACGACGGCGCTCGCCTCCGCGTCCCGGCCCGGCCCGGTCCCGGCGTGGGTCGGTGCGCCGTCGGCCCAGGATGCCGGGACCTCCGGCACGATCCGGCGCGCGAGGCGGTGCGGGAACCGTGCGTCGGCGCTGGGCGCGTGGCGGCGCATGTCCTCGACCAGGCCGGGGAGCCAGTCGGGCTCCTCGGCGCCGGGGGCGACGTGCACGAGCGCGGCGATGCCGCGCCCCGGGATCACTGGTCCGGTCAGGTCGATCACGCGCCCGGCGGGCGCGCCGGTGAGCACCGGTCCCGTGTAGTCCTGCTCGCTGCGGTTGACGAGCGTCCACACCGAGACGCCCTCGTGCGAGAAGAGGGACGCGTGCACGCCCGCCTCGCGCGCCTCGGGGGCGAGGTCCGTGAGCGGGGTCCACTCGCCGTCGAGCAGCAGGTCCTTGGCAGCGCGCTGGACCGTGACCATACGGCGCAGGGTCGCGGCGTCGCGCTCGCTCCACCCGACCCACACCCCGAACACGACCTCCCACACCATGACGCCCACGCCGTTGATCCAGGCGGACTGCAGCTCGTCGGTGTGGTCGCGGTTCCAGCGGCGCACGTGGTGCTGCATGTGGCGGCGCTCGTACCAGTGCGCGCGCAGCACGCCCGGCACGGGCGAGTCGGCGAAGAACTGCGCCCACGACGACGAGTGGTCCTCGATGCGCTCGACCGCGAGCTTGGACTCGCCCTCCAGCACGATGCCCGGCCGGGCGGCCTCGAGCCGCTCGACGAGCTCGGGCTCGGCCTTCTTGAGCGTGTCGAGGAAGACGCCGTCCGCGGGAAGGTCCGCGACGACCGCGGCGAGCTCGGTCAGGTCGTCCTCGCCGCGGCGCGTGCCCGTGTCCCACGGGTTGAAGTCGACGAACACGTGCAGGCCTGCGGCGTGCAGGGTCGCGACCAGGCCGTCCGGCCCCGTGAGGCCCGGGACGTCGCGGTAGAAGTCCCACTGGTTGCGGTCGTCGATCCCGATCACCGGGTACGCGTGCCACAGCACCACGGCGTCGAGGTCCGCGAAGCGCTCGCGCGCGTCGGCCAGGAAGCGTTCGGGCGTGAAGCGGTTCTCCTCGAACGAGTAGAGCAGCTCGTCCCACAGCCAGACCTGCGCGATCGTGAAGCAGCTCGCGGCCCACGCGGCCTGGGGACGCTCGTACACGGCGCCCGTGAAGCCGTGGCGCTCGCGCGCGTCGGTGCGCCACGCCTCGAGCCGCTCGCGCCACGCGGCCCACTGCGCCGGGTCGTCGGGCGCGGCGAAGATCTTCGCCTGGTCGAGCGCGGCGAGATCCTGCGTGGCGTCGGCGGTGGCACCGGTGGCGGCGTCGAGCGGGACGACCGTCGGGAGGTCGATGGGGCGGGGGACGAGCGGGTCGAACGTGTAGCTCATGGCTGCTGCTCCGAGTGCGCGAAGGTGGTGACCTCGTCGGCCGTGGGCACGGCGTCCTGGGCGCCGGGCCGGGTCACGGCCAGGGCGCCTGCGAACGAGGCGGTCCGGGCGGCGTCCACGAGGGTGGACCCGCCCGCGAGAGCGGCGGCGAGCACGCCGCAGAAGGTGTCGCCCGCGCCGGTCGTGTCGACGGCGTCGACGCGCGGGGCCGGGACGCGGACGGGGGCCGAGCCACGCTGGGCGACCAGGCACCCTGCACCGCCGAGCGTCACGACGACGGCGGGCACCCTGGCGAGCAGGGTCGCGGCCAGGTGCTCGGCGGCGTCGACGGGGTCCGTGGGGGCGGCGGCCTCCCCCGCGAGGTCGCGCGCCTCGTGCTCGTTGACGATCAGCAGGTCGAGCGCGGCCCACATCTCGTCGGGCAGGTCGCGGGACGGTGCGGCGTTGAGCGCGAGCACAGCCCCCGGCCTGCGAGCGGCACCCGCGGCGAGGACGACGTCGAGCGGGATCTCGAGCTGCGCCAGGACGACGTCCGCGGCGCCGATCCGCTCGGCCTGCTCCGGGCCGATACGCACGTGGGAGTTCGCCCCCGGGGCGACGACGATCGCGTTCTCGCCGTCGGGCGAGACCGTGATGAGCGCGGTGCCCGTGGGGGCCGCAGTGCGCTCGACGAGGTCGGTGCGCACCCCTGCGCCGTCGAGCGAGGCGAGCAGCAGCTCGCCCGACTCGTCGCGGCCGAGGGCTCCGACGAAGGTCGTGTCGGCGCCGCCCGCCCGGGCCGCGGCGACGGCCTGGTTGGCCCCCTTGCCGCCGGGGCTGCGGCGCAGGTCGCCGCCGAGGATCGTCTCGCCGCCGCCGGGGTGCCGGGGGACGTCGACCACGAGGTCGACGTTGGCCGAGCCGACGACGACGACGCTCCCCCGGCGGTGCGCGCTCGGGTCGGGGCTCATGCGCCGGCCCCCGCAGTGTCGGCAGTGTCGGCCGCAGGGACCACCGCTTCCGTGAGCCGCAGCGCGAGCGTTCGCGCCGCGAGGTCGTCGATGCGCTGCTCCCCGCCGGGGAGCGAGGTCGCGATGCGACCGTCGAGCGGCGCGGTCCACCGCTCCCCGATCCCGTCGGTCCCGAGCAGGGCACCGACGACGCCCCCCACGGTCGCGGCGGCCGAGTCGGTGTCCCAGCCCGCGGTGACCGCGATCGAGACGCTCGACCCGAAGTCCCCCGCACCCTTGGTCAGGGCGTAGGCGATCACGGCCGCGTTGTTGAGCACGTGGACCCAGTGCAGGTCCCCGTACGCGGCGTGGATCCGGTCAAGACCGACGCTCACGTCGCCGTCCTGCGCGGCCTCGCGGCCCAGGCGGACGGCCTGCGCGATCCGGCTGTCCGGGGGCAGCACGGTGTGCGCCGCGTCGAGCACGTCCTCGACGCTCGCGCAGACCATCGAGGCCGATGCGAGCGCAGCCGCCCACATGGCGCCGTAGACGCCGTTGCGCGTGTGGCTCAGGCGCGCGTCGACCCATGCGAGGTACGCCGCGCTCCGGACGTCTCCCGGGGCGACCCACCCGAGCACGTCGGTGCGGATGAGCGCACCGATCCACTCGCGGAACGGGTTCTGGTGCGTCGCGGTCTCGGGCACGGGACGCGCGTCGAGGATGTTGCGGTACGCCGCGCGCTCCGCGGTGAAGACGCGCCCCGCGGGCAGGTTGTCGAGCCAGAGCTGGGCGACGTCGTCGGTCGTGAAGCCCGTGCCGTGCTTCTCGAGCAGGGCGAGCGCGAGGATCGGGTAGTTGAGGTCGTCGTCCTCGGGCATCCCGTCGATGTTCTCCTCGAGCGAGGTCGGGGCGCTGCGCCGGTTCCAGGGCCAGCGCGCCGCGACGTCCTCGGGGAGCCCGACCGCCGTGAACCACGTGGCCAGGGGCCAGCGGCCCGTCGCCCGCAGGATCTCCTCGATGCCCTGGCGCGGGATCTTCTCGACGGGCTTGCCCAGGAGGCACCCTGCCGAGCGTCCGGTCCAGGCGCCGTGCACGCGGCGGGCGAGCTCGTCGTCGGGCACCGTGGGGAGAGCCGGGGGTGCTGGGAGGAGCGCGGCGATCTGCGCCCACCCGTCCGGCTCGGCCGGGGCCGGCGCCGCGGACAGGGCGTCGAGCTCGTCGAGGAGCTCGCGCGCCAGGGTGCGCAGCGCCGGGGGCGCGGGCACGGGGCCCGCGCCGCTCACGGCCGGGACGACGTCGCCGCCCGCCGCGGTCCATCGTGCGACGACCGCGGAGACGTCCTTGCCCTCGATGGTCGACTGGACGAGCTCGTGCGCGAGCAGGTCCTCGGGCTGGGCCCAGGTGAGTCTCACGCCGAGGCTCCCACCGTCGCGGCCTCGATCTCGTCGAGGGCCAGGAGGCGAGCCTTCGCGGCCTCGCGGTCGGCGCGCAGGATGTCGCCCGCGACCTGCCCCATGAGGCGTCCGGTCGCGCGGACGTCGGTCCGGCTCGCGCGCTCGATCTCGTCGAGCCACTCGGTCGGCACGACCTCGGTCCCGCCGAGCCCGGCCGTGATCGCCCCTGCCATGACCGCGATCGAGTCGGCGTCGCGCCCGTAGTTGACCGCGCCGAGCACCGCACCGCGGAAGTCGCCGCGGTGGCCCAGCACGAACCCGAGCGCGGCGGGCAGCTCCTCGATGGCCTTGGTGCGCGAGGGGCGACGGGCGTCCATCGACATCTGCCGGTACTCGGGGCCCACCGAGTCGAAGGGCGCCACGACCTCGCGGATCCTGCGCGCCAGGGCGCGCTCCTCCTCGTCGGTCGTGGGGACCGTGGTCCAGCCGTCGAACGCGTCGACGACCGCGCGCAGCGCGGCGAGCGTCCCGTCGTGCGCGACGTCGAGCGCGGCGGCCACGACGTCCTCGACGCTCGCACCGGGCGCGACCGCCGCCGCGACCATGGCCGCGAACACGCCCGCGGCCTCACGGCCGTAGCTCGCCTGGTGGGCGCCGGTCAGGTCGATCGCCTCGGCGTACGCGCCGCGCGGGTCGCCCGCGTTGGCCAGCCCCACGGGGGCCACGTACATGGCCGCGCCGCAGTTGACGATGTTCCCGACGCCCGCCTCGCGAGGGTCGACGTGCCCGTAGTGGAGGCGCGCGACGATCCACTTCTCCGCGAGGAACACACGCTGCAGCAGCAGGGCGGTCGACTCGAGCTCGGGGATCCAGCGGGGCTCGCCGATCATGAGCGGGACCAGGTCCTCGGCCACGGCGTACGCGTCGAGGTGCGCGCGGCGCTTGGCGTAGACCTCGACGAGCGCCTGCGTCATGAGGGTGTCGTCCGTGATGTGGCCGTCGCCCTTGTGGTACGGCGCGATGGGGCGGGCGTCCTGCCAGTTCGGGTAGAACGGCCCGACGATGCCCGTGACCCGTCCGCCGTGGCGCTCCTCGATCTGCTCCGGGGTCCACCCCTCGGTCGCCCCACCCAGCGCGTCGCCGACGGCTGCGCCGGTGATCACCGCCACTGCCTTCTCGTCCAGCCAGCTCACGAGGTCACTCCCTGTCGTTCGTCGTTCTGCGTCCGGGCGACTCGCGGCCACCCGTGGTCGTCGTCCGTGCGGACGGCCGGTCTGCCCGGCCGTCCGCACGGGTTGCACTACTTGGTGATCTCTTCCCAGCCGGCCGTCAGCTCGGTCGCCACGCCGTCGGCGTCGATCTCCTGCGCGAGGAAGCGCTGGTAGGCCGGCGTCGCGACCGTGTCCTTCCACTGCGCGTAGGCGTCGACGAAGAGGTACGGCGCGGACACGAGGTGCTGGCCCGAGGAGAGGATGACGTCCCAGCCGTTCTCGGTGCCGAGCTTGGCCGCGAGGGCCTCCTGCGCGGACGTCGTCGCGGGGATGAGGGCGTCGGCCTCGTTGAGGGCGGCCAGGTTGTCGGTCTGCGTGAAGAACTCGATGAACTCCGCGGACTCCTCGACGTGCTCGGAGTCGATGTTCACGGACAGGGTCTGCGGGTTGGCGGCCTGCTGGGCGCCCTCCGACCCCTCGAGCGGCGGGAGCACGATCCAGTCGAAGCCCTCGGGGGCGTCGGTCGCGATGTTCGCGGCCTGGAACGAGCCCTGGATCGTCATGGCGACCTGCCCGGCGTAGAACGTCGCGAGCGTCTCCGAACCGGTCTGGCTCAGGGTCACGGGCAGGATCGACTTGTCTTCGAACGCCATGGCGTCCACGAGGTTCGGCACGGCCATCTCGCCCTCGCCGACCGTCAGCGTGGCGTCCGCGCCGCTGCCCTCGAAGTAGGTGCCGCCGAAGCCCGGCGCGAAGGACATGTACGCGGCGGTGGGGCTCTTGAGCCCCCAGCCCAGGCCGTACGTGCCGTCCTTGGTCGTGGCCTGCGCGATCGAGCGCATCTCGTCCCACGTCATGGTCTCGCCCGTGGGGATCGCGACACCTGCGGCGTCGAGCAGCGTCTTGTTCGCGAACACCATGTAGGACTGGAGCTCGGTGGGGTACGCGATGACCTTGTCGTCGACCGTGACCGCGTCGAGGATGCCCTCGGGGACGTCCGCGCGGAACTCGTCGGACATGTACTCGGAGAGGTCGGCCAGGTAGCCGTCCGCCGCGAAGGGCACGATGCTCGCGGCCTCGTAGTGGATGATGTCCGGCGCCGCACCACCGTTGAACTGCGTGATGAGCTTGTCGTAGATGCCGTCCCACCCTGCGGGGACGATCTCGACCTGGACGTCGGGGTTGGCCTCGTTCCAGTCGGAGACGATGCTCTCGGTCGCGGCGATGGCCGCGGGCTGGTCGGACAGCGACTGGAACTTCAGCGTGATCGGGCCGGAGTCTCCACCGGCGTCGCTGTCTCCGCCGCTTCCGCAAGCGGTGAGGAACAGGGTGCCGATCGTGAGGCATGCGGCGATGGACGCACCACGAGTCTTCATGTGTCTGCCTTTCTGAGGCGTGGGGGTCGTGCGGGTGGGGTGGGTGGGACGGGTTCCGTCGAGGCGGGGGCGCACTGCGCTCACCCCTTGACGGCACCGGACAGGAGTCCGCCGGTGAGCCTTTTCTGCATGATCGAGAAGAAGACGATGCTCGGGATCGCGGCCAGCACGGCGCCCGCCGCGAGCGGGCCGAGGGCGACCTTGCCCTCGCCGCCGATGAACATCTTGAGCGTGATCGGCAGCGTGTAGTTCTCGGGCGACTGGAGCAGCACGAGCGCGAAGAAGAACTCGTTCCACGACGACACGAAGCTGAACATCGCGGTCGCGACGACGCCCGGCATGAGGAGCGGGAAGACGATCTGGCGGAGCACCGTCAGGCGGCTCGCGCCGTCCATCGAGCCCGCCTCCTCGAGCTCGATCGGGATCGAGCTCACGTAGCCCTGCAGCATCCACAGTGCGAACGGCAGCGTGTACGTCGTGTGCACCAGGGTCAGGCCGACCAGGCTGTCGGTCAGGCCGATGGTCCGCAGGATGAGGAACAGCGGCAGGATGATGAGGATGACGGGGAAGACCTGGCTGACCAGGATCCACCCGACGCCCATGCCGCGAACCAGGCCCTTGAGCCGGGCGAGGACGTACGCGCCGGGCAGCGCGATGAGGAGCACGAGCGCGGTCGAGACGAGCGCGACGATCGCGGAGTTCCACGCCGAGCGCACGAGTCCCTGGCGCTCGAGCGCGGCCGAGTAGTTGCCGAGCTCGATGTCCTGCGGGATCAGGCTCACGCTGAGCGAGTTGAGCTCTCCCGACGACTTGAGCGACGCCGAGATGAGCCACAGCAGCGGGAAGCCGAGGAAGACGATGTAGAAGGCCAGTGCCACGTACTGGGCGGGCCGGACGAGATGACGCATCAGATCACTTCCCCGTGCTGTCGCGGTCTTGGCGGAACTGGGACCACAGGTAGATCGCGAGCAGGAGGACGACGACGACCACGAGCACGACGCCCATGGCGGCCGCGTAGCCGATGTTCCTGTTCTTGAACGCCTCGAGGTACGTGTAGAGCATCGGCAGCATGGTGCGGCCGCCCGGTCCGCCCTCGGTCAGCACGTAGACCAGGGAGAACGAGTTGAAGTTCCAGATGAAGTTGAGCGAGGTGATCGACGTGATGATCGGGCGCAGGCTCGGGAGCGTGACCGCGGTGAAGCGGCGCCAGGCGTTCGCGCCGTCGATCGCCGCGGCCTCGTGGAGCTCGTCGGGGATCTGCTGGAGCCCGGCGAGCAGCGTCACGGTGGTCTGCGGCATGCCGACCCAGATGCCCACGACGATCACTGCCGGCAGCGCGGTCGAGAAGTCCGCGAGCCAGTTGATGTCGTCGGGCAGCCCCACGCTGCCGAGGAACGCGTTGAGCGGCCCCGCGTTGGGCGAGTAGATCATCCGCCACATGATCGCGACGACCACGGGCGGCATGGCCCACGGGATGAGCGCGAGCACGCGGGTCAGGCCCTGGAGCTTGAGGTCGGAGTTGAGCAGGAGCGCGAGGCCCATGGCCGCGACGAGCTGGAGCAGCGTCACGGACACGGCCCAGATCATGCCGATGCGGAACGAGTCCCAGAAGAAGGAGTTGTCGGCGAGCCGGACGAAGTTGTCCATCCCGACGAACGCGTACTCGGGGTTGCGCACGAGGCGGGCGTCGGTGAACGCGAGGCCGACGCCGACCAGGAGGGGCGCGACGCTCAGGACGAGGATGGGCAGCAGCGACGGGATGACGAGGGCGATGGCCTCGCGCCGCTTCGAGCGGGCCATCCCTCCGGTCCGGCGCGGCTTCTGCCGCTGGGGTGCGGGGGCGGTCGGTCGGGGGCCGGCCTCCACGGTGGGGGCTGTCATGACTTCTCTCCGTCGAGTGCGTCGGTCGGTCGGGTGGATTCGCGGACGAGGAGGGTCGGCCCCACGTCCACGTGCCGGGTCTCCTGGTCGCTGCCCTCGACCAGTCCGAGCAGGAGCTGGGCGGCCCGCCGACCACGTTCGGCGGACCCCAGGGAGACGCTCGTGAGGCTCGGGTAGAAGACACGGCCGATCTCGGTGTCGTCCATGCCGGTCACGGCGAGGTCGGTGGGGACGTCGAGGCCGCTCTGGCGGGCCGCGTGCATCGCGCCGATCGCGAGCAGGTCGTTGGCCGCGACGATCGCGTCGAGACCGCCGCGGGCGGCGTTGCGCTCGATGAGCGTGCGCGTGGCGGCGAGGCCGGCGGCGACCGTGAAGTCCTCGGCGATCTCGACGTCGACGTGCTCGGCGGCGAACCCCGGGGCGGCGACGGCGGCGTCGAAGCCGCGCTGGCGGGCCTCGCCGGGGGTCGTGTCGAGGGGGCCGTTGAGGAACGCGATGCGGCGGCGGCCGATATCGAGCAGGTGGGTCACGGCCTGGCCGATCCCGCCTGCCGAGTCGGTCGAGACCGAGTCGATGCCGTGGGCGCCGAGCGACCGGCCGATCACGACGACCGGCACCGCGGACTCGTGGATCGCGCGGACGAGCTCCTCGCTCATGCGCAGGGGGCTCAGGACGATCCCGTCGACCATGCCGTTCGCGAGGCTGCGCACGAGGTCCGTGGTGGACTCCGCCGTGTCGCCCGTGGTCGTCACGACGACCCGGTAGCCGTAGGGCGCGATGACCGCGTGGATCGCGGACATCATCTCGACGTAGACCTGGTTGCCGATGTCGGCGACCGCGAAGGCGATCTGGAACGTGCGGCGCATGCGCAGGGAGCGGCCGACGGCGTCCGGGCTGTACCCGAGCTCGTCGGCGGCGGCGCGCACGCGCTCGACCATGGCCTTGCTCGCGCCGGAGCCGTGCAGCGCTCGGGAGGTCGAGGCGAGGGACACCCCTGCGCGCTCGGCGACCTCGTTCAACGTTGCACGTGGTGCCATCGGTTCCTGCCCTCTCCGTCGAAGGTGGTGCGGAAGATCTCGATTTGGAAACGTTTCCAACGCAGCGGTGCGAAACACTCTGGAAACGTTTCCGGATTGAGAGGCACTCTTGCACGCGCCCTCGGAAGGTGTCAACCGCCGGGCGGTTCCGGGCCCGACGCCGGAGCCCACCGTGCGTGCGAGGGCCTGCTCCGCCGTCGGGCAGGGCCGGGCCACGGGCTCCCCTCACCGGGCTCGTCGCCTCCTGCGCGTGCGCTACCCTCGCGGGCATGCCGATGACGTCACGCAGGGAACCCGCCGTGCTCGTCGCCGGGCTGGTCACGTCGATCCTGTGGGTCGGGACGGCCGTCCTGAGCGACTGGGTCCACGCGAACTTCACGTACCGCGTCCACAGCGCGCTCGTCCGGACGTTCCTCCCCCACCCGAACGGCACGGTCCCGGGCGGTTCGGCGGTCACGGGTCAGACGATCCTCGCGGCGCTCCTCGCGGGGTTGGTGGTCATGGTCGTGGCGTACCTCGCGACGCGGCGCCTGCCTCCACGCACCGGCACGTGGGGCGTCTTCCTCGCGACGTGGTTCGGGGTCGTGGCCGGCGGCACCGCCGGTTCGGTCGCGGACACGGTCGCGGACATCTCCTTCCCCTCGCCCATGAACCCGGCGTTCCACCTGCTCGCCGCGTCGTTCGAGGGCGGCTGGTGGGGACTGGTCAACGGCTGGCTCGTGGGCATCGCGCTCGTCGGGGCCCTCGCCCTGACGAGCCGTTCCTCCGCGCAGACGCTCCCCGCGACGCGCAGGTCGCGCAAGCCTCTGCGGGCCCGCACCTGGCCGACCGTCCTCGTCGCAGGCCTCACGGCCTCGCTCGTGTGGGTCACGGTCGGGGCCGGCAGCTCGTGGCTCGTGTGGCACCGCAGCGCGCGCGGCCCGATCGACCTCGTCGCGGAGGCGGCCACGGGGGCGATGATCTTCCGCTTCGCGCCGCAAGGGCAACCGGTCCAGGGCATGGAGGTGACCCTCGCCCTGGCCGTGGGCCTGCTCGTCGCGGGCGGGACGTGGCTCGCGACCCGCCGGCTCCCGCCGAGCGCGGGGCGCTGGACCCTGGTGCTCGCGGTCTGGTTCGCCACGGTCGTGGCGGCCGTGGTCCCCGCCGCGACCCGGTCGTTCACGACGTACACCGCGTTCGGGCTGCACTCGGCCACCATGAACATGGTCCTGCCGACCGTGCAGGCGAGCCTCTTCTGGCCGCTCGTCACGGGGTGGGTCGCGGGTCTGGTCGCGGTCCTCGTGTACGCCAGGACGGGCGGCGCGACCCCTGCGGACGTCTCTCCCGAGGGGTCCCCCGGCCCCGGCGACCGCCCCGAGCCGGACGTCGAGGACGCCCCGCAGAGCGCACTGCACACCGATGCCGAGGAGCGCTCGCTCGTCCCCTAGGGTGACCGCTGAACGCAGGCGGGGGGTGCCGACGAGTCACTGACGAGTCGTCGGACGACGTTCCGCCGGGAACAGTGACGAGAGGGTGGCTCATGGCTGAGACAGGTTCGACGAGCGGCATCACGACGGGCTTCGTGGTGACCGAGGCGCAGTTCGAGGAGATGTTCCCGGACCGCAACCCGTTCTACACGTACGCGGGCCTGGTCGCCGCGACCGAGGCGTACCCGGAGTTCGCGACGTCGGGCGGCACCGAGATCGCGAAGCGGGAGGCCGCGGCGTTCCTCGCGAACGTGAGCCACGAGAGCACGGGTCTGCTGCACGTGAGCGAGCTCAACACGGCCGTGTACTCGCACTACTGCGACCCGTCGCAGCCGTACGGGTGCCCCGCGGGCCAGGACGCCTACTACGGCAAGGGCCCCATCCAGCTCTCCTGGAACTTCAACTACAAGGCGGCGGGCGACGCCCTGGGCATCGACCTGCTGAACAACCCGTTCCTCGTCGAGACGGACCCGACCGTCGCCTGGAAGACGGCGCTCTGGTACTGGAACACCCAGCCCGGCGAGGGCACCATGACGTGCCACGAGGCGATCGTCGGGGAGCACGGCTTCCGCGAGACGATCCGCGCGATCAACGGCCCGCTCGAGTGCGACGGCGGGAACCCGCGCCAGGTCGCGAACCGCGTCGCGCTGTTCCGCCGCTACGCCGAGCTCCTGGGCACCACGACGGGCAACGCCTTGACCTGCTGAGGCCCGCGGCCCGACGGCGGAGCTCGCCCCGGAGGTGAGCGGCGCCGTCGGGCCGCGGTCGTCCGGGGACGTTGCCGTGGTGGGGTCGCCTCAGGGGCGCACCGCGAACGCCGCGAGCGAGAGCGCGACCGCGTCCTCGACGACCGCGGCCTGCCAGTCGGGGCGCCTGCCGACCGCAGCCGCCCGCCACGCTGCCCCGCCCCAGGTGCCCGCAGCGCCGCCCGCCGCCCCGAGGAGCAGCGGGAAGAGGACCCCGGCCTCGGCGCGTCGGGCGATCACGAGCGCACCGACCGCACCCGACGTCATGCGGATCGGCGGGCCCGGCTGCTCGAGCCGAGATCCCGCGCTCGGCAGCTTGTCCCCCGTGAGCTCGGCCGCGACGCCCAGCGCACCGACGACCTTGGCGAGCACCCCCCACGGCCCGGACAGCGAGGACGTGAGCAACGGAGGAGCCAGGCCGAGCGAGGCACGGCTGCCTGCGGCAACCCCGATCGCGAGCGACCGGGCGAGGACGTCGAACGAGGATCGCGAGGCACCACGGGCTCGGGTCATGCTCCCCACGATCACGCGCGGCCCGGGCCCCGGCAACCCGGGGGGTCGGCTAGCGCGGGCGCCCGTACCGTTCGAGCAGGTGCTGGCCGTACGTGCCCGTCCCGTAGGGGGCGCCCGGCACCATGTGGTGGCCCGCCGCGTACGCGCCGAAGGTCCGCCCCGGCAGCCGCACCCGGGCGACCCCGCGGCGGCTGCCCGTCGCCCGCAACCAGGCGCGGGCGGCCTCACGGCCCGTGAGGCGCTCGGGCCCGCCGACGTCCGCGACCCGACCTGAGGGCCCCGCGGCGACGATCTCCACGAGGCGCGCGGCGACGTCGGGCACCGCGATCGGCTGGACCGCGAGCGCAGGCGTGAGCAGCACGGGCGAGAAGCGCTGCGCCGCGAAGAGGTTGTCGACGAACTCGTGGAACTGCGTGGCCCGCAGGATCGTGTGCGCCAGGCCGGACGCGGTCAGCAGGTCCTCGACCTCGACCTTGGCCGTGTAATAGCCGAGCGGGATCTGGTCGACGCCCACGATCGACTGGAACACGACGTGCCCCACCCCGGCGTCGCGGGCCGCGGCCACGACGTGGTGGCCCATCTCGACGTCGGCCCGGGGACCACGGGTCGCGAGGTGCAGGACGGTCTGCGCGCCGTCGAACGCCTCCCGCAGGCCCTCACCCGTGGTGAGGTCCCCGGTCACGAAGGCCGGGCCTGGCCGGGTGGACCTGCTGAGCACGCGGACGTCGTACCCAGCGGCACGCAGGAGCGTCACGGTGGGCGTGCCGAGCGTGCCGGTGCCGCCGGTCACGAGGATCGTGGTCATGAACGCATCCTCTCGCGTCGGGCTCGGGCCCGCCGGACGTCACGATCCGGCGTCGTCCACAGGTCGCGTTCCGGCGCCCTCGTCCACAGGGCTCCGGCCGGCCCCGGCGGGCGTCCCCGCAGGCGCGGCACCCTACCGGCATGAGCCACGGCACCCGCCCTTCCCACCCCCGACGACGCGCGACGACCCGGCACCCGGTCTCTCCCCTGGGCCTGCCCACCCTCCGGGCGCTCTGGGAACGCCAGGCCGCCGAGGCCAACGGCCCCGACGGCTTCCACCACGTCCACGGGCCGCACACGCACGGCTGGCTCCTCGACGATGCCGTGCCCGAGCTGCTGGAACCGGTCCTGCACCCCGACGACGACCCGCTCGAACCGACGTTCTTCGCGAACCTCGACGGGCCCCTGGCCGAGGCGCTCCTGGCACGCCTCGCCCCCACCCGGCTCGTCCACCGGTCGAACGGTTCGCCGCCGCTGGGGCGCCTGCTCCGGGCAGCCGCCGAGCACCCGGACGACGTGACGCTCCACGGGTTCGTGGTCGGACCGGGACGCTGCGACGAGCGCCTGGTCGCAGAAGGCGCGATCCTGCGCTTCGAGGCGGACCTGCTCGTGACCGAGCAGCACGTCCCGGACTGCGAGTGCGAGCTCCTGTGGGCCTACGTGGTCGACGAGCTGGGGCTCGACGACGCCCTCAACGCGCCGCACCGCATCCACCGGATCCACCGCGCGGACGCGCCGGGCGAGACCTGGTGGCGCCTGCTGTGGGCCTAGACGGGTACCAGCGGAGACGACGGAGCCGTCAGCCCCGCTCGAGGAAGGCCTCGGTCGCCCCTTCGAAGCGCCGCATGAGCTCGGTGAAGGCCAACCGGTCGTGCGCGGACCACCCGTCGAGCAGCTCGTCGACGAGCGCGTCCCCCGCGGCGACGAACGTCCTGGCGACGCGGGCCCCCGCCTCGGTGAGGTGGACGCGCGAGGCCCGGGCGTCGTCGGGGTCCTCGCGGCGCTCGGTGAGCCCCGCGCCGTCGAGGCGGCGCAGGATCTTGCTCACGTTCGACGGTCCCGTGGACAGGTGCTCGGCGATGGCCGAGGGTCGTCGTGGGCCCTGCCGCCACACGACCGTGAGCACCACGATCGCCGGGGTGTCCAGGTCGATCCCCTCGCGTGCAGCGACGGCCGCGAGGAAGTCGCCGCTCGTCCACAGGCCCATGACGCGGACCAGCGAGTCGAGCAGGTCGGACCGGTACCCGGGCACGCGCGGGTCCCCCGCCGGGGCGGGGCCGTCGCCCGGCCCCGCCCCGGGGTGCGGTGCGTCGGTCACGCGACCCGGGTGCCGCCGTCGACCGGCAGGACCACACCGGTGATGAAGCTCGCCTGGTCGGACAGCAGGAACGCGACGGCGTCCGCGATCTCGGACGGCTGGCCGAGGCGCTTCATGGGGACGTCGGCCGCGTAGCCGGCGCGGGCCTCCTCGGGCAGCGACGCGAGCGCGGCAGTCTCGATCGCCCCCGGCGCGACGGCGTTGATGCGGATGCCGTCGGTCACGTACTCGATCGCGGTGCCGTACGTGAGGGACACGACGCCTGCCTTCGCGGCCGAGTACGGCGCCAGGCCGGGCGACGCCTTGAGGCCCGCGATCGAGGCGATGTTGACGATGCTGCCGCCCCCGTTGCCGAGCATGTGGGCGATCTCGGCCTTCATCGACAGGAACGTCCCGCGCAGCGTGACGTCGAGCGTGCGGTCCCAGCCGTCCTCGGGCATCTCGTCGAGGCGGAAGGGCCGAGTCCCCACGCCTGCGTTGTTGACCGCGAGGTGCAGCCCGCCGAAGGTCTCGACGGCGAACGCGACGAGGGCGCTCACGTCCGCGGGGTCGGCGACGTTCGCTCGTCGGTAGGCCGCACGGCCGCCCGTGGCCTCGATGTCGGCGACGACCCGCGCACCGGCCTCGTCGTTGACGTCGGAGACGACGACGGCCGCCCCCAGGGAGGCCAGCCGCTTCGCGACCGCCTCGCCGATGCCTGCCCCGGAGGCAGTGACGAGGGCGACCCTGCCCTGGAAGGACGGGGCGCCGTCGAGCGGTGCGCCGGTGACGTGGGGGGTGGACATGGGGGACCTCCGTGTGACGATGCGAGAATTTTTAGTGTCGTCGCGACACTAACTTGGGGTCAACGGGCGACGGGCGCCCAGAATTCCCGCCACGGCGACCGCACCCACGACCGCCCCCGTGGTGTTCATCACGACGTCCTGCACTGTCGAGTACCTGCCCGGGATCACGAGCTGCGACAGCTCGATCGCGATCGACAGGGCGAACCCCGCCAGGACCACGGCCCCGACCGCCCTCCCGAGCGGCACCCCGGGACGCGCCCCGGACAGCACGAGCAGCCCCAGCACGCCGAACGGCAAGAACATCACCACGTTCGAGGCGGCCTCCAGGAACTCGTACGACATCGGCAGGCCCACTGACCGGAACGCGTCCAGGACCGCGAGCGCCCACCCGGGCGCGGCGGTCGACTGCGGGGACGGCCAGCACGTCACCACGAGCACGGCGGCGAGGTAGACGGCGAAGGTCCAGCGGAGGAAGCGCACGGCTCACACCCTACGGAAGGATGGTCGGGTGACCGCGACCTCGCCCCTGCCCGACGACGCCCGCTGCCCCTGCCTGTCCGGAGAGACGTACGGGGCGTGCTGCGGGCGGTACCACCGCGGCCTCCTTGCGGGCGGCGCCGACTCGGTGACGGCTCCGACGGCCGAGGCCTTGATGCGTTCGCGCTACGCGGCGTTCGCGGTCGGCGACGCCGACTACCTGCTCGCCACCTGGCACCCCTCGACGCGCCCCGCGGACCTGGACCTCGACGACGACGTGACGTGGCGCCGTCTGGACGTCGTCGCGACGAGCGCGGGCGGCCCGCTCGACCGGACGGGCGTCGTGGAGTTCGTCGCCCACTACCGGTCCGACGAGACGCGGGAGCGTGCATCGTTGCACGAGATCAGCTCGTTCGTCCGGGAGGGCGGACGCTGGTACTACCTCGACGGTGAGGCCCCTGCCCGCCGAGGGTGACGCACCGCCCCCTCAGCTGGTCCCGACCAGGACCACGGCCGACAGCACCCCGAGGACGGCCACGGGGTGCACCCAGCGTTCGGCGTCGGCGCCGAGCTTCTGGAGGCACGTCACGGTCGCGATCCCGAGCGCGAGCCAGAGCGGGTGCCCCGCGAAGGTCGCCGCCACCATGAACGGTGCACACGTGGCCGCGCACGCACGGGCGTGGAACCAGCCGAACCGCAGGGCCGCGACGTCCGCCGTCCGGCCCTCGACGCCCAGCGGCACCGAGCGATGGCACCGGGCCAAGGCTCGCCGGACGACGGGGGTCAGCTCCCACGCCGAGGCCGCGACGAGGACCGCGGCGGCGGCCATGACCCCGGGGCGCAGCAGGCCGACGACGAGCGTCACCCCGAGTCCCACCACGATCCACAGCGCAAGATAGGCGGCGACGAACAGTGCCGTGGTCCCGTGCCGTCGTCTGCGTGGCGAGGCGAACGCCGCGTGCCGCACGGACGGGACCAGCCCGGGCAGCATCATCGCGACGACCATGAGCGCCCAGTGCCCCCAGCCCGCTGCCACTGCGGGCACGAACCCGTGAACGCCGTCGGCCCAGCCCGTCGCGACAGACGCCGGGTCGAGCCACGCGGAGGACCACCCCCCTCCCTGGACCCCCGGGGACGCGTGGTGCGCCGACACCGGTACCGGGCCGCGGGCGCCAGAGCCCGGTGTCGGCGACCGTGCGCCGAGGAGCGCCGCCCACGCGGCGGCCGCCGCCAGCAGGACCGGCCACTCGGGATGACGGTCGAGGAACCGTCGCGCCTCGACGCCCACCGCCCGGACCCCCGGCCCGCGCGCGGCGGCCGGGCGCGGGCGACGCCCGGCCGCGACGGTCACTGGACCATGAGGCGGACGGTCCGGACGACGACCTCGGGCGCCGCCAGCACCTCCTGCTCGTCGTGGACGACGGGGTGGAACGTCAGGTGCAGGTGGCCAGGGTCCCAGGCTCCTCTCTCGCCGAGGCTGGCCGCGACGTCGGTGATGTCGAAGACGTACGACAGCCCGTGCTCGGCGTCGGACTCCTGCGACTCGCGGACCCCGAAGAGCGGCAGGTTCCCGACGAGCGCGTCGTCGTCCTCGGTGTCGCCGACGTACACGGCGTAGGTGGGCGGCTGGTTGTCGCCCTCGAGCGTGATGTGCTCGAGCACGAGCAGCAGCCGTTCCGGCTCGGTCGGCGACGCCGCCCGGTCGGTCAGGTCCCGGGCCGCACCCGGCCCGACCACGATGTCGACGCTCGCCGTCCGGGACGCGAGGCGTACCGGCTCACGGTTGACCGCGACGGCCTCGGGCGGGACCTGCTCGAGGCGACGTACCTCCTCCTCGCGGCGGGCGTCGTCCTCGGCCCCCGCGTCTCCGACGCCGGCCACGGGCCCCCTCCTCTCTCGCTTCAGCGTGCGGGCCGACGGTGGGACCCCGATGTCCGCGTACACGTACCCGAACGCGCTCGTGTCGAGCACCTCCCAGCTCTCGGGTTCCCTCCGGGCTCCGGACGGGTCGAGGAACGCGAACTTCTGGGTGAAGACGCTCTTCGCGGGGTCGCGCCCCTGCCCGGCGTGGGACCGCCACACCTCCCACAGCCGGTCGATGTTGGAGTGGTGCAACCAGAAGACGGCGTCGGAGGCCGCGGTGTTGAAGTTCCCCATCTTGCCGCCCACGAAGTTGTGGACGGTGCCGTGCGGGGTGCCCTCGAGGGCGCCGATCGTGCCGCCGAGGTGGCTGAACCCGGTCGTGGGACCGCCGAAGGTGACCGTGTTCGGGATCTTCGACGTGAAGAGCGGCTGGTAGAACCAGCCCTTCGCGGTGGTCTCGGTGGGGTCGAGGGAAGCCGTCCCGGCGTTCACGCCGTTCTTGCGCTGCACCTCGTAGAGCGGGTTGGCGAGGCCGTCGGGCCCGATGGGGTCCCGGAAGGGCGGCGGCAGCGTGTTGGTCGTGGCCGTGTCGTAGTCCCAGTAGGGCAGGGCCCACGTGTCCTTGACCTTCTGGGGGATGTCGTTCCGGTTGCGGATGATGTCGCGGCAGATCGCCTCGAAGTAGCCCAGGTAGAGCCGGTGCCACGGCAAGAAGTACCAGGAGCCGTGCTGGCACTGGTTGCGCAGCCCGTCGTGCGGGTCCGGACTCATGCCGTGGACCTGGGTCTGGTGCAGCCAGGACCGGGCTCCCGTGGACGGGCCGGCCTTGAGGACCCCGACGGCCTTCGCGTAGGCGGTGATGACGGCTTGGCCGTCGGGTCCCTGCTGGTAGAGCTTCCAGACGTCCTGCCGGACGAACGGTCCCCCCAGCTGCGGGTCGGGGTGCGGTGCGGTGCTCATGGTGTTCCCCCTCGTGTGCCGGCGGGGGCGTGGGAGCGGGTGGTCGGTCGTGCCCCGGGCCGCGATGCCCGGGCGGACGGGCTGCTCGCCCGCCGCGTCCCCCTGCGTCGTGCAGGGGCGACCGCCCCCGCTCTTCCAGGGTGCGCCTCACGGGGGCCCTTGTCGCGCGGGCCCGGCCGCGCAGACGCGTCACCCTCGGCAGGAGGGCACGTCATCCTCGGCGCCCAGGCGCACCGCGCTCTGGTTGACTTCGGGCTGTGAGCACTTCGGCCTCGATCGCACCGGTCGCGTCGGCCCCTTCTGTGGAGCGCCTCCACTGGGCCTGGTGGGTCTGGCTGGGGGCTCCCATCCTGATCGCCTGTGTCGCCGGGGTGGGGATCTTCCTCCTCGACCCCTACGTCGACTCGGCCTATCTGCTGCTCGTCCGCGGTCACGACGCGGAGACGATGACCGCCTGGCTCTGGTTGGTGATCTGCGGATGCATGGGCCTTCTCTGCGTGGTCCTGGCCGTCCGGGTGTCGATGACCTGCCGCTACGGGGTCGCCGTGCTCATGTGGCTCGGGACGGGCGTCGCCCTGCTCGCCGTGACGTGCGTGGCCTTCGTCGCATGGCTGATGGGGGTCGGCGCCGCGATGAGCACGTACGTCCCGCTCGACGACCTGGCTCGTCCGGCCGGAAGACAGATCCTGGTAGAGGAGCGACACTCCCTCCATTGGCACATGTCGTACGCGATCTGGCAGGGAGGCCCGCGCGTCTACTCGCCGGCCGATGTCCCGGAGATCCTCGACGTACGGACCCGGGGCGAGCAGCCGATGGTCGACGGTGATTTCCGGGTCGAGACGGCGGACGACGGCTCGTCGGTCCTCGTCCTGCTCGGGCACAGAATCACCCTGCCCTGACCGGGTCTACCCTGGCCGGGTGCCTTCGACCCCGCGTTCGTTCGCGTCCGACAACTACGCCCCTGCCCACCCTGCGGTCCTCGCGGCCTTGACCGCGGCGAACGTGGGCCACGCCGGCTCGTACGGCGCGGACCCATGGACCGAGCGTCTCCAGGAGTCGGTCAGGCATCACTTCGGCGAGGCGGCCACGGCCTACCCGGTCTTCAACGGGACGGGCGCGAACGTCGTCGCGCTCACGTCGATGCTGCCGCGCTGGGGCGCGGTCGTGACGTCCGAGCACGCGCACATCCAGCAGGACGAGAACGCCGCACCGGAGCGTGTCGGCGGGATCAAGCTCCTCACGGTCCCTGCCCCGGACGGCAAGCTGACGCCGGGCGCGGTCGACCGGTTCGTGGGCGACCTGGGCGACCAGCACCGCGCGCAGCCGCTCGTCGTCTCGATCACGCAGGCGACCGAGCTGGGCACGGTCTACTCGCCCGACGAGATCCGCGCGATCAGCGACCGCGCGCACGCCGCGGGCCTGCGCGTGCATCTCGACGGGGCGCGGCTCGCGAACGCGGCGGCCGCCCTCGGGGTGTCGTTGCGTGCGACCACGACCGACGTGGGCGTGGACGTCGTGTCGTTCGGCGGCACCAAGAACGGCCTGCTGTTCGGCGAGGCCGTCGTGGTCCTCGACCCCGGCGCGGCCCAGGGCGTCGACTTCGTCCGCAAGATGACCATGCAGCTCGCGTCGAAGATGCGCTTCGTCTCGGCGCAGCTCACGGCGCTGCTCGAGGACGACCTGTGGCGCACCAACGCGGCGCACGCCAACGCGATGGCCGCACGCCTGCGGGTCGCGCTCTCGCCCGTGGCGAGCGAGCGAGAGGCGCCCGACGGCGGGACGGACGCCACGCCGTCGGGCCTGGCGTTCACGCAGCCCACCCAGGCGAACGCGGTGTTCGCGGTGCTGCCGCGAGCCGTGGCCGACGCCCTGCGCGCGGACTTCGCGTTCTACGACTGGGCGGCCGCCGCCCCCGACCCCGTCACGGGCGCCGAGCGCGTCGAGGTCCGCTGGATGTGCTCGTGGGACACGTCGGCGGAGGACGTCGACGCGTTCGCCGCGGCGGTCCGCGCGGCGCTCGGGGCGTGAACGCCGGAGCGGGCGTGACCGGGTAGGTCACGCCCGCTCCGGGGCACGCTCGGGCGGTGGTCCGGTCAGGACCTCATGCCCGACGGCGTCGCGCACCCACGAGGAGCGCGCCACCTCCGCCGACCAGCAGCAGTGCGACGGCGGCGATGCCCGCGACGCGAGCTCCCGTGGCCGCGAGACCGCCGTCCGCGGAGTCCGCGGTGTTGGTCAGGGTCACCGCGACGGTCTGGCCCGCGCCGATCGTGACCGACGTGACCTTCTCGCCGTCGACCGTGAAGACCGGCGTCCCCCAGCGCACGCCCTCGACCTTCGGCAGGTCGACCTCCGCGAGGTCGACGACCGTCCCTGCGGGGAGGTTCGCCGGGCCCTCGACGACGGTGCCGTCGGCGCGGACCGTCAGGGTGCCCTCGGTGTGCTCGCCGTTGACGGTCCCGGAGATCGCGACCGTGAACTGCGTGTCCGCGGGGACCTTCGCCGCGCTCGGCCCCGTGACCTTCTTGGCGATCGTGAACCCGCCGACCTGGGCGGCCACGACGTCGGCCGTGTTGGTGAGCGTGACTGCCGCGTTCTGGCCGTCCGTGACCGTGACCTGGGCCGGGCTGAAGACCGGCGTCCCCCAGACCACGCCCGCGACCGTGGGGAGGTCGGTCTCGGTGAACGTCACGACCGTCCCGACCGGGAGGTTCTGCGGGCCGTCCACGACGGTCCCGTCAGCGGCCACGGTCGACGTGCCGCTGACCGGTGCGCCGTCCAGCTCGTAGGCGTAGCGGACCGTGAACTCGGTGCCCGCCGGGACGACCGAGGCTCCGGAGCCCTCGACGACCTTCGTGAGCGAGAACCCGCCCGCGGGCTCGGCATTGGCCGTGTTCGTGAGCGTGACGGCGGTGTTCTCGACGCTGCCGATCGTGACGCGCGCCGGGCTGAAGACCGGCGTGCCCCACTCGACGCCGACCACGTGGGCGGGCGTGAGCTCGGTGAACGTCACGACGGTGCCCGCGACGAGGTTCTGCGGGCCGTCGACGACGGTCCCGTCGGCGAGAAGCGTCAGGGTCCCCCCGAGCGTGGCGCCGTCGATCGTGTACTCGTAGGTCGCGGTGAACTCGGTGTCGGCCGGGACGCGGCCTGCGGCCTCGCCCGTGAGCTCCTTGGCCATCGAGAAGCCGCCGAGCGGGACGACGACCGCGTTCGCGGTGTTCGTCACCGTCACCAGGGTGTTCTCGCCGTCGGCGATCGTGACCGAGGCGGGGCTGAAGACCGGTGCGCCCCAGACCACGCCGTCGAGCGACGGCGGGGCGAGCTCGGTGAACGTCACGACCGTGCCGACCGGAAGGTTCTGCGGGCCGTCGACGACGGTCCCGTCCGCGGTCACCGCGAGGGTGCCCGTCGTCGTCACGCCGCCCAAGTCGTACGTGTAACGGACGGTGAACTCGGTCGCACGGGGCACCTTGTCCGCTGCGAGGCCCGTGACGGCCTTGGCGAGCGAGAAGCCGCCCGCCGGGGCGTCGAGCGCCGTGTTGGTCAGCGTGACCTCGGCCTTCTCGTTCGCGCCGACCACGAGGCTCTCCGGGCTGAACACCGGGGTGCCCCACACGACGTCGTCGACCGCGGGGAGCGCGATCTCCTCGAACGTCACGACCGTGCCCTCGCGGAGGTTCTGCGGGCCGTCGACGACGGTCCCGTTGGCCTTCACGGTCATCGTGCCCGTGGTGGGCACACCGTCCAGGTCGTAGGCGTAGCGAACGGTGAACTCGGTGCCCGCGGGCACCTTGTCCGCGGCCTCGCCCGTGACGGACTTGGCCATCGAGAACCCGCCCGCCCGTGCTTCCTCCGCGGTGTTGGTCAGCGTGACCTTGGCGTTCTCGTTCGCGCCGACCACGAGGCTCGCCGGGCTGAAGACCGGTGCTCCCCACACGACGCCGTCGACGTCGGGCAGGCTCACCTCGCCGAACGTGACGACCGTGCCGGCCGGGAGGTTCTGCGGGCCGTCGACGGCGGTGCCGTCGGCGCGCACCGTCAGGGTGCCCGACGTCGGGACGCCGTCGAGCTCGTAGGAGTAGGCGACCGTGAACGCGGTGTCCGCGGGCACCATGCCCGCGGGAGCGTTCTCGACGACCTTCTGGACCGAGAACCCGCCGACGGGGATCACCGCAGCGTCGGCCGTGTTGGTCAGCGTGACCCGGGGGCTCTCGCCGTCGGCGACCGTGATCGAGGCGGGGTCGAACGACGGCGCGCCCCACACGACGCCGGGCACGGTCGGCAGGTCGATCTCGGCGAACGTCACGACCGCGCCGACCGGCAGGTCCTGGGGACCGTCGACCACGGTGCCGTCGGCGCGGACCTTCACGGTCCCCTGGGTCGAGGTGCCGTCGACCGTCACGGTGTAGGCGACGGTGAACTCCGTG
The DNA here is from genome assembly GCF_016907365.1 of Oerskovia paurometabola. Taxonomy (NCBI): domain Bacteria; kingdom Bacillati; phylum Actinomycetota; class Actinomycetes; order Micrococcales; family Cellulomonadaceae; genus Oerskovia; species Oerskovia paurometabola. Next base: position 389,563 of record NZ_JAFBBV010000001.1, on the reverse strand, counting down.
CTCGCGGGGACCTGGCTCGCGGCGAGCCCGGTCACTGCCTTGGCGATCGAGAACCCGCCGAGCTGCGCCGACGCGGTGTTGGTGAGCCGCACGGCGGCTGTCCCGGACGCACCGATCGTGACGGTGTCCGACGGGGCGAACGACGGCGTGCCCCACTCGACGCCGGGGACGACGGGCAGGTCGGGCTCGGAGAGCGTGACGACGGTCCCGGCAGGGAGATCCGCCGGGCCGTCCACGACCGTGCCGTCGGCCTTCACCGTGAGGGTGCCGGCGACGGGCGTCCCGTTCGCGGTGTACGAGTAGGCGACGGTGAACTCGGTACCGGCCGGCACGAGGTCCGCGCCGTCACCGACCACGCTCTTGGCGACGGTGAACCCACCGGGCTCGACCGAGAGGCACGTGAACGGGCCGGGCCCGGTCCAGGGGTAGCTGTGCATCTCGAGCCCGGTCGTGAGTCCGTCGATGCCGAAGCTCAGGTCGCCGCCGACGATCACGCGCCCGTTCGTGGCGGTCGAGATCGTGGCGTCCGCTGCGGGCGCGAGGATGGTCCCGAGGAACTGGTCGCCGCGCCCGATGCTCAGGCTAGGGGTCTCGACGAAGTTCCAGAGCGTGCGCGCGGCCCAGTTGCCGAACCCGGGGGTGTTGAAGTCGTTGATGAACCCCGTCCCGTTGCCGGACCAGTAGTTCGGCGCGATGTCGACAGGCTCCGTGCCGGTCACGTTGATCGCGATCGCGACCTTGTCGGGGATCCCGACGAAGTACATCTCCTTGGCCCCGTCGAGCATCGTCGCGGGGATCGTGAACACCTGCGGGTCGTCCGTCCCGGACCCCGTGAAGGTGAGCTGGTTGCCCGAGCGCGTCACGGCCGTCCCGCCCCACGAGGCGATCGTGGCCGAGGTGTCCTCGACGACCGTGCGGAAGTCGGCCCAGGGCGCGAGCGCGGCCGGAGCCCCGATCCCCTGCTGGACCGGCGCGCTGGACGCCGGCCCGGTGGTGCTGAGCGAACCGTCGATCGTCAGCGTGCCGCCGACGTTCACCCCGCCGCCGTTCGGCTGCGTCGAACCGACGGTGATGCCGGTCTCCGCTCCCACGGTCATGGAGCCGCCCACGTGCAGCATGGTCGACCCGTCGGGCGGCGCGATCTGCGACCCCGCCCCGACGGCGCCGATGCTGAAGTTGCCGGGGGCGTCGAACGTCGCGTCGCCCTCGACGACCAGGACGCCCTCCGACTCGGCGGCGCTGTGGAGCGCCGAGTAGTTCCCCCCGACCCAGACCGCCACGTTGCTGTCGGTGAAGATCGGGACGCCGGTCGACACGTTGGGCATCTCCCCCGGCGCCGGGCACTGCGGGAGCTGCGCCTTGGGTGCCGCCGACGCAGGCGCCGCGAGCGGTCCCGCGCCCAGCGCGACCGCTCCCGTCAGGGCGAGGACCGCGGCGGTGGCGGCGGCGACGGCCCGACCGAACGGTGTACCCGCTCGACGAGCCCGGTGGGGGGTGCTCATGACGCTCCTTCTGGTGACCTGAACAGTTGTCCAACTACCCAGAAGACCAGACCCCGACGGCGGTATGACGGGAGATTCCCGTGCTCCCGATCACATCGTGCGACACGGTCGCACATCAGCCCCTCGAAATGCGGGACAAGGTGGGGCGACCGTGGTAATTCGACCACTACCGCCCGGATGTGGTGTTCGCCTCATCACGTCGTGCGGGCGGCGCTCTGCCTCCCGCGAGGACGACGAAGGCCGCCCCGTCGTCGTACGACGGGGCGGCCTCCTGTCGGGGGTCGTGCGGGGGGTCAGTGACCGCCGGACGCGAGGAACCAGATGCCCACCGCGCACGCGGCCAGCACCGTGCCGAAGCACACCACCGCGCCGGTGAGACGAAGGCCCGTGGGGCGAGCCGTCGTCGGGCCGGAGCCCGTGCCCGACGGCGCACCTTCCACCGCGAGGGCCGCACCCTGCGACGGGGCGAGCAGGCGGACGCCCAGCGCGAACAGCGCGGGCAGGCCCGCGCCGACGATCGCGCCGGCGACCACGACCTGGAGCAGGGCGTCGAAGTGGATGAACTCGCTCATGCGTGGACTCCCTCACGGGCAGTGGCGGTCGGGGCGGTGGCGGTCGGAGCAGTGGAGTTCGCTGCCGTGGTCGCGGCGATCGTGGCCTCGGCCTCGGCCGTGACCTCGACGGCGACGGCCGTGAAGGACTCGGCGGCGTCGACCACAGCGGTCTCGCCCTCGCCGTCCCACTCGTCGTTGACGTTCGACGCGTCGACGGGCTTGCGACGCGACGCGACCCAGATCGCGGCGGAGACGCCGATGAGGATCGTGAAGACCGCGACGGTCCCGCCGACGCCACCGATGACGTCCTGCAGCCAGAAGCACAGCGCGCCGACGACGCCGGCGGCCGGCAGCGTCAGGCCCCACGCGGCGAGCATCTTGCCCGCGACGCCCCAGCGGACCTTCGCGCCCGGCATGCCGACGCCCGAGCCGAGGATCGAACCGGTCGCGACGTGCGTCGTCGACAGCGAGAAGCCGAAGTGGCTCGAGAGGAGGATGACCGCGGCCGACGAGGTCTCGGCGGCCATGCCCTGGCGCGAGTCGATCTCGACGAGGCCCTTGCCGAGCGTGCGGATGACGCGCCAGCCGCCCAGGTACGTGCCCAGCGCCATGAAGAACGCGCACGACAGGACGACCCAGAACGGGACCCCCGAGTCGGACGGGACGGCACCGCCCGCGATGAGCGCGAGCAGGATGATGCCCATCGACTTCTGCGCGTCGTTGGTGCCGTGCGCGAGCGAGACGAGCGAGGCGGAGCCGATCTGGCCCCAGCGGAACCTGCGGCTCGTCGTGTCCTGCGGCAGGTCCTTGGTGATGCGCGCGACCAGGAAGGTGCCGAGCGCGGCGACCCCGATCGCGATCACGGGAGCGAGCAGGGCGGGGATCATCACCTTGGACAGGACACCGGTCCACAGGACCCCGCTCGTCCCGACCGCAGCCAGGACCGAGCCGACGACGCCGCCGATGAGGGCATGCGACGAGCTCGACGGGATACCCAGCAACCAGGTCAGCAGGTTCCAGGTGATGCCACCCACCAGACCGGCGAGCACCACCTCGAGGGTGATGACGTTCGCGTCCACGATCCCCTTGGCGATGGTCGCCGCCACGGCCAGGGACAGGAACGCCCCGACCAGGTTGAGGACTGCAGACAGCGCGACGGCGGTCTTGGGCTTGAGGGCACGTGTGGCGATGGACGTGGCCATCGCGTTGCCGGTGTCGTGGAAGCCGTTCGTGAAGTCGAAGGCCAGGGCCGTCACTACCACGAGCGCGAGCAGGATCGTCTCGGTCACGTACTCCATGGTGGACGCTCGATGACAGGGGTCTGAACCAAGTCGGCGAGTCTTCGGCGACTGTTCACCTGGTGTTCATCTGACGTTCGAAGGCCCTTCGAAAGTGCCCTGTGGGCGCCGTCTGGCGGGCGGAAACGGCTCGATATCCGGACGCTCCACGGTGCGGCGCGGGTGGCCGCCCGCTCACCCCTCGCGCCCCTCCAGCACCGCGAGGTAGTGCGGGTTCTCCATGACGCCGAGCACGTTCCCGAACGGGTCCACGACGGCCGCGGTCACGAACCCGCCGTCGCCCTGCGGCGTGACCGGCTGGTACTCGGTCCCGCCGAGCGCGAGCAGTCGCGCGTACGTGGCGCGGACGTCGTCGACGTGCCAGTAGACGACCGCCCCGCCGGGCACCGTCGCGGCGCCTGCGGGCGCGTACGAGCGGTCGATGATGCCGAGCTCGTGCTGGTAGTCGCCCACCCGGAACTCCACGTAGGCGGCCGGGGCCGGCGCGGGCGGCATGACGTAGTACGGGTCGACGCCGAACACCTCGGTGTACCAGGCGACCGCCGCGGGGACGTCGTCGGACCAGAAGCTCACGGTCGTCAGGCCGCGCGGGGTCGTGGCAGTCGTGCGGGGGGTGGTCGTGCTCGGGGTCGTGCCGGTCGTGTCGCTCATCGTCGGGCTCCTCGTGCCGTGCGGTCCAGCAGCGGTTCGTGCTGACGTCTCTCACGCTAGCGACGGTGCGCCGCGGCGCATCCGGCGAGCACCCCGGGCATGGCGGGCTCAGCCTGCGGGTCGCATGAGGGGCGGGTTGAGCACGGCGGGCACGGAGGCGGGCGCCTCGTCCTGCCCGACGGCGTCGCGCGCCCCGGCGGAGCGCTCCGCCTCGGGCGCGAGCCGGTAGAGCGCGGCGGGCCGGCCGGTCCCTCCCGACGTCGACTCCCCCGTCTCGACGAGGAACCCCGGGGTGCCGACGGCCTTGCGGTGGAAGTTGCGGGGGTCGAGCCGGGTGCCCCACACGGCCTCGTAGACGGCGCGGAGCTGGGCGATCGTGAACTCGGGGCCGCAGAAGGCCGTCGCGAGCGTCGAGTACTCGAGCTTCGCGCGGGCACGTTCGACGCCGTCGCGCAGGATCCGGTGGTGGTCGAACGCGAGCCCGTCCGGGTCCGCGAGCGCCTCCTCGACCGGGTACCAGCCGACCTGAGCGGCGTCGCTGCCTGCGGTCGGTAGGCCGTACGTGGGTGCGAGCAGGAGGTGCGCGACGGTCAGCACGGGGCCGCGCGGGTCGCGGCCGAGCGGCCCGTAGGTGCGGAGCTGTTCGAGGTGGCCGGGGACCGCGACGCCCGTCTCCTCGGCGAGCTCGCGGGCGGCGGCCTGCGGCAGGGACTCGTCGGGCAGGACGAACCCGCCCGGCAGGGCGAGGCGGTCCCGGAAGGGGTCGAGGAGCCGCGTCACGAGCAGGACCTGGAGCGTGCCGTCACGGACCGTGAGCGCGACGACGTCGACCGTGACGGGGATCCGGGCGGCTGACGGCGGGGTCTCCGGGTTCTCGCTCATGCCCCCATCCTATCTCCTTATCGTCAGGTTGACACTAAAGACGGTCGAGGCTTATCGTCAAAGTGACACAAACACCGACGACGGACGGAGCCTCCCATGGCCACCATCAAGCGCTACCCCTGGCTGCGGCACTTCCTCGGCAGCCCTACGGGCGCCGTGATCCACCTCAAGGCAGGACGGGTCGCGCACCGCGGGATCGGCCAGGCCTTCTGGTTCCGCCCCGGCACCTCGGTCCTCAGCGAGGTACCGGTCGACGACCAGGAGCTGCCCGTCCTCTTCCACGCCACGACGCGCGACCACCAGGACGTCACGGTCCAGGTCAACGTGACGTACCGGTTCGCGGACCCGGCCGTCGTCTCGCAGCGGCTCGACTTCGGGATCGACCCCGACACCGGCGCCGCGACCACCACGGGGCGCGACCAGGTCGCGACGATCATCGGCCAGCTCGCGCAGAGCCACGCGATCGACCACCTCGCGGCCGTCCCCCTGACGACCGCGCTCGAGCAGGGCGTGAGCCAGGTCCGTGCCCAGCTCGTGGAGGCACTGGGCTCGGACGCCCGGCTGGCCTCGACCGGCATCGAGGTCCTCGGGGTCCACGTGCTCGCGGTCCGCCCCGACGGCGACGTCGAGCGCGCCCTGCAGACCCCGCTGCGCGAGCACGTCCAGGCCGAGGCCGACCGGTCGACGTACGAGCGGCGGGCGCTGGCCGTCGAGCGCGAGCGCACCATCTCGGAGAACGAGCTCGCGAGCCAGATCGAGCTCGCGACCCGCCGGGAGCGGCTCGTCGCGCAGGAGGGCGCCAACCTCCGGCGAGAGGCCGAGGAGACCGCCGCCGCGGCGCTCGTCGAGGCCCGCGCCGCGGCCGAGCGTCGCGACCTGACGTCGGCCGCGCAGGCCGAGGAGATCCGCCGGCTCGGCGAGGCGAACAACGCCAAGTTCCGGACCGTCATGGACGTCTACGAGGGCATGGACCAGTCGACCATCCTGGCCGTGGCGATGCGCGACCTCGCCGGGGCGCTGCCCAAGATCGGCAGCCTGACCATCACGCCGGACCTGCTCAGCGGGGCGCTCGCCGCGTTCACGGGAGCCGCAGGCGGCCCCGCCACCGGCGGTGCCACCGCCGGCCGGGGAGCCTGACGTGCCCCTCCAGCGACGCGTGGTCGTCGTGCACCGGCGGACCGAGCTCGACGAGCTCCTCGACCGGCACGCGACCCGCGGTCAGGCCGAGTTCTTCCTCCGCACGCGCGGCCGCACGCTCGCCGCGGTCCAGGAGCGGCACGACGCCGTGGCCGAGGCCCGGGCCCGGGTCGTCGCCGCGATCCCCGAGGGCTGGCGGCGGGCCGACGTCGAGCGCGCCGACCTCGGCCGGTTCCTCGTGGCCCCCGAGGACGTCGTGGTCGTGGTCGGGCAGGACGGGCTCGTCGCGAACGTCGCCAAGTACCTCACGGACCAGCCGGTACTGGGCGTCGACCCCGAGCCGGGGACCAACGCCGGCGCGCTCGTCCGTCTCGACGTCACCACGGCCGTGCGTCTCCTGGCCCGCGCGGGAAGGACCGCGAGCGCCCCGGCCGGTCCCGGCCCTTCCAGCCTCCGGCCCGACGGCGCCGCGCCCCTCGGCGGCCTCGGCTGGCGGACCGAGGACCTCACGACGGTCGTGGCGCACCTCGACGACGGGCAGCACCTGTCCGCGCTCAACGAGGTCTTCGTGGGGCACCCGTCGCACCAGTCGGCGCGGTACCGGATCGCCGCGGACGGAGCGGGCGGGAGTCAGGGGCCGGCGGTCGGTCGCGGCAGGGAGCGCGGGTCCGTCCGGGTCGAGCGGCAGTCGTCGTCGGGCGTGATCGTGGCGACCGGTGCCGGGGCGACGGGCTGGTGCGCGTCGATCGCGCGCGAGCGCGGCGGGCGACGCCTCCCCGGCCCCACCGACCCGCTGCTCGCGTGGTTCGTGCGCGAGGCGTGGCCTTCGCCCGCGACGGGCGCGGACCTGACCGAAGGGATGCTCGACGCGGGCGGCGAGCTCCGGCTCACCGTCGAGTCGGACCAGCTCGTGGTCTTCGGCGACGGCGTCGAGTCGGACCGGCTCGTCGCGACCTGGGGCCAGGAGGTCACGGTCCGCGTCGGGGAGAACCGGTTGCGACTCGTCGTCGGGTGACCTGGTCGTCACCGGGCAGGACTGCCCGGTGTCCGTCATCGTGGAGCGATGACGACCTATTCCAGGACGAAGGAGTTCGAGGGCGCGACCTTCGTCAGGGCCAGCTTCAAGGGCGCCACCCTGCGGTTCTCCGACGTCAGCGGCGTGACCATGCGCGGCGTCGACGTGGGCGGTCTCGACATCGACAGCCACGACCTGTTCTTCGGCAGCCTGATCGTCAACGGGGTCGACGTCGTGCCGTACGTGGACGCCGAGCTCAACCGGCAGTTCCCCGGCCGCGAGCTGCAGAAGGCGCAGACGGTCGACGGGCTGCGCGAGGGGTGGGTCGCCGTGCAGTCCGCGTGGCAGGAGACCGTGGAGGGCACGCCACCCGACCTGGTGGACGCCCACGTCGAGGACGAGTGGTCCGTGGCCCAGACCCTGCGGCACCTCGTCCTGGCGACCGACGCCTGGCTCCGCGGCGGGATCCTGCGGATCGAGCAACCGTTCCACGAGATCGGGCAGATCTTCACCGGCGCCGGCGAGATGGGCTTCGACCTGTCGATCTTCCGCACGGACACACCGACGTACGAGGAGATCCTCGCGGTGCGGGCCGAGCGCCAAGGGCAGGTGACCGAGTTCCTGGCGACGGCCACCACGGAGCTGCTCGCGGAGGAACGCGACGACCCGTGGGGCGGGGAAAACTGGCACCCCAGCGTCGGGGACTGCGTGCGCGTGATCCTGGAGGAGGAGTGGGCGCACCTGCGCTACGTCCGCCGGGATCTCGCTCTGCTGCGTGAGGCCCCGCCCGCGTCGCCGTGAGGCTCCGGGGCGGGTGCCGAGAGCGCGCGACGCCCGCCGAGACGGGTCTTTCGACGGCCGCACATCGGCCGAACGGCCCTACCCGAGCAGGGGCGGGAGCCCTAGCGTGCTGGTCATGAGCGTGCGTGAAGAGCACCGGGCGGCCTTGCGCGCGCTCGACGATGATCCGGCCGCCGTGCGCGCCTACCTCACGGCCCGCTCAGGGCTCCCCGGGCCTCGGGCGAACCTCGAGCTGATCGGTGCGTTCGCCGACGTCGCGCCGGCAGGCCTCGTGCTCTCCCTGGCCGACTCCCCCGACGAGTACCTGCGCTGCTGCGGGACGGTCGGCCTCGGCCGGCTCGTCGTCGACGTCCCCGCCCGTGCACGCACCGACCTGACCGACCTGCTGCGCGTCCGCGCGGCTGAGGGGTCGTGGCGCGTCCGCGAGGCCGTCGCGATGGCGCTGCAGCGCATCGGCGACGCCGAGACCGCCACCCTCGTCGCGCTCGTGGCCTCCTGGGTCGACGACCAGGACCCGCTGGTTCGCCGAGCCGCGGTCGCCGGGATCTGCGAGCCGCGCCTCCTGCGAACCCCCGCCACCGTGACGGCCGCCCTGGACGCCTGCGCGGCCGCCACCGCCTCGATCCACGCGCTCCCGCCCGACGCCCGCCGCGACACCGGCGTCCGGACGCTGCGGCAGGCCCTCGGGTACTGCTGGAGCGTCGCCGTCGCGGGTGACCCGGCCTCAGGTCTGCCGCGCTTCGCCGCGCTGCGCGGCTCGGACGACCCGGACGTGGCCTGGGTCGTGCGCGAGAACGAGAAGAAGACCCGCCTTCGCCGCCTGCTCGACCCGCCCGACGTCCCGTCCGCGTGATCCGGGCGCCGCACGAGCGCGCCCGGGCGACGACGACGGTCGTACTCGCCGTCATGTCGGGTCCGACCACGGACGGATGCCGAGCCCGTCGCGCGACGGGCACTCTTGCGTGGAGCCGCGGCACCAGCCGCCGCGCAGGTCTCGGAGAAGGCGCAGGTCGCTCGTGTTCCACCAGGTCCCGGTCCTCCCGGTCGTCGTCCCTCTGGCCGCGGCGGTGCTCGCGGGGTTGATGTGGTCACTGATCCGCAGCGGACGCTTCTCCGTGCCGCGAGCCACGGTCGCCCTCGCGCTCTGCGTCTACGTCGCCGGGATCGTCGCGAACACCGTCTTCCCGGTCTTCCTGGACAAGCCCGTCAGCAGCGCCCCCTGGGGCAGCCATCTCGCCGTCGTGCCGTTCGTGGACTACGAGGTCGCCGATGCGGTCATGAACGTCCTGGTCTTCGTCCCGGTCGGCGTCCTCGTGCCGCTGCTCGCGCCCCGGGCCTCGTGGAGACGGGCCGTGGCGGCGGCAGCGGTCCTGAGCCTGACGATCGAGGTCACCCAGCTCGTGACGGCGCACCTGCTGGGTGGGGGGCACATCGCGGACGTGAACGACCTGATCTTCAACATCACCGGCGGGGCGGTCGGCTTCGCGGTGTTCTCGGCGCTCGTGAAGATCCCGTCCGTCAGCGCCGTCGTCGACCGGTTCCGCTGGCACGAGATCACGGCCTGCGCCCGGGGCGCCGCAGCGATCCCCGAGGGCTGGCGGCGTGGTGACTAGTTGCGGGTGTGGTGTGATGCGTCGAGGTCGAGCTCTATGCGTTGACCGTTGATCGTGACGGCGAGCGTGATGTCGGATCCGCCTGCTGCGCTGAGATAGTCGACGAGCGTGGACCACAAGACGTCGCTGCGCCGTTCGGTGCGCGAGACCGTGTTCTGTCCGACTCCCAGTCGTTCACCGAGCTGCTTCTGCGTGAGATCGGCGGCCTTGCGGATCGCCGCGAGATTGAGGGCGTAGGCGCGATCCTCGGTGTCCATCTCCTTGCGGATCGCTGCGACGGCCTGGGCACGTTCGGGGGTCCGTAGATATCCCGTCAAGCGGTCATTGCCGCGGACGAAATCGTCGCGCATGCGATTCTGACTCATGGTTCACCACTCCGCTCTCGTAGCCACTGGTCGATGATCTGGTCGGCCCGTGGTCCAACACTGTCGTAGAAGACGTCGCCCATCGCTGCCTTGTCGTTGCTGAACAAGGCGACCACCGCGCGGGCGTCACCGTCTCCCTGGTCAGCCCGCTTCTCGAGTTCGGCGAAGTACCGGTCGAAGGCCGCGGTCCAGTCGATCAGAACCCACTGAGCATGCCTTCGAAGGGATATCGCTTCAAGGGGATGTCATGGACGATCTGCCGGTCGGGGCCGAGCGTGAGCACGGGTCCTGCGGCCTGCAGATGCTCAGCGCCCTCGGAACTCCACGCACTCGACGTCCGCGACCGTCGCGGTCGTCGTCCCGCGGCCCGTCGCGTACGGACCGACCCACACGCCCAGGAACCCGCCCGCCTCGGGCGAGCTGAGCCGCCCGCCGTGCACGGTCGCGACGGCGTGGAAGCCAACCAGCGTCCGGACCCCGAGCGCGTACTCCTGACCGGTGGCGTGCAGCACCACGTCCACGGCTCCCTCGGCCAGCCCCAGCGGCCCGAGCGCCGCGCGCCCCACGACGACCTCCTCGCCGCCGAAGCGCTCGACCACGAGCACCTCGCGCCCGCCGACTGCCCCTGCGGAGTCGTCAGCGGGCGCCGCCCGCGTCACGACCGCCGCGATCCACGCCTCCTCGGACTGACGCACCGCGAGCCCGGCCCACTCGTCGGGCCCGGCGGGGTCGACGTCGACACGCACCGTCAGATCCATGTCCGCGTGCTGCTGGCGGCGGCCCAGGAACGCGGGGGTCGCGACGTCGGACAGCGTCGCGGGCAGCAGCGGGAGCCGCAGGTGCCAGGGCCGCTCGGTCAGGGACCAGAAGCGCTCCCCGGTCCGCACCTGGTTCCACGCGAGGTCGAGCCCCTCGCCGGGGCCGTCGAACGTCTCGTGCACGACGACGGCACCCACCCCTGAAGGCTGGCCCACCACCTCAGCCGGTGAGCCGCTCCCCGGAAGCCGCGCTCCGACGTCGGGCAGGGGGAAGCTCCCCGCGACGTGGCCCACACCCCGGGCGACCACTGGCCACCCGTCCTCCCAGACGACAGGGGCGAGGAACGTCTCGCGCCCCAGGTTGGGGAAGTAGCCGCCGTAGGGGCGGCTGCCGAGCAGGACCATCCACCACTCGCCGGCGGCGGTCTCCACGAGGTCCCCGTGCCCGACCCCGACCACGGGGAAGTCCCGGCCGAGGTGGCGGTGCGTGAGGATCGGGTTCGCGGGGTTTCCCGTGTACGGGCCGGTGACGGTGTCGGCGCGCGCGACCGAGACGGCGTGGCGGTGCTCGGTACCGCCCTCGGAGGCGAGCAGGTAGTAGTGGTCGCCGACCCGGTACAGGTGCGGACCCTCGGCCCAGACCGCGCCGTGCAGCGCGCCGCGCCACAGGACGTGCTCGGGGCCGACAAGCGCGCCCGCGGCGAGGTCGAGCTCGCGCAGCCACACCTCGGTCTGGCCCTCCCACTCCCCCGGGTCGGCCAGGCGCGTCGCGGTGAGCCACACGCGCCCGGTCGAGTCGTCGAAGAAGAGCGACGGGTCGATCCCCTCGCCCTCGAGCCACACGGGGTCGGACCACGGCCCGGCGGGGTCGGTCGCGGTCACGAGGAGGTGCCCACCCCGGCCCTGGGTGTGGACGAGCGTCGTGACGACGTAGAACGTCCCGACGTGGCGCCGGATCGTCGCGGCGTACAGCCCGCCCGAGGACGGCACGGTCGACAGGTCCACCTGGTCGGTGCGGTGGATCGCGTGGCCCACCTGCGTCCACGTCACGAGGTCGTGGCTGTGGAAGACCGGCAGGCCCGGGAAGTACTCGAACGTCGAGGTGACGAGGTAGTAGTCGTCGGGCGCACCGCCCGAGCCGGGGAACCGGCAGACGCTCGGGTCGGGGTGCGTCCCGGGCAGGACGGGGTTCGTGAACGTGGTCCCGGCGGGCATGGCCCCGGCCGCCGGACCCGAGGTCGGGACGGGGGTCAGCCGCCGGACCGGCCTCGGGTCCGTCATCTCAGGCCTCGTCCACCACGAGCGGCGCGTGCAGCTCGCGCGTGTGGTCGACCACGCGCACGTCGCCCACGAGCGACACGGAGGCCACGAGCCGCACGTCGGCGCTCGACGCCCCGAACCGCAGCTCGATCGCGCCGGGCTCGACGATCCGGCGCCCGTCACGGCCCGTGAAGGACAGGACGTCGGCGGGCACGGTCGCGCTCACGCGCGCCGAGGCGCCCGCGACGAGCGGCACGCGCACGTACCCGACGAGCCGCTGCACGGGCCGCACGACCGACGCCACGGGGTCGTGCGCGTAGAGCTGCACGACCTCGACGCCGTCGCGCCCGCCGGTGTTCCGCACGACGAACGACGCCTCGAAGGCCCCGTCGGTCGCGGCCTCGGCCGCGCTCACCACGAGGTCCGACCAGTCGAAGCTCGTGTACGTGAGCCCGTGGCCGAACGCGAAGGCCGCGGTCGGGTCGATGTTCGACACGTCGGTCGCCTGCGCGAGCGTCGCGGCCAGGTAGGACGTGGGCTGGGCGCCCTCGGTCCCGGGCACGCTCACGGGCAGCCGGCCCGACGGCGCCACGCGCCCCGACAGGACGCCCGCGACCGCAGGGGTCCCCTCCTCGCCCGCGAAGAACGCCTGGACGATCGCCGCGGCACCGGGCTCACCGGGCGCGGGGGTCGCGGCCGCGCCGAGCGCGTAGGGCCGACCCGAGAGGATCGTCGCGACCACGGGGCGACCTGTGGCGAGCAGCGCGTCGAGCAGGTCCTGCTGGGCGCCGGGCAGGCGCAGCGACTCGGCGTCGCAACCCTCGCCGCTCGTGCCGCGGCCGAACAGCCCGGCCCGGTCGCCCAGGGCGACCACGACGACGTCGGCCTCGCGGGCGAGCTCGACCGCTGCCGCGATGCCTGCGGCGTCGGCGGCCGCGACCTCGGCCGTGCTCACGGCCCCGGTCGAGGACGGGTCGCTCGTGCCGTCGAGCGTGATCGCGGGCAGCACGTCGACCGTGACGCCCGGCAGCTCGGCTCGCAGGGACTCGGCGAGGGTGGGCAGCGCGAGCCCGAGCGGGATCTCGGGGTGGGCCAGGCCCACGTGGGCGGGGAACGAGTAGCAGCCAAGCACGGCAATGGGGTCCTCGGCCGTGGGACCCACGAGCGCGATCCGGCGCACGTCCGCACCGAGCGGCAGCACGCCGTCGTTCGCGAGCAGGACCACGGCCTGCTCGGCGACCTCGCGGGCCAGCGCGCGGTTGGCGGGGCCGTCGAGGTCGACGGTCCCGCGCAGGGCGGCGGCCGGGTCGTCGGAGCCGGCCGCCACCCCGGCGAGCACGTCCGCGGGCACGTCGCGCAGCACCGCGGGGACGGGGTCCCAGTCGGCGTCGAGCAGGCCGAGCTCGACCTTCTGGCGCAGCACGCGCTCCAGGGCGCGGTCCACGAGCGCGACGTCGACCTCGCCGGCCTCGAGGGCCGCGACGAGCGGCTCGCCGAACGTCTTGACGGTCGGCAGCTCAACGTCGACCCCGGCCGCGAGCGCCGCCGCGGCGGCCTCGGCCCAGTCGCCGGCCACGCCGTGCATGATCTTGAGGAACGCGATCCCGAAGTAGTCGGCGACCACGGTCCCGTCGAAGCCCCACTCCTCGCGCAGCAGCCCCGTGAGGAGCTCGCGGTCGGCGGCCGAGGGGATGCCGTCGGTGTCGGTGTAGGCGTGCATGACCGAGCGCACGCCGCCCTCGCGGACGGCCATCTCGAACGGCGGCAGGATCACGTCGGCGCGCTCGCGCGCCCCCATCGAGACGGGCGCGTGGTTGCGCCCGCCGCGCGAGGCCGAGTACCCCGCGAAGTGCTTGAGCGTCGCGACGATCCCGGCGGACTCCAGGCCTTGCACGTAGGCCGTGGCCACGGTCCCGACGAGGTACGGGTCCTCGCCGATGGTCTCCTCGACGCGGCCCCAGCGGGCGTCGCGCACGACGTCGAGCACGGGGGCCAGGCCCTGGTGCACGCCGACCGAGCGCATGTCCTGCCCGATCCGCTCCGCCATGCGGCGCACGAGCGCGGGGTCGAACGACGCGCCCCAAGACAGCGGCACGGGGTAGGCCGTCGCGCCCCACGCGGCGAAGCCCGCGAGGCACTCCTCGTGCGCGAGGGCCGGGATGCCGAAGCGGTTCGCCGAGCGCACGCGCTCCTGCGTCCGCAGCAGGGACAGCGCGCCCAGGGCCGGGTCGACCGGGTTGGTCCCGAAGGGCCGGGTGAGCTGCCCCAGCCCGTCGGGCAGGATCGCGTCGAGGTCGACGCCGTCCTCCATGTCGTGCTGGTGGGGGGCGACCTCGCCGCCCTCGGCCGACGCGCCGACCCACACCCCGAAGAGCTGGGCGACCTTCTCGCGCAGCGTCATCTCGGCCATGAGCGCCTTGACGCGGGTCGCGGTGTCGACCGACGGGTCGGACCACACGGGCAGGTCGGTCTGGTTCGTCTGAAGAGTCATGGTGGAGCTACTTTCCGCCGACGCCCATGAGGCCCTGGACCAGGGCACGCCGGGCGAACAGGTACACGAGCAGGATCGGGATCATCGACATGACGACCGCCGCGAGGAGGCCGGGGATGTTGACGCCGTACTGCGTCTGGAAGTTGAAGAGGCCGAGCGTGATGACCTTGGTCGACTCGGACTGCGTGAGGATCAGGGGGAACAGGAACCCGTTCCACGCCTGCAGGGCCGAGTAGACGACGATCGTCGCGACGCCGCCCTTGGACAGCGGCAGCACGAGCTGCATGAACACGCGCTTGGGCGACGCGCCGTCGAGGGCCATGGCCTCGTAGAGCTCGTTGGTGATGTCGCGCATCGAGCCGCTGAGGATGATCGTGCAGATCGGCAGGCAGAACGCCGCGGTCGGCAGGATCACGCCGATGAGGTTGTCGTACAGGCCCACGACCGAGATGACGTAGAAGATCGGGACGATCACGGCGCTCGCGGGGACCGCGAGGCCCAGGAGGAACATCCGGAAGATGCCCGTGGTGGCGCGCGAGCGGTTGCGCACGATCGCGTACGACAGCGGCGGCACGAGCAGCACCACGATCCCGACCACGGCGACCGTCACGACGAGCGTGTTGAGGAAGTAGCGGCCGAAGCCCTGGTCGAACGCGTTGGTGAAGTTGTCGAGCGTGAACGTGGTCGGCAGGGACAGGGGGCCGCCCTGGGCGTACCCGGCCTGCGTCTGGAACGACGCGGTGACGAGCACGTAGAGGGGGATCGCGACGATCAGCAGCCAGATCGTGACCGCGACGCCCGCGCCCCAGTTGGGCCGGTTGCGGCTGCCCTTTCCTGCCCGACGGCGCAGCGGGACGCCCGCGCTCGTCGTGCCCGGGCGGGACGCACCACCCGAGCCGGGTGACGTCGTCGGGCCGGAGACCTGCTCCGCGGGGGTGACGCTCAGGTCGTTGCTCATCACACGCCCTCCAGCTCGCTGCGCATCTTGTCGTACCCGGACAGGCGGACCATGACCAGCGAGATCGCGGTCGCCGCGACGACCAGGACCACGGCGATCGCCGAGGCCAGACCGAAGTCGAAGCCGCGGAACGCCTTCTGGTACATGTAGAAGGCCGTGATGGTCGTGTCCGTGCCGGGCCCGCCGTTGGTCAGGATGAGGACCGTGTCGAACGTCGTCAGACCACCGACGACCATGAGGATGACCGACGTGATCATGGTGTTGCGCAGCTGCGGGAGCGTGATCGCGAAGAACGAGCGCACACGCCCGGCGCCGTCGATCTCGGCCGCCTCGTAGAGCATGGGCGGCACGGCCTTCGCGGCGCCCTGGTAGATCAGGGCGTGCAGCGGCGTGAACTGCCACAGGCTCACGAACACCAGGACCGCGATCGCGGTCGACTGGTTGCCGAACAGGTTGCCGTCGCCGAACAGCCACTCCATCTGGGCCGGGACGCCGAAGTTCGGGTCGAGCACCGCGCGCCACAGGACCGACACCGCGGCCGCGGACAGCAGGAGCGGCACGAAGAAGATCGCCGAGAGCACCGCACGGTTCCACTGGTGGCCCGCGGCCCACACGCCCAGCAGCATCGCGACCGGGGTCTGGGTCGCGACGCCGAGCGCCGTCAGCACGAGCGAGAGCCCGATGCTCTTGAGCATCACGGGGTCGTCGAGGAGACGGGACCAGTTCTCGGTCCCGACGAACTCGGGGCTGCCCAGGCCGCTCCACTGCGTGAACGACAGCACGAGCACGAGGACCATGGGCAGGAGGGCGAAGAGCCCGAAGAACAGGGCGGCGGGCAGGGCCCAGACCACGCCCGGGCGACCGACCTGGAGGTCGGCGGCGCCCGGGCGCGTGCGCCCCTGGGGTGCGCGGGTGGTCATGACGATCTCCGTCCGGGGGACCGGGTCAGCGCGAGGCCGGCAGGGACTTCATCGCAGCGATGAAGCCGTCGGCGTCGATCTGGCCGCTGAAGAACTGCTGGACCGCGATCTTCAGCGGGGTGCCGGCAGCCGGGGGGAACGCCTGGTCCCAGGACATCTGGAAGTGCGGCGCGTTCTTCACGAGGTCGAACTGGAAGGCGGCGTAGTCGGGGCTCGCGGCCTGGTCCAGGAACTGCTCGGTGTTGGTCGTGGTCGGCAGGTTGCCGATCGCGAGCTGCGCCTCGACGAACTCGTCCGAGTACATGAGCTGGAGGAAGTCACGCACGGCGTCCGGGTAACGCGTCGTGGCGAGCACCGAGTAGAAGTTGTTGGTGTTGCCCGTGATGTTGGCCGCGTCGCCCTTGCCGCCGTCGATCGCGGGGAAGGCCGTGTAGCCGAGGTTGGCGTCGGTCCACTCGGGGTCGACGTCGTAGTGCGTCGAGTAGTTCCACGAGCCCATGAGCTCGAACGCCGCCTTGCCCGTGCGCAGGAGCGCGGGCGAGCCGCCGTCGGTGAACTTCACGGAGTCGAAGTTGGTGCCGAACGCGCCCGCGTCGATGAGCTCGGACAGCTTGTCGAGCGCCTCGTGGCTCTCTGCCGAGTCCCACACGTCGGTCTCGCCCGCGAGGGCCTTCTCGAAGAGCTCGGGCCCCGCGACGCGGTCGAACGCGTACTGGTACCACATGAGGGTCGGCCACTGGTCGGCGCCACCGAGGGCGATCGGGGTGACGCCCTTGGCCTTGAGGGTCTCGACTGCGGCGAGGAGCTCGTCCCAGGTCTGGGGGGCCTCGATGCCCGCGTCCGCGAGGACCTGCTTGTTGTGGAACAGCATGACGGGCTGCGTGCCGCGCATGGGGATGCCGTAGGACTTGCCGTCGATCA
Organism: Oerskovia paurometabola; assembly: GCF_016907365.1. Classification (NCBI taxonomy): domain Bacteria; kingdom Bacillati; phylum Actinomycetota; class Actinomycetes; order Micrococcales; family Cellulomonadaceae; genus Oerskovia; species Oerskovia paurometabola. The sequence continues at coordinate 372,437 of NZ_JAFBBV010000001.1, read as the reverse complement.
CGGCCGAGTTGAACACCGCGGGCAGGAACGCGTCCTTGAGCTGGGGGTCCTCGGCGATGAAGTCGTCGAGGGGGAGCAGCAGGTCGGCGTCGACGAAGGGCTCGATCGAGCCGCCGCCCCAGTTGAAGAAGACGTCCGGCGCCGCGTTGGTGTCGATGATCGTCTGGAGCTTCTGCTGGTAGTCGGCGCCGGGGATGGTGTCGAGGACGACCTTGACGTCCGAGGTCTCGTTGAAGGTGTCGACCATCTGCTGCTCGACCTTGTTGGTCGCGTCCCCGTAGACCATCACGTGGATCTCGTTCTCGGGGCGGCTCGACCCACCGGAGTCCCCGCTCGCGCACGCTGCGAGCGGGAGGACCAGCGCCGACGCCACGGCGGCGGCCGTGAGCGACTTCCGCGTTCTTGTGTTCATCATCGAACCCTTTCGAAAGTTTCGGCGTCTGCGCCGAAAGTACTCGGTTGCCCTGGACTCTAAGACGCGAAGTGCTCGCGGTCAACACCGAGTCTGAACCGTTATCTGCTGCGAGAACCCTGAGAACTGCCCGCCGAGACCTCGGAGTTCACCCGTCGAAACTTTCTGTCCGAGGCGCTACGCTGACCGGCATGACCGACGACGTTCTTCCCGGCCGGGTCACCCTCGCCGCCGTGGCGGCCGAGGCCCAGGTGTCCCTCTCGACCGTGTCCAAGGTGCTCAACGGGCGCACCGACGTGTCCGCGGGGACCCGCGACCGGGTCGAGGCGCTGCTCGTCCAGCACGGCTACCGGCGCCGCAAGAGCCCCACCGCCTCGGCCCCCCTCATCGAGATCGTGTTCCACGAGCTCGAGAGCATCTGGGCCATGGAGCTCATCCGCGGCGTCGAGGACGTCGCGCGCGAGCACGGGGCGAGCGTCGTGCTGACCGAGTCGGGCACCCGGCACGCCCCCGGGCCCGAGTGGATCGAGGGGGTCCTCGCGCGCCGGCCGCTCGGCGTCGTGCTCGTCTTCTCGACGCTGCCCGCGGCCGTCAAGGAACAGCTCCGCTCACGTGCCATCCCGTTCGCGGTCATCGACCCCGCAGGGGATCCCGAGCCCGACGTCCCGTCGGTCGGCTCCGCGAACTGGCAGGGCGGGCTCATGGCCACTCGTCACCTCATCGAGCTCGGCCACCGCCGCATCGGCGTCATCACGGGCCCCGAGGACATGATGTGCTCGCTCGCACGCCTCGACGGCTACCGCTCGGCGCTCGGCACGGCCGGGATCGCGGCCGACCCCGACCTCGTGCGGTTCGGCGACTTCCACCCGCAGGGCGGCACCGACCGCGCCGAGGAGCTCCTGAACCTGCCCGAGCCGCCCACCGCGATCTTCGCGGGCTCCGACCTCCAGGCCCTCGGCGTGCTCGAGGCCGCGCGCCGCCACGGGCTCCGCGTCCCCGAGGACCTCTCGATCGTCGGGTACGACGACGTCCCCGTGGCCCGTTGGTCGAGCCCCGCGCTGACCACGGTCCACCAGCCGCTCCAGGAGATGGGCCAGGAGGCGGCGCGACTCGTCCTCAAGGCCCGCGAGGGCGATGTGACGAACACGCGCATGGACCTCGCGACGAGCCTCGTGGTGCGCGGGAGCACGGCGGCTCGATAGCACCGGGGATACCCCACCCCCGTACGCCACGCCACCGGGGGCCACGTGACTCTCTTCACGCGCATCTCGCGTCACGTGGGACCCGCAACCGTGTCTACCGTGGTGAACGCACAACCCCGGAGGTACGAACCATGAGCACCCAGCACGCCACCGAGCCCGCCCCCGTCACGGCCGGGCTCTCGCGCCGCGAGATCCACCACGCCCAGACCGCCTCCCCTGCCCCGAGCCTCTGGCAGCGCCTGCACACCTCCCCCACCCACCCGGTCGCGCTCACGGTCTCGACCGTCGCGGTCGGGGTCCTCGCGGGCATCGGCGCGGGCGCGCTCCTCAACCTCTGACGACCCCGCCCTCCCGCTGAGCGCGGAGCAGTCGTCGTCGATCGGCCGCCGCGACGACAGCTGCTCCGCACTCGACGGCGCGGCGGCGAGGTGCGGCGTCAGGCCTCCGCGCGCGGCCCGGTGCCACGCCGGGCAGACTCGAAGAAGTGAGCCCCGCACCCCGCATCCCCCGCCCGGACCGCCGGCCGGGCGCTGCGCTGGGCTGGGCGGTCGCCGCCGGGGTCGGGGCGCTCGCGTTCCTCGTGCGGTGGCACCTCGTGGGCGGGACGGTCGGCCTCCGCGGGTATCACGGGTACGACGACGGCGTGTACTTCTCGTCGGCCGTGTCGTTCGTGCACGGCCTCCTGCCGTACCGCGACTTCCTGCTCCTGCACCCGCCCGGCTCGATGCTCGCCCTGACGCCCTTCGCGGCGCTCACCGCGTGGACGAGCGACAGCGACGCCCTGGTCGCCGCGCGCGTGGGCTTCCTGCTGGTCGGCGCCGCGAACGCGGTCCTCGTGACGCGGGTCGCGCGACGGTGGGGCACGACCGCGATGGTCGTCGGCGGCGTCCTGTACGCCGTGTCGTACGCCGCGGCGTGGGCCGAGCGCATCACGCTGCTCGAGCCCTTGGGGTCGCTGTGCCTGCTGGGCGGGGTGGTGCTGGTGCTGCGCGGCCTCGATGCGGACCGGCACCCCGCGACCGGCCCCGGGGTGGGCTGGCTGTGGGCGGGCGGCGCGGTCCTGGGGCTCGGCGTGACGGTCAAGATCTGGGGCGTCGTGCCGCTCGCGGTCGTGGTCGTCTGGTTGCTCGTGACCGCGGGGTGGAAGGTCGCGGCGCGGGCGGCCGCAGGGGCCCTCGCGGCGGTCGCGGTCGTGGTGGCGCCGTTCGCGCTGGCCGCGGGCGGGGACATGTTCCGCATGGTGGTGCTCGACCAGCTCGGGCGACCGCGCGAGAACGACACGGGCGTCCTCCAGCGGCTCACGTGGATCGCGGGCACGGGCGACGCGCAGTGGGTACAGACCCCGACGGCGCAGCTCGCCCTGGTCTGGGCGGTGCTGGGCGCCGTGGTCGTCGCGGCTGTCGCCGCCTGGGTCGGGCGGCGCGGTCGCCTGTGGGTCGTGCTGCTCGTCGTGCAGACCGTGGTGCTCGTGGCGTCGCCGTCGGCGTACCAGCAGTACGCGGCGTTCGTCGTCCCGGCGCTGGTCCTCGTCGTGGCCGCGGCGGTCTCGCTCGTGCCGGTGCGCTGGCGGGAGCCGGTCGCGGCGCTCGTGTGCCTGGGCTTCACCCTCGGGGCCGGGGTGACGGCGACGCAGCGCGTCGTGCCGTTCCCGGCCGCCGAGGTGCGGTCCCACCTGCCGGTCGACGGGTGCGTCCGCGCCGACTCCCCCGCGCTGCTCGCGCTGACCGACGTCCTGAGCCGTGACCTGGCCCGCGGCTGCGAGCTGCCCGTCGACCTGTCGGGGTACGCGTACGACGTCGGGTCGAAGGACTCCGCGGGGACCCCCGTACCACGCGCCCGGAACGCCGCGTGGCAGCGGGAGGCGTTGCGCTACCTGACGTCGGGGTCGGCGACGCTCCTGGTGCGTTCGATCGGGAACGGCTTCGACGAGGCGACGACGCGGACCCTCGACGGGACGACCACGACGGTCCTGGACCTGCGGGGCGTGCGGGTGCTGGCCCCGGGCGGCGAGCCGTAGGACGACCGGGGTCCCCGGGCCCCGGACGTCCCGGCCTCACTCCGCTCCTCCCGGCGCCCTCCACTCGATCGTGTGGAGGGCGTCGCTGCGTGGTCGCCGGACGCTGCCGTTCTCGCCGAGCGCGCGGATCCAGGCGTCGTCCCCGAACCAGTCGGGCATCCCGTAGGGAAGGTCGCCGCGCGGGATCGGCGCGTAGTCGCCCTCCGCGAAGGTCGCGCCGTAGGTCGGGACGGTCGGGTCGCCGTCGGGGTCCGGGGTCACGACGCCCCGCAGGTCGCCGACCGCGTCGCGCCACGCGTCGAGCAACGCCTCGGGGTCGCGGCTCGAGGGGTGCGGGACCTTGTGCACGGGGACGTCCGGGGCGCCCTTCCAGCGCGCCAGCGCGTCGCGCGCCTGAGCCCCGAACGCGACGACCGCCTGGAGCCCTGGCCCCGTGACGGCGTCGAACAGCTCGTTGCGCCAGCGCGTGTGCTCGGACGCGCGCAGGATCTCTCGCGCGGCCTCGTCCGCGCGAGAGGGCAGCGTCGCGTACGCGTAGGCGTTGAGGCACACGTAGCTGCGCGTCAGCCCGAGCTTGGTGAGGAAGCCCTGGACGCGCTGGCCCGCGTTGCCCACCAGCGAGCGGCCCGCGATGCGTTCGGTCGGCCCGGGGTCGGACGCGATGACGAGCAGGCGCGCGGACCCGTCGAGGCGGCCCCGGTAGAACACCGGCCCCCAGTCGTGCCAGAACAGCGCGGCGTGCTCGCCGTAGCCCGGGAGCCGCTCGAAGATCTCGGCGACCTGGGGCGGTGGTCCGGGGTCGTGGTCGGTGCTCATGTCTCCTCCTGTCGTCCCCGCTCAACCGCCGCGGAGCAGCCCCAGGCAGAACGCCTGGAGGTCGACGTTGCCCCGCAGCAGGTCGTCGCGGGTCATGTCGTACGGGACGCCCGCGATGCCGAGGTCCTCGACCGGGATGCCGTCGCCCCGGCCCGAGCGGATGGTCCGCCGCACCGCGACGGTCAGCGACGTCCCGGCGGGCATGGGCGGCAGCGCGCGCTCGGTGCCCGTGAGCGCGTCGCGCACCTGGGACAGCGTCCACACGTTGGCCCCGCCGCCCCCGGTGGCCTGCCCGACGGCGACGAGGGGCCCCACGTCGTTGTCGACCCACCCGGCCGCGAACAGGTCGCCCGAGGAGTACGTGTTCGGGTCGACGACCGCGACCGCGGGTCCGGGGTAGACCCGTCCGCGGTCGTTGCACCAGGCGGGGTCGGTCAGCGGCAGGGGCTGCGCGTACTGCTCGCCTGTCGACACGGCGTCCTGGAGCGAGCCGTTCCACGCCTCGAGCTCGAGCCGGTTGAACGGGCTGGCGGCCATGAGCCGGGTGAGGGGCGTGGCGACGAGGCTGAAGCGCGTGGGGACGACCGGGTGGTCCGTGAAGAGCTGCAGCGCGCGCTCGGCGGCCCAGACGAGCCCGCCGGGGTTGCCGCGCAGGTCCACGACGACCCCGCCCGTGGGCAGCAGCCCCAGGAGCCGGGTCATCTCGTCGAGGTAGGCGGTGTCGTCGCCCACGTCGAAGGACCACAGGCGCAGCAGGCCGTGGTCGGCGTCGAGCGCCCGCGCGGCGAGGACGTCCTGGAGCGGGGTGGGGATCCAGTCACCGCCCGACGGCGCAGCACCCCCTGCGCGGGCGACGCTCGCTCGCGTCGCGCTCGCCGGGGTGAGGGGCGGCGGTGGTGGCGCGGCAGGCTCGGCCTCGTCCTCGGTGGCCCACAGCTCGGGGACGAACGTGAGCTTCTTGGCCCGGCGCACGGCGTCCGCGGCCGGGTCGACCGCGACCTTGAGCGCGGCCCGCGTAGCCCGGCTCACGGCCGTCTCAGCCCGCCCGGGAGCGACGACCGTCCAGTCGAAGCGCGTCTCCCGGCTCGCCCCGCGGCGCGTCCGGTACTCGACGACGACCCAGTGCTCGTCGGGCGGCGGGCCGTAGTCGAGCGCGCGGAACGTGAGCGACTCGAGCGCCCGCGAGCGCCGCGCGTCGGGCCGTCCGCCGGTCTCGCGGTCGGCGTGGACCTCGACCGCGCGGGCGATGGGCACGCCGTTCCACGCGAGGACCTCGACGCCCGGGGCGAAGGACCTGTCCGTGGTGGCGCGGGGCCCCACCTTGGTCACGAGGAAGTGCGGCTCGTGCCCGGTGCCGTAGGCCTCGACCAGGAACGGCAGGGTCGCGACCTGCCCCCGCGCGGCGACGGGCCCGACATAGCGGGTGTGCGCGTCGCGCAGCCCGGTGAGGATGCCCGTGAGGGCGAGGTGGAACTCGGCGTCGGTCAGGTCGACGGCGCGGCGGCGCAGCAGCGTAAGCCCCTGCACGGGGTCGCTCGCGTAGGCCGCGCGCTTGGCCGGCAGGTGGGCGTAGAGGCCGCCCAGGACCGTGACGAACGTGTCGACGACCTGGAGCCGCTCGCCGCCGTCGAGGTGCGCGGCCGAGGGGACGTCGGCGAGGGTCGTGCCCGTGGCGGCCTCGGCGAGCAGGCGCCGCACGCGGGCGTCGCGCGGGTCGGTGCTCGTGCTCCCGGTCATCGTGCTCCCTCCCCCGGGTCGGCAGGATCGCTGCGGTGCGACCTCAGTAGTAGGCGCGCAGGCCGTCGAGCACGCCCGCGTGGAAGCCGCGCCCGACGACCTGCGCGAGCCAGGCGTCGTCGGGCGTCAGGGACTCGAGCGGCGGGACGGTGATCGTCCCGAGGTCGCGCGGGAGCCCGCCGACCGGGCCGACGCCCGTGGGCATGTCGAGCGCGAGGCGCAGCGGCGCGCCCGCGTCGCCGAGGCTCCCTGCCCACGCCGCGGCCCGCGCCTGGGCCGCGGTGATCTCGGCCTGCGGGTCGGCGCGGACCTCTTCGAGGCGGTCGACGACGTCGGACCACGCCCAGGGCGTCGTACCGTCGTCGGGGTGCGTGAGGCTCAGGCGCATGTCGCGCGAGCCGACCGTGAGGGGCGTGAGGTCGGGCGCCCCCGCCGCGGCCGTGAGCGCGGGCGTCCCGTAGCGCGCGACGCCGTCGATCACGACGAGGTCCACGTCCTCCTCGGTCGCGGCCACGACGGCCCGGAACGGGTCGGCGCCACGCTGGGCGCGCAGCACGAGGACGTCCGCGAGCGCCCCGGGCTGCAGCCGCCCGGTCTGTCGCCCCCAGCCGCGTGCGAGGACGTCGCCGGGCACGCAGGTCACCATGCGCACGAGGTCCTCGTCGCGGAGGCTCCACCCGGCGTGGTCGGCGGCGAGGCGCGCGGCCTTGAGCTCACCCAGGACGTTCTTGCTGCCCGACGGCGCCCAGTCGGCCCCGAGGCACACCGCGATTCCGGCGTCCCTCGCCGCGGGGACGTCGGTGGTGACGCCGTAGAGCCACAGGTTGGAGAAGGGGGACCAGACGACGGCCCCGGGGTCGGTCCACCGGGCGAAGCCGGCCGCGTCGACCGCGGTCGCGTGGACCGCGACGAACCGGGGCTGGAGACAGCCGGCCGACTCCGCGTCGGTGTACTCGCGGGCGACGAGGCTGCCGGGCTGCCCCTCGGCGCAGTGGTAGACGAACAGCGAGCCGGCGCGCATGCGGTTGGCGCGGTCGGCGAGGTCGGCGGGCTTGGCCGTGAGGACCGACGCGAGGACCTTGTTGCGGTCCCCGGTCCCGAAGCTCTCGTCGTCGATCTCGCGCACGAGCCACCCGTCGCGCGGGCGGTTCATGGGCGGGGAGCCCTGGACCGAGGTCGTGCCGCCCACGAGAGCCTTGGTCTCGACGTACGCGAGGAGCTCGTGCGGGCTCGCGGTGATGAACGCGTACGCGGGCCACGTGGTGCTCGCGGCGTAGGTCTTGGCGCGGGGCCACGAGTCGTGGTGCGCGAACGGGACGGCCTGGGACGGCTCGGTCCACAGGGGCAGCGTGTCGTAGGCCAGGTGGTTGTGGAGGTCGATCAGGCCCGGCAGGACGAGCGAGCTGCCGACGTCGACGACCGGGCAGCCGTCGAAACGTGCGGGCCCCTTCGCCGTGCTCCGGGTGACGTCGGCGACGCGGCCGTCGTCGTCGATCCACACGCGGCCCGTGAAGACCGCGGACTCGGACGGCGCGACCGACCGGTCGTCCGACAGTGCCATGACGCGTCCACGGATCGCCCACATGAGATCCCCCCGGTCGAGCGACGGGCGTACCTGTTCTCGACGCTAGACCCGTCGGCGCGCGTCGGCGACGGAGCGGGAGGGTGATTTCCCTGGGCGCCCAGAAGAACGGGACGGAAAAGGGCGGGCCCTGCCGCATCCATCTGTACTAGTGTCCAACTTGAACACGCGTACAAATTGACCGACGGACACCGGAGGAGCCGCACGTGCGACCACTGACCCGGCAGGAGACCCGCCACGCCTTCAGGAACACGACCACGCAGGAGACGAAGGCCCTGCGGCTCCCCGCCACGTTCGACACGCTCGACTGGTCCCGCCTCGACTACCTCGGCTGGCGCGACCCCCGGTCACCCCTGCGCGCGTACCTCGTCGCCCTCGTCGACGAGGTGCCCCACGGCGTCATGCTCCGCCAGTCGGCGACCCGCAACGAGCTCGCGAGCCGCGCCGTGATGTGCGCGCTGTGCCGCTTCACCCACCGCTTCAACGAGGTCGCCCTGTTCTCGGCCGCGCGCGCCGGGGCGGACAAGCGCGCCCGCCTCGACACCCTCGGCATCTACGTGTGCGTCGACCTCGACTGCCACACGAACGTCCACAGCACCCCGCTCCCGGGCCCCCTCGACCCGCCGGCCGCGCAGATCGTCGCGTCCCGTCGCGACGGGCTGCGCGCCCGGACCAGCGCGTTCGTGCGCTCCGTCGTGATGCAATAGGCCGCTGCCGACACCGAGGAGACGACCATGGGGAGCTATCTCGCACGAGACGCGCGCCGCCGGACCATCCTGGACTCGGCCGTGGTCGTCCTGGGACGCGACGGCATCGCCGCCGTGACGGCCCGATCGGTGGCGGCCGAGCTCGGCGGCTCCCAGGGGCAGATCCACCACCACTTCGGGTCGACGACGCAGCTCGTCGCCGAGGCCTGGCTCCTGTACACCCGGACCGAGGTCGAGCAGTTCGAGGTCGAGACGGCGAGCCTCGACCCGCAGGAGGCGGTCGGCCACTTCTTCGAGGGCCTACGCGGCGGGCAGGACAGCGGCGCCCTCGCCCTCTGGGCCGAGGCCGGCTCGTACGCGCGGTTCGCCCAGGAGTTCGCCCCCGCGTACCTGGCGTCGCTCCAGCAGGTCTGCACCGTCCTCGAACGGCTCCTCGACCGGGAACGTCCCGACGACGGCAACCGGGACGCCGCCCTGCGCCTGCTCATGGTCGGGATCGGTCTGGCCGGGCTGACCGCGATCGCACCGGCCGACGAGACCGGCATCGCCCCGGGGCAGGTCGTCGGGTCAGCGATCGCACAGGAGTTCGCCCGCCTCCGCACGCCACCCCACGCCTAGCGGCCTCCTCTCACAGTGCCGGCGCGGGAGACCTTCCGGTCCCGCCGCCGCCGTGCCAGCCTGGAGGGACAGCCCCGGGGCGCGGTGCTCCCTACCGCGAGCGCACAGCCGCCCGGGAAGGAGACCTGCCATGAGCTGGATCCGAGAGGCCGACGAGAGCGAGCCCAGCGGCGCCGTCGCGGCAGCGTTCGCGAAGGACCAGGAGTCGCTGGGGTACGTCGCGAACCTCACGCGGCTCCTCGCGAACCGGCCCGCGGTGCTCGACGCGTGGATCGGGCTCAACGGCGCGATCAAGGCGTCCATGTCGCCGCGCCGGTACGAGCTCGCGACCCTCGCGGCGGCGCTGCGGCTCCGGTCGACGTACTGCGCGCTCGCGCACGGCGCGGTCCTCGCCGACCACCACGTCGGTGCCGACGCCGTGCGCGACGTCGCCGAGGGGCACGACACCGTCCAGCTCTCCCCGATCGACCGCGCCGTCATGGACCTCGCGGACAAGGTCGCCGCCGGGGCCGCCGACATGTCCGAGCCCGACCTCACCGAGCTGCGCGACCTCGGGCTCGACGACGGCGAGATCCTCGACGTGATCCTGGCTGCGTCCGCGCGCTGCTTCTTCAGCTCGGTCCTCGACGCGACCGGGACGCAGGCCGACGCGGTGTTCGCCGACCTCGACCCGGCGATGCGCGACGCCCTGACCGTGGGCCGGCCGATCGCGACCCCGGACCCCGTGGGCCGACACCTCGCCGGCTGACGCCCGGCCCCCCGCCCGGCGCAGCTCCCCCTCGCGACGCAGCTCCCCGTCGCCGAGCATCCCGCACCCCGGCACGTGACGCGAAGAACACGCTCCCAGCACCGCCCGGCGACGCGGTGCCCCCGGGAACCGTCCTAGGGTCGAAGCATGAGGTCGTCCCGTCGAGGCGCCACGAGCGCCGCCCTGCTCACCACCGTCCTGCTGCTCGCCGCGTGCTCGCCGGGAGGCGGGACGCCCTCCCCGACGAGCGCTCCGCCGTCGGGCACGCCCACCCCCACCGCGACCGGGACGCCCACGCCGACCCCCGCACCCGACCCGACCACCGACGCCCCGGACCCCCTCGCCGGGTGGAGCCTGGAGCAGAAGGTGGGCCAGCTCCTCATGGTCGGGGTGAACGTGGGGAAGATCGACCAGGCGAGCTACGACGCGGTGCACCAGCACCACGTCGGCAACGTGTTCCTCGCGGGGCGTACCCAGGCCGGGTCGGTGCGCGTCAAGAACCTCGTCGACTCGTTCACTGCCCTCGTGTCCGACGAGACGACCCACGGGACGCCGATGTTCGTCTCGACCGACCAGGAGGGCGGCAAGGTCCAGGTGCTCCGCGGGCCCGGCTTCTCCGACCTGCCGAGCGCCATGGAGCAGTCCACGCTGGCCCCCGCGGAGCTCCAGAGCCAGGCCACCACGTGGGGCAAGGAGCTCGCGGACGTGGGCATCGACCTCAACCTCGCACCCGTCATGGACGTCGTGACGAGCCCCGAGACGGCCGCGACCAACGCACCGATCGGGTACTTCGAGCGGAACTACGGGTTCGGGGTCGAGACCGTGACGTCGCACGCGAACGCGTTCAGCGCGGGCATGGAGGCGAACGACGTCGACGTCGCGATCAAGCACTTCCCTGGGCTGGGTCGCGTCGGGGGCAACACCGACACGACGGCGGACGTGCGGGACGCCGTGACGACGCGGGACGACCCGTCGGTCGACGCCTTCCGGTCCGGCATCGAGGCGGGCGCGGCGTTCGTCATGACGTCGACGGCGATCTACGACCAGATCGACGCCGGTCTCCCCGCAGCGTTCTCACCCGAGGTCGTGGACGGGCTGCTGCGCGGCGACCTCGGCTTCGGTGGCGTCGTCATCACCGACGACGTGTCGAAGGCCGAGCAGGTGCAGGCGTGGTCGCCCGGCGAGCGGGCGGTCCTGACGATCGCCGCCGGGGGCGACATGGTGCTCGCGTCGGCCGACCCGACCGTGATCCCCGAGATGGCGACCGCGCTCGTCGAGCGTGCGCAGTCCGACCCCGCCTTCGCCGCCAAGGTCGACGCCTCGGTGCTGCGCGTGCTGGCGGCCAAGGAGCGCCTGGGGTCCTGAGAGGCCCGTCGGCCGCAACTGTCCCCACGTGCCCACACCGTGTTCCACACGTTGTCCCCATGCCTGTCCACAAAGTTATCCACAGGCCTGGGGACAGTGTGCACAAGGAGCGCACCACCGCTCACGCGACCCCGAGGTACGCCTCCTTGATGCTCGGGTCCGCGAGCAGCTCCCGGCCGCCCCCGGAGCGCACGACCTCTCCCGTCTCGAGCACGTACGCCCGGTGCGAGCGCGACAGCGCCTGCCGCGCGTTCTGCTCCACGAGCAGCACCGTGGTGCCCTGCGCGTTGATCTCCGAGACGATCCGGAAGATCTGCTGGATGACCATGGGGGCCAGGCCCATCGACGGCTCGTCGAGCAGCATGAGCCGCGGCCGGGCCATGAGCGCGCGCCCGATCGCGAGCATCTGCTGCTCGCCCCCGGACATGGTCCCGCCGACCTGCGACGTGCGGTCCTCGAGGCGCGGGAACAGCTCGAAGACCCGGGCCAGGGTCTCGTCGTGCACGGCCTTGTTCTCGAACGTGCGCCCGTAGGCCCCCATCTCGAGGTTCTCCAGGACCGTCATGCCGGGGAAGATCCCGCGCCCCTCGGGTGCCTGCACGATGCCCTCGAGCACCCGCAGGTGCGGCTTCATGCGCGTGATGTCCTTGCCGTCGAACAGGATCTTCCCGCGCGACAGCGGACGGATGCCCGAGACCGCGCGCATGGTCGTCGTCTTCCCGGCACCGTTGGCCCCGATGAGGGTCACGAGCTCGCCCTCCTCGACCGTGATCGACACGCCGCGCACGGCCTCGATCCGCCCGTACGCGACCGTCATGTCGGTGATCTCAAGCAGGGGCATCGGTGTCTCCCTCGGGCAGCTCTTCGTCGGGTACGCCCAGGTAGGCGGCGATGACCTTGGGGTCGGCCGTGACGTCCTCCGGGGTGCCCTCGGCGATGACCTTGCCGAACTCGAGCACCACGATGCGGTCCGTCACGCCCCGCACGAGACGCATGTCGTGCTCGATGAGCAGGACCGTGTACCCGTCGTCGCGGATGTGGCGGATGAGGTCCATGAGGGCCTCCTTCTCCGCCGGGTTGAAGCCGGCCGCGGGCTCGTCGAGGCACAGCAGCTTGGGCTCGGTCGCGAGCGCCCGCGCGATCTCCAGGCGCCGCTGCTCGCCGTAGGACAGGTTGCGCGCCTTCTCCGTGGCGCGTGCCCCCACCCCGACGAACTCGAGGATCGCCATGGACCGGTCGATCGCGTCGCGCTCCTCCTGCCGGTGCCGCCTGGTGCGCAGCAGCGCGCCCGGCACCGAGGTCCGGTGCCGCGCGTCCGTCCCCACGACGACGTTCTCCAGGGCCGTCATCTCGTTGAACAGACGGATGTTCTGGAAGGTCCGGGCGATGCCGAGGCGCGTGATCTGGTTGCGCTTGGCCTTGCCCAGGACCTGCCCGTCGAACCGTACGAGCCCCTTGGTGGGCCGGTAGACGCCCGTCATGGCGTTGAAGGCCGTCGTCTTGCCGGCCCCGTTGGGCCCGATCAGCCCCAGGATCTCCCCGCGCCGGATGTCGAACGAGACGGAGTCCAGCGCGGTCAGACCGCCGAACACGACCGACACGTCCTCCATGCGCAGCAGCGGCTCGCCCACCTCGGTGCGGACCGTGCGGTCGGCCGCGACGATCGCGTCGACCAGCGCGGAGTCCGCGAGCTCGGGCCGCACCTCGGTCACGTCGACCATCACCGGCTCGGCGAGCCCGGCACCGGGCAGGTACTTCTCGGCCATGGGCTCGCCCGCGTCCGCGGACAGCGACAGGTGCGCGTCGCCGACGTCGCCGCCGGCCCCCATACCGCCAGGATCGTTGCTCATCGGTTCCCCCCGTCGGTGGTCTCGTCGTGCTCGCCGGCACCGGTCCCGGCGGGGCCGCTCCCGGTGGCGTCGCGCCCCGTCCCGCTCCCCGTGCCCGACGCCGGAGCGGACGTCGCGTACGCGGCCTGCGGGCCGCCGTCGGGCATCTTGGCGAGCGTGCGGCGCGCCGCGACGTACAGCTCGCGCCCGTACGTGAGGAGCTTCTGCCGGACGGGTATGAGCCCCTGCGGCCGGAAGATCATGAGCACCATGAGCGCGACCCCGAAGAACAGGTACTTGTAGTTCGCGATCTCGTTGCCGTCGATCGGGATGCCGAACAGGGACGTGCGCCCCAGGAAGAAGTTCGGCAGGTACACGATGATGAACGCCCCCAGGATCACGCCGAGCTTGTTGCCCTGGCCGCCCAGGACGACCGCGCACAGGAACAGGACCGAGTTGATGATGTTGAAGTTCGTCGGGATGACGAACTGCACCTGGCCCGCGTAGATCGCGCCCGAGACGCCGCCGATCGACGCCCCGATGACGAACGCCCACAGCTTGAAGCGGAACGTGGGCACGCCCATGATCTCGGCCGCGTCCTCGTCCTCGCGGATCGCGACCCACGCCCGGCCCACGCGCGAACGCTCGAGGTTCCCCACGAGCATGAGCGAGATGATGATGAACACCAGGGACAGCCAGAACCACCACACGCCCGAGTTGAGCGTCGTCCCGACGTTGCCCGCCGAGAACACGCCGTTGGGCAGCTCCTCGGTCACGCCGAGCCGCGGGTAGGCGACCGACTTGAGCCCCTGACCGCCCCCCGTGATCTCGTCGAGGTTGTCCGCCAGCAGGCGCACGATCTCACCGAAGCCGAGCGTCACGATCGCGAGGTAGTCGCCGCGCAGGCGCAGCGTGGGCGACCCCAGGACCAGGCCCGACATGGCCGTGATCGCGACCGCGACGGGCAGGATCGCGAGCCACGCCCAGTCGTCCGACAGCCAGCCCTCGGGCTGCGTCACGTTCCACGGGCTGTCGGGGCTCGTCATGATCGCGAGCGTGTACGCGCCGATCGCGTAGAAGCCCACGTAGCCGAGGTCGAGCAGACCCGCCTGCCCCACCACGACGTTCAGGCCGATCGCGATGAGCGCGTACATCCCGAACTGCGCCATCACGGCCCCGAAGTTGGTACCGACCGTGGTCAGGACCGGGATGTTGAGGATCGGCAGCAGGGCCACGAACAAGATGAACGGGACGCCGACCCCCCACTGCGCGGGCCGCGCGAGCGCGTCCCACCACAGCCGGAACCGGTCCCCCACGCCGCCGTGCGGGCGCTGGGCCACGGGCGTCTGGCCCGCAGGCGGGAGCTCGGGGCGGGGCCGTGCGGGCGGGGTGGCGCCGTTCGTCGCGGCCGTGCCGCCGGGGACCCCGTCGTTCCCCGCAGGAGTGCTGGTGCTCATGCTCGTGCCCTCCCCAAGGACTCGCCGAGGATGCCGGTCGGGCGGAACATCAGGACCACGATCAGCAGGACGAACGCGACCACGTCGCGCCACTCCGTGCCGAACACGACCTGCCCGTAGTTCTCCATGACGCCCAGCAGCAGGCCACCGAGCAGCGCGCCGCGCAGGTTGCCGATCCCGCCGAGGACCGCCGCGGAGAACGCCTTGATCCCCAGGATGAAGCCGCCCGAGTAGATGATCCCGTTGGGGACGCGCAGCGTGTACAGCAGGGCCGCGGCCCCGGCCAGGACGCCGCCGATGAGGAACGTCAGCATGATGATGCGCTCGCGCGAGACCCCCATGAGGGTCGCCGTCACGGGGTCCTGCGCGACCGCCCGGATACCGCGCCCGAACTTGGTCCGGTTGATGAACATGTCGGTCGCGAGGGCCAGGATCAGGGCCGAGAAGATGATGATGAGCGTCACGTTGGTGACGTTGGCGCCGAAGAGCGTGAACTGGACCTCGGGCTCGACGAGCCGGATGGGCTGCTCCGCGTTCACGCCGCCGAGCTCACCGCCCGTCAGGGCCGGGAGCACGAAGTGCACGAACTCCTGGATCACGAACGACGCGCCGATCGCGGTGATGAGGAAGACGAGCGACGGGGCCCCGCGTTTGCGCAGGGGTCTGTAGGCCACGCGTTCGAGCCCGACAGCGGCCCCTCCCGCGACCACCATGCCGCCGATCATCGCGATCCCCAGATAGAGGACCGTGAGCAGGATGCCCTTGTCGAACGCGTCGCCGCTCGGGTAGAAGCCCAGGGCGAGGAGCGTGGCGTACTGCCCGAACATGCCGAGCATGAAGATCTCGGAGTGGGCGAAGTTGATGAGGCGCAGCACGCCGTAGACGAGCGTGTAGCCCACCGCGACGAGCGCGTAGACCGCGCCGTAGGTCAGGCCGTCGACGGTGAGGGCCCAGAAGTTGCGGCCGAGGGCCGCGAGGTCGAATCCGATGAGTGGGTCGGCGGCGAGGACGCCGTGGACGAGCATCGACATGCTGCTCCTTGAAGCCGGTGGGAGGGCGGTCGGCCGACCACCGTGCGCCCACCCCGCGAGGAGGCGGGCGCACCGTGGTCCGCTCGGCGGCTGCCGTCAGGCGCACCGCCCCGGCCCGGCCGTGCTTGGCCGGGAAGGGGCGGCGCTCCGGACCGGCAGGCGCCGACCGGCTACTGGACCTCGTAGATCCAGATCAGCGCGGACGAGAGCTCGCCCGTGTCGTCCCACTTGTAGGTGCGGGCCAGGCCCTCACCGTCGTAGCTCGTCACGAAGTCGAGCATCCCGGCCCGGTCCGTGACGCCCGACGCGATGCCCGTGAGCATGATCGTCGCGAGGTCGTAGCCCTCGACCGAGTAGACGCCCGGGGCCTGACCGTTGAGCGCCTCGTACGCGGCCGCGAAGTCGTCGGGAGCCGGTCCGCAGGGGCAGGACAGGATCGCGCCCTTGGACGCCGCGCCCGCCTGGGTGACGAACTGCGGGTCGTTGGTGCCGTCCGCGGACACGAACGGGATGTCGACGCCCGCGTCACGCAGCTGCTGCGCGAACGGCGCGGCCTCCGCGTAGTAGCCGGCGTAGAAGACGGCGTCCGCGTCGGAGCTCGAGATGAGCTGCGTCGCGGCAGCGAAGTCCTTGTCGCCGACCTTGACCTCGGCAGAGCACGAGTCGTCGGCCGCGTCGCCGAGGCCCGCGGTGATCTCCTTGGCGAGCCCCACGCCGTAGTCCGAGTTGTCCTGGACCACGCAGACCTTCTCGTACCCGAGCGTGTCCACCATGTACTTGGCGACCGCCGGACCCTGGACCGCGTCGTTCGCGAGGCCGCGGAAGAACGTCTTCCAGCCGTTCTTCGTGATGTCGGGGTTGGTGGCCGACGCCGACAGCGAGGGGAGGCCCGCCTGGCTGAAGACGTCGCCGGTCGCGGAGGTCTCCCCGGAGAACGCCGGGCCGAGGAGCGCGATGATGCTCGCGTCGCCGACGATCTGCGGGGCGACCTGGGTCGCCTTCTGCGGGTCGCCCTCGGTGTCGAACTCCTTGATCGTGACCTGGCAGCCCGCGTTCGCTGCGTTGAACGCGTCCACCGCGACCTTGGCGCCGTAGAGGATGTTCTGCCCGAGTGCGGCGTTGGGGCCGGTCAGAGCACCGGCCATGGCGATCGAGGTGCCCTCGGCACACTCGGCCGTGCCGTCTCCGGCCGGGTCGACGGGGTCGCCCGAGGTCTCGACCGGGACCTCGGCCCCGTCGATGTCGATCTGGACGGACGGCACGATCTTGAGATCGGCCGACCCTGACGCGCTCGACGACTCCGTCGAACCTCCGTCGTCCCCCTGAGACTGGGTACCGCAAGCGGTGATGGCGAGGGCGGCTGCCAGCACGAGAGCCAGCCCACCCGTCGTTCGACGTGCTGTGCGTTGCATTCCGAACCTCCGTGCGCCAGATCGCACCCGGGTGCTCGGAGACCTCGCACCCGCGGTGGATCACCTGATATTCAGCACTGAATAACGTGCTGACGATGGCACAGGTCGGACCAGCGCGAAACCCCAGATGCACAATTGCAACCAGGGACTCACACGCGGCGAACCGGACAAGGCGCCCGAGGTCCCGGGCCCCGGGTCCGGCGACCTGAGTGCCTGGAACGTACGTGGGCGCGGTTACGCGAGACTCCGTCCCGCGTTACGGGGCCGTCACAGGAACGTCTCGATCCGGTCCGGGGGTCAGGACGGGTACTGCGAGAACGCGGCGGTCGCGGGGTCGGAGCCGAGCCGGGCGTCCGAGTCGAGCGCGTCGATCGCCGCGATCTCGTCGGGCGAGAGCTCGAAGCCGAACAGGTCGATGTTGGACGCGAGGCGCTCGGGGTTCACGGACTTGGGGATGACGATCCGGTCGCTCTGGACGTGCCAGCGCAGGATCGCCTGGGCGGGCGTGACGCCGTGGGCGTCGGCGACCGCGGCGACCGCGGGGTGGTCGAGGTCGGCGCCGCGTCCGAGCGGCGAGTACGCCTCCACGGCGATGCCCGCCGCCCGGGTGGCCTCCTGGGTCGCGCGCTGCTGGTAGGTCGGGTGGACCTCGATCTGGTTGACGGCCGGGACCACGTCGGTCTCGGCGAGCAGGCGCGCGAGGTGCTCGGGCAGGAAGTTCGAGACGCCGATCGCGCGGGCCGCGCCGTCGGCGTAGAGCTTCTCGAAGGCTCGCCAGGTCTCGACGTAGAGGTCCTTGCTGGGGACGGGCCAGTGGACGAGGTACAGGTCGACGACCTCGACGTCGAGCTCCTCGCGCGAGTCCTCGAACGCCTGGAGCGCCGACTCGTACCCCTGGTCGCCGTTGCGGAGCTTGGTCGTCACGAAGATCTCGTCACGTCGCAGGCCGCTGGCCCGGAGCGCCGCACCGACACCGGCCTCGTTGTAGTAGCCGGCCGCGGTGTCGATGTGCCGGTACCCGGCCTCGAGCGCCTGCTCGACGTTCTTCTGCGTCGCGTCGTCGGGCACCTTGAAGACGCCGAGCCCGACCTGCGGGACGGCGACACCGTTGCTGAGGACGACGTCGGGGACCTGCGTGGGGGAGACCATCACCCCTTTCTACCCCGCCGCCCGTGGCCCGCACCACCCGTCCCGGCAGTGGCCGGCGCGTCGCGGACGGGTCGCGGACGGGTCGCGGTCGGGTCGGAGGCGGAGAGCCGACAGGTGACCGGTCGGTGAAGGCCGTGGAGTCGTTGCGAGGACCGTGCGAGAGGGTGTCGCAGACGACTGTGGCGCTGCTCTCATCCGCCGTGCCGGTCGCGACGCGCACCCTGCGCGGGTGGCACGGTGGACTGATGTCCCAGTCCCTCCCTCCGTCCCGCGGCCAGACGCCGGGCGGCTCCGCTCCCGCGCGCCCGCGGAACCGAGCCCTCTGGGTCCTCGCCGTGCTCGTACCGCTCCTGGTCGTCGCCGCGGGCGTCACGTTCTACCTGACGCGTGCCGCGGCCGACCCCTCCGGAGAGGCGTCTCCCACGGGTACCCCGTCGCCCACGGCCCATCCGGTCCCCGCCGAACGGGTCGACCCGCCTCCGGTCCTGGACCCGGCGTCGGTCGAGAACCTCGAGATCCACCAGGAGTCGACCGCGAGCACGGGCGACGCCCGCTCGATCTCGACGGTCTCCGTCCCGGGCGAGCGCTCCCTCTCGCACGCCTTCGGCACGTTCGTCGACGAGACCGAGAAGGCGTACGACGCCGCGGTCGACCCGGCCGGAGTGGGCAACGAGCTCAACGTCGGATGGGACCTGGTGCTCGCGCAGGGAGACGTGCTGGGCGTGCGTGCCACGACGTACTCCTTCACGGGCGGGGCGAACGGCACGACCGGCGCCCAGACGTTCTACACCGACCTCCCGCGCGCGACCACGACGTGGTCCTCGGACCTCTTCACGGCCGACGGCCGCAAGCAGGCCGCGCAGTGGGTCGACGCGGCGCTCGACCAGGCCGGGCTCGGGTTCGAGGAGCCGGTGCCCGCGTCGGAGGACACCTTCCGGGACGTTCGCCTGGGGCCCGACGGCGCCGCGACCCTGGTCTTCTCCCCCGGCCTGGTCTCTGCCCGCTCGGACGGAGAGCTGGCCGTGCGCATCGAGCCCGACGCGACGCGGACGGTCCTGTCCGCGGTCGGGAAGCAGCTCGCGGACACCGCGTCGAGCGGCACCCCGTTCATGGGGATCACGCCGCCGCCCGTCGAGCCCCCCGTGACGACCCCGCCCGTGCCGCCCGCGTCCCCGGGAGCCCCGGACTGCTCGGTGCTCAGGTGCGTGGCCCTGACGTTCGACGACGGACCCGGCAAGCACACGTCGCGCCTGCTCGACACCCTCGCCGAGAAGCAGGCCAAGGCGACGTTCTTCCTCGTCGGCCGGTCCGTCACGTCGCACCCCGACCTGGTCCGCCGCGAGGTCGCCGAAGGGCACGCCATCGGGAACCACACCTGGTCCCACCCGGACCTGTCCAAGCTCGGCACGGACCAGATCACGGACGAGCTGACGTCGACGGCGGACGCGGTCGAGGCCGCGTCAGGCGTCCGACCGACCCTCGTGCGCCCTCCGTACGGCGCGACGAGCGACACTGTGACGAGCGTCCTCTCCCAGCGGAACGAGCCGGCGATCCTGTGGGACGTCGACACCGAGGACTGGAAGAACAAGGACGCGGCCATGACGACCGAACGGGCGCTCGCAGGCGTCCGACCTGGGGCGATCCTCCTGATGCACGACATCCACGCCTCGACCGTCGACGCCGTCCCGGGCATCGTGGACGGTCTGCGGGCTGCCGGCTACACGCTCGTAACGGTGCCCGATTTGCTCGGCCCTGACCTGGTTGGCGGACAGGCGTACTTCAATCGTTAGCATCAGGGCTAGCACAGTCGGAGTAACCCCTGTACCGTAGCCGGTGAGATTGCAGTGCCTCGCTTGTCCTTGCGCAACGGCCCCATGCCACCGCGAACCTTGTTACCCAAGAGTTGACGACGAACACCGTGATGTTCGGCTCCAGATCATGGAGCTGTTTGAAACTCTAGAAGGAGATCCCCATGGCATTGGGAACCGTGAAGTGGTTCAACGGCGAAAAGGGCTACGGCTTCATCGCACCTGAGGACGGCAGCGCCGACGTGTTCGCGCACTACTCCGCCATCCAGACGCAGGGCTTCCGCTCGCTCGAGGAGAACCAGCGCGTCGAGTTCGACGTGACGCAGGGCCCCAAGGGCCCGCAGGCGGAGAACATCCGCCCGCTCTGATCTCACTCGCCTCCGGGCGTAGCTGATCATTGAACGAGTGCCCCCGACCGTCTCGGTCGGGGGCACTCGTGCGTCCAGGACCAGGTGCTCCCTGTGCTCGGTCGGTGACGCCGTGGTAGAACTGAGAACGGTCCAGAGGACCAGCGAACCGCCCTCCGGCGTGCTGGTCCGGCAACCGCGCGACGCGCACGGTGCTCCCGGAGGAAGACCCGCCCCCACGACCGTGGGGGAAGAGCGAGGCCCGACGTCGTAGGGCGCCTCCTCGTGCCCCTCACCCGGGGAGCCTCCCGGGTGGGCGTGCGCACGCGGGTGAGCCCCGTCGTCGGGCACGGAGAGAAGGAGCACCATGGCCGAGCGCGTCATGGAACGCCGGGCGACGGTCGTCGCCTGTCCCCCGCCCACCGTGTGCGACCGGTTCGACACGGGGCACCTGCTGCACCCCGTCCACGAGCGCATGCTCCGCAACCGGCCCTGGGGGTGGCGCGAGGGCGTCGTGCTCGCGGTGCGGACGACCAGCGGCGGCACCGAGGTCGTCGTCGAGTACGCGACGGGCGAGGGAGCGTGCCGGGTGTGGCACCACACGAGCCTCGCCCTCGACCCCGGGGTCACCGTGCGGGTGCACGAGCAGTACCACGCGCTCGAGCTCGCGGGACGGGCGCTCAACGTCCGGCTGGTCGGCGGGGTGGGTCCGGCGCCGGAGCCGCCCCACGCTCGCCGCTGAGTGCGTGATCCGGCTGCGACTCGCCGGGCGTCTCGCAGCCGGACCATCCACTCGACGGAACGGGCGGGCCGGGCGCCGCGTTGAACCGGTGAGGGCACCCGCCCTCGACGGTTCGACCAGAAGGACACGCTCATGGGATTCCTCGACCGCCTCCTCGGCCGCACCCCGCAGGACGACAGGCTTCACGGCTCGGCAGAGCGTCCCGGTGCGCCCGCCTACGGCACTGCGCCCCCGGCCCCGACCGGCCCCGCGCGCAGCGAGGACGACGTCGCGATCGACCGCTACCGCTACCTGCTGCGCACGGCTCCCCCGGAGGCCGTCGAGCAGGCGCACGCCGAGGCGTTCGAGCGGCTGACGCCCGAGCAGCGTCGACGCGTGCTGACCGAGCTGGGTGAGAACGTGCCGCCCGCCGAGCGCGCTACCTCCGACGACCCGCAGTCGCTCGCCCGCATGGCGACCCGCGCCGAGATGCGCAACCCCGGCACGCTCGAACGGTCGTTCGGCGGCAGGCAGGGGGGGCCGGGCGGGCCGGGCGGGCCGGGCGGGCCGGGCGGGCCGGGCATGGGCTCGATGATCGGCTCGAGCATGCTCGGCACCATCGCGGGCGTCGTGATCGGCTCCGCGGTCGCCAACATGATGTTCGGCCCGATGTTCGGCGACCCCACGGCCGACTTCGCGGGCGACGGCGGCACCTCGGGCGCAGGCGACCCGGGCGCGACCGAGGGCGACCCCGGAGCCGGCGACACGGGCGGCGGCGACTTCACCGAGGCCGGAGGCGGGGGCGACCTGGGTGGGGGCTTCGGCGACTTCGGCGGTGGGGACTTCGGCGGTGGGGACTTCGGCGGATTCGGAGACTTCTGAGGACCTCGTCCGCCCGGCCCTCGCTCGGACGGAGCCGACGGTCCGCCGGGCCGAGGCATTGCCCTGGCGCGCGACACGGTCGACACTGGTGCCCGGCATCACGCCGCTCGTGACCCGCGACCTCGGAGGATCCGATGTACGACCCGTCCAGCCGCCTCGAGCCGGTCGGCACGACCGCCGTCCATCCCGCGGTCGCCCGCTGGGTGGCCCACTCGCCGTACTCCTCGCCCGGGGAGCACGCCCAGCTCCTGCGGGGCGTACCCACCGACCCGGACGCGCTGGGGCAGGTGGCACGCAACGTGATCGCGCACTATCGCGCCGAGGCCGAGTTCATGCCGGCCGAGCGTGCCACGGACGTCGACAGCCGGTGGCTCGCGACGATCCTCGACCTCGACCACTCCCGGCACGGGACCGCGCTCACCGAGCCCCGGGCGGTCTGCGACCGGGTGGGAGGCTGCTGCCGGGACCACTCGCTGCTGACCGTCGGGGTGCTGCGAGAGCACGGCATCCCCGCCAGGACCCGCGTGGGGTTCGTCTCGTACTTCACGCCCGGCTTCCACCACGATCACGTCGTCGTCGAGCACTGGGCGGACGGCCGCTGGTTGCGCTGGGACCCCGAGCTCACCGCGGGAGACCCGGTGTTCCCGTTCGACCCCCTGGATCTTCCACGGGGCACGGGGGATGTCGCCGAGGACCTGGCTCTACCGTTCGTCCCCGCAGCCACGGCCTGGCTCGCGCTCCGTGCCGGGCTGGCGGACGCGGACCTGTTCGGAGTGGACCCGGGGCTGCCGTTCCGCGGCGACTGGTTCGTCCACGACTACGTCCTGTTCGAGCTGGCCCACCGTCAGGGGGACGAGCTGCTGCTGTGGGACACGTGGGGGGCGATGAGCACGGACGACACGCTCGAGGGCGCCGACCTCACGCTGGTCGACGAGATCGCGACCCTGCTCGTCCGTGCCGACCAGGGCGACCAGGAGGCGGAGGAGGAGCTCACCGCACGCTATGCCGTCGACGACCGCCTGCATCCTGGGCCACGGGTGCGCACCCTCTCCCCCACGGGACCCAGCAGATGGACCGACCTCACCGACCGGCACCTCGACGCCGCCGGCAGCCTGAGGCCGCCGACCGCCTGAGTGCGGGGTAGTCGTCGTCGGGAGCCCGACACGACGACGACTACCCCGCACTCAGCGGAGCGGCGAGCGGCTGCCCGAGCTGCACAGACCGATGAACGCGCCCAGCTCGGCGAGCTCCTCGGGGTGGTTCGGCAGGTAGTCGGTGAGCCGGGGCGAGCGGACCACGACCGCGCACCACTGACCCCGCGAGACCGCGACGTTGACGCGGTTGCGCGAGAGGAGGAACTCCATGCCGCGCGGCACGTCCTCGCGCGCCGAGGCCGTCATCGAGACGATCGCGACGGGCGCCTCCTTGCCCTGGAACTTGTCGACCGTGCCGACGCGCACGTCGCCCAGCCCCGCGGCCGCGAGCGCGTGGCGCACGGTCCACACCTGCGCGTTGTAGGGGGCCACGACGACGAAGTCGTCCTCCGTGAGTGCTCGCGAGGCAGGTGCGGCGCCGTCCGACCCACCGGGCCCTCCGGGGTACCACGTCGTCCCGAGCAGCCCCTTGACCTGCCGCACGATCTCCTGCGCCTCCTCGACCGAGGACACCGCGTTGCCCGCGTGCTCGACCTCGACGACGTGCACGCCGGGCTCGACGCCCACGAGGACCCGCTCGCCCGCGGCGGCCTCCGCGTGCAGGAGCCCTTCGTACGCGAGCTCCGAGACGGCGTCGCACAGCGCGGGGTGCATGCGCCACGAGCGGGCAAGGAAGTAGCCGAACTCGGGCGGCAGCACGTCGTGCCCGCCGCCGGCACGGGTCAGCCACCCGAGCGCCGACTGGTCGACGGGCTCGGGGTGCTGACCCTGCGAGACCTGCGGGAGCTGCTGCGGGTCGCCGAGCAGCAGGAGCCTCTGCGCGGCCCGGGAGACCGCGATCGTGTTGGCGAGCGAGAACTGCCCGGCCTCGTCGATCACGAGCAGGTCGAGCTCGCCGTCGCCGAAGCGTTCGGCGTGCGCGAAGTCCCAGGCCGTCCCGCCGACGACGCAGGGACCCTCGGCGACGAAGGCCGCGGTCTGCGGGGAGTCGACGAGGCGCCAGGGCACGAGCCGCGACCCTTCGGGCAGGGCGGCCGCCGCGACGTCGTCGGGCAGGCCTGCGCCCACCTCACGGCCGACGGCCGACACGTCGCGCCCCTTGGGACCCGAGGCCTTCTTGCCCACGCGGTCCGCGGGCACGCCGCCCTTGGTGATCACGCCCGCGAGGACGTTCTCGACGACGTCGTGCGACTGCGCCACGACGCCCACGCGCCACCCCTCGGCGACGAGGCGGCCGACGACCTTGGACGCGAGGTGGGTCTTGCCCGTGCCGGGCGGGCCCTGGACACCCAGGTAGGAGCCGTCGAGGTCCCTGACCGCGTCGGTCACGGCGTCGACGTACCGCTCGGGGCCGTCGCCCAGGACGGGCAGCGGGTCGCCGGACACCGTGCGCGGCGGGCGACGGCGGAGCAGGTCGAGCGCCGGGTGGTCCGGGAGCACCAGGGGCGCCTGCGGCCCGTAGGGATTCTGCGCCTGCACGGTCGTGGCCAGCGCCCGGATCGACGCCTCCTGCTGGGGCGTCGGCAGCACCTGCCCGACCGCGAGCGCCATGGGCAGCGCGTCGTGCGGAGCGACC
This sequence comes from Oerskovia paurometabola, assembly GCF_016907365.1. Classification (NCBI taxonomy): domain Bacteria; kingdom Bacillati; phylum Actinomycetota; class Actinomycetes; order Micrococcales; family Cellulomonadaceae; genus Oerskovia; species Oerskovia paurometabola. Next base: position 347,867 of record NZ_JAFBBV010000001.1, on the reverse strand, counting down.
CCCTTGGGCACGGGCAGGCGCACGTCGAGGACGTCGACCTCACGCCCGTTCCCCAGCCGTCCGCGCTCGACGCCGTAGACGCGCACGCTCCCCGTCGACCACCGCACCGCGCCGTGCGCGGGCTCGATCCCCTCGGGTGCCGGTCCCTCGAAGAGCGCGGTGGCGCCGTCGTACCCGGCCTTGAGCTCCGAACCGTCCGGCAGCTCGCCGAACAGGCGCAGGCGACGCGACGGGTTGCTGCGCGGTGTGGCCTTCGCCCAGTCCTCGATCACCTCGGCCCGTTCCACGAGGAAGTACGCGCGCGGCGTCTGCCACTGGTCGACCGGGTCCTTGAGGCGCGCGAAGAACTCCTGCCAGAACGGCTTGGCCTCGCGCCAGTAGTACCCGACGCCCGCGCCCAGGAGCGCGACGGCCTCCTCGTCGTCGGTCCGTCCGTCCCCCGCGCGACCGTCCACGCCGCCCGCGAGCGCGCGGACGTCGAGCTCGACCTGCTCGGCCTCGGCGCGCTTGGCGCGGCGCGCGACCTCCGCGTCGGTCAGCTCGAGCGCGGGTGGCAGGTCGTCCTCCCAGCCGTCGCCGGCAGGGGCGGCGAGCGGGCCCGGGGCGGAGGTCGCGGGAGCGGCGCGCCCCGCGAGCCCCAGGAGGAACTCGTGCAGGCGCAGGGTCGAGAGGCAGTCGTACTCGTTGTAGTCGGCGATGCCGTGCAGCAGGCGCTCGGCCTCCTCGGTGCGGCCCGCGTCGCGCGCCGCGCAGTACGTCGCGTACGCCACGACCGACGCCGCGGCGTCCGTGACGTCGCCGCCCCGGAGCTGGTCGCCCATGTAGAGGGGTTCGAGCTTCTTGATCGAGTACGACGGCGCCGACACCTTGAGCGAGTGGCGCACGGTCGAGTAGAGGTCCACGAGGACGCCCTCGCGCAGGAGGTCGTCGACCTCCTGCTCGTACACGCCGTGCCGGGCCGCGATCGAGAGCAGGTGCGTCTTCTCGTACGACGCGTAGTGGTAGACGTGCAGCCCCGGGTACTGGGCGCGGCGCTTGGCGAGGTAGTCGACGAAGTCGACGAGCGCCTGCTTCTCCTGGTCGAGGTCGTGGGCCCAGAACGCGGTGAAGGGCGGCTTCTCGCCGGGGCTGGTCGGTCGCTCGACGAGCCCGAACAGGTAGTCGATGTTCCAGACGATGCCCTCGGGCGAGGCGTCGGGCGCGGACCACAGCGGGTCGCCCTCGAAGTCGAAGAACACGTCGCCCGGGTCGGGGCGCGGCAGGTCGCGCAGCGGGGCGGGATCGACGACGACGTAGGACAGCGTGTGCTGCTCGGGCTCGACGGCGCCCTCGAGGCCGGCTCCGTCCCCGCTGCCCCCGGCGGCGGGCGTGCTCCACGTGACCGACCCGCTGGGGCCCGGCCCGACGTCTGGCACCCCTCCCCCGTCGACCGGCACGTCGACCAGGCCGGCCTGGAGCCGCGCCTGGACGCGCAGGGTCTCGAACGTGCGCGCCGCCAGGCCCTGGGGCGGCTCGGTCGCGGCCGCGAGCTGGGTCATGGTCGTGATGCCGGCGGCGCGGAGCCGGACGCGCTGGGTGCTGCGCAGGCCCGCGACGCGCAGCACGTCGTCGTGCTCGGTGACCTGCTGCGCGCAGTACGCGCACGTGCCGCACTGACGCAGTCCGGGCGCGTCCCAGGCCACGGGCTCGGCGCTCGCCCGGTGCGTGTCCAGGAGGCGCAGCAGCTCGGTGCGCCGCTCGCGGAAGACGGGCAGGACGTCCGCGAGCCGGTGGTCGGTCACGGCGCGCGTCCCGAGGATCAGGTGCAGGGCCGGGGAGGTCTCGACCCCGGCCGCGAGGAGCTGGTCGGCGTAGGCCGCGAGCTGGAGCAGCGCGGGGACCTTCGCGCGGCGCGCGAGCTTGGCGTCGTACACGGCGTACACCGGGCCGGCGCTTCCCGGAGCGCCCAGGCCGCCCGACGTCGTCGGGCCGGTTGCGTGGGGCCACGCGTGCGCCGCCCGGCTGTCGGTGCGGATCAGGAAGTCCGCGCGCCCGTGGAAGCGTCCGTCGAAGAAGGAGCCCTGGTAGACGACGTCGACGCCGTCGCTCAGGGCGTCGAGCGTCGCGGCGTGCGCGGCCTCCAGGTCCCCGCGCCGCATGGTGCGCGGCACCGGCACCTCGCGGATCGCGTCGGCCCCCACGAGGTCGACGAAGCCCGCGAGCACCTGCTGCTCGTGCACGTCGCCGAGCGTCGCGGTGCGCTCGAGCATGTCGTCGACCTCGACAGCGGGGTGCGCGGCGCGCCCCACCTTCTCGTCGAGGGTGCGCAGCAGGCGGTACTCGCACTCGCTCGCCGCGACGAGGTCGCTGGCCGAGAAGACGAGCAGGGGCTCGACGGTCGGGTCCTGCTGGTCCATCAGGAACACGGCGACTCCTCGCGGTCACTGGGCCGGTCACGACGGGCTGTCGATCGAGGACGCGGCGGCGCCCCGGCCCGGTTCCTTTCTACCGGGCGCCGCCCACATCCTGGTCTCCGCCGACGACCACGAGGCGCCTCCCGGCCGGCCGCCGACCGTGCCGGGCCCCGGGACGCACCCAGGACACCCGGGAATTGGCATCGACGGGCCGTCCTGCAGCATAGTGAGCGCGCAGGAACCGTCGAAGGAGAGCTCCCATGGCCGTACATTTCAACCCGCCGCCCGGCTGGTTGGTACCTCCCGGTTTCTCCCCTTCGTCGGACTGGCACCCGGATCCCGCCTGGCCGGCCGCTCCCGCAGGCTGGGTCTTCTGGGTCGAGGCCGCACCGACGCCCCCGCCCGCCCCGCCCACGGCCGGTGCCGAGGCGTGGTCGCGACAGACCCCGGGCGGCGGGATCCCGCTCCACTTCCCGACCGCGATCGTCCCCGTGACGCCGGGGCACGGGGCTGCGTCCCCCTCCGCGCCCTCACCGTCGGGCCCGCCGTCCGGGCCGACGCGTCGCTCGCTGCGCGACGTCGGCGGCGCGAGCGGAGCCCCGACCGAGTCGCCGTCCTCGACCATGATCCTGCCGGTCGTCGGCGGTGCCGGGGCGGCTGGTCACGCCGGGCACGCCGCGGGTCCTGCCGCCCCCCTCCCCGCCGCCCCGGCCGAGCCGACCGCGTCCGCGCACGGGCCGCTCGCGATCTTCTCGGGCGACGACGAGCCCCGGGAGGAGCGCTCGTACATGCGCTGGCTCCTGCCTCTGGGCGTCGGTGTCGGAGGGGTCGCCGTCGGGCTCATCCTCGGGCTGGGCGTGACGCTCAAGGCACAGTCGGAGGCCGGCGACGCCACCGCCGCCGCAGCGCAGACGACCGAGCAGATGGCGGCCGAACGGGCCAAGCTCGACACCGAGCGCGCCGACCTGGACACCCAGCTCGCGGGCATCACGGCCTCGACCGAGGCGGTCGCCGCCCGGGAGGCTGCGGTCTCGGCCCTCGAGACCGAGCTCGAGGCGCGCAAGATCGCGCTCGACGAGCGCGAGGCCACGATCGCGGAGAAGGAGGCCGACGCGGGGAACGACGACGGCGGCTGGCAGAGCGGGAAGGTCAACGGCATCTACCTGACGTGCGACGCCGTGAAGCGTGACGGCAAGGCCCCGCTCAAGCAGGGCGACGACGGCTTCAACCCGGCGCTCGACTGGGACGGCAACGGGGTCGCCTGCGAGCGCTGACGCCGAGGGGGGCAGCCGCCCGGGGCGGGCGCGCGCCGGGACGACGACGGCCCCCGGATCTCTCGATCCAGGGGCCGCGAGTCGTGCTGGGCAGACCTCTACAGCACGTGCGCCAGGAACTCCCGGGTGCGCTCCTCGCGCGGGTTCGTGAGCACCTCGCGGGGGTCGCCCTGCTCGACGATCACGCCGTCGTCCATGAACACCACGTGGTCGCCGACCTCGCGCGCGAAGCCGATCTCGTGGGTCACGACGATCATCGTCATGCCGCTCTCGGCGAGGTCGCGCATGACCGCGAGCACCTCGCCCACGAGCTCGGGGTCGAGCGCCGACGTCGGCTCGTCGAACAGCATGAGCTCGGGGTCCATCGCGAGCGCCCGCGCGATCGCGACGCGCTGCTGCTGGCCGCCCGAGAGCTGGGCCGGGTAGTGGTCCATGCGGTCCGCGAGGCCGACCCGTTCGAGCAGCTCCACGGCCCGCGCGCGGGCCTGCGCCCGCGACAGCCCGCGGACCTGGACCGGCGCCTCCATGACGTTCTGGAGCGCCGTCATGTGCGGGAACAGGTTGAAGCGCTGGAACACCATGCCGATGCGCGAGCGCTGCTCGGCGATGACCTTGGGGTGCAGACGGTGCAGCCGCTTCTTGCCGTTGTTCTCGACCTCGCGGTAGCCGATCAGGTCGCCGTCGACGTAGATGCGTCCCGCCGTGAGGTCCTCGAGCTCGTTGATGCAGCGCAGCAGCGTGGACTTGCCCGAGCCCGACGGGCCCAGGACGACGCACACCGAGCCGCGCGGCACCTCGAGGTCCACGCCCTTGAGGACGTGGACGTCGCCGAAGGCCTTGTGCACCCCGACGATCTCCACCATGGGCGCGACGGACGCGTCGGCGGGCGACGCCGTCGGGCCGGAGGCGGAGCCCGCAGCCGGGCCGGGGGCGGGGCTGAGTGCGTCCGCGGTCACGGGGTCACCTCCAGGAAGGGGTCGGCGTTCGCGGTCGTGCCCGACGCCGCTATCGCCTCCTGCTTGCTCGGCTTCTTCGGGCCCCTGCCCGGCTTGCGACGACGGCTCGTGCCCGTCGACGTGCCGAACCCGCGCCCGTAGTACTGCTCGATGAAGTGCTGGCCGACCATGAGGATGCTCGTGATCAGCAGGTACCAGATCGCCGCGACCATGAGCAGCGGGATCGGGAGGAAGATGCGGTTCGCGATCGCGTTGGACGCGAACGTCAGGTCCAGGCTGAACGGCACCGCGAGGACCAGCGACGTGGTCTTGAGCATCGAGATCGTCTCGTTGCCCGTCGGCGGGACGATCACGCGCATGGCCTGCGGCAGGATGATGCGCCGCAGGATCTTGCCGTCCTTCATGCCCAGGGCCTTCGCGGCCTCGGCCTGCCCCGGGTCCACCGACCCGAGACCGGCGCGCACGATCTCCGCGAGGTACGCGGCCTCGTTGAGCGCCAGGCCCAGGATCGCGGCGCGGGCCGCGGTGAAGAGGTCCGCGGTGTCGAAGACGAACCACTCGGGCCCGAACGGGACCCCCAGGCTCAGCTTGGGGTAGAGCACCGAGATGAGGCCCCAGAACACGAGCTGCGTGTAGATCGGGGTGCCGCGGAAGAACCAGATGTAGAACCAGCTCGTCGCGCGCATGACCGGGTTGTCCGAACGCCGCATGACCGCGAGGATCACCGCGAGGACGACCGCGATGGCCATCGAGGAGAACGTCAGGATCAGCGTCCACCCGACGCCGCGCATGATCTGCACGTCACGCAGGTAGAGCCAGACGACGTCCCACCGGAACTTCTCGTTCGTGACCAGGCCGTGCACGGCCATGGCCGCGAGGACCAGGAGGACCACGGCCGCCGCCCAGCGCCCCGGCCGGGGCACCGGGACCGCACGGATGCGGTCCGGTATCCGGTCGACAGGCGCGGTCGCCGTGCCGCGGCTCGCGGAACCACCGCTCGGGGGACCGTCGGGCGTCGGGGTGCTGGGCGGCTGGGCCATGGCTACCTCTGTTCTGTCAGGGGATCGGCTCAGGAGACCACGGGGTTGAGCTCGGCCGTGGTCACCGCACCGGAGGTGTTGCCCCAGGTGTCGAGGATGGTCGTGTAGTCGCTGTCGTCCATGAGCTTCTGCACCGCGGCCTGGACGGCCTGCGCGAGCGCGGTGTCGTCCTTGGCGATCGCGATGCCGTGCAGCGAGTCGGCGAAGATGTCGCCGAGCTGCTCGATCTGGCCTCCGGTCTGCGTCACGGCGTACGCGACGACCTGCGAGTCCGCGTACATGACGTCTGCCTTGCCACCGACCAGGTTCGTCGTGACGTCGGCCTGGCTCGCGTAGCGCAGCGGCGTGATGTCCGCCTTGCCCGCGGCCTCGCAGTCCGCCATCAGCCCGTCGAGCGCGTCGTCCTCGACCGTGCCCGTCTGGACCGCGATGCTCAGGCCGCACACGTCGGACGGGTCGACGTCCTTCGGGTTGCCCTTGGCCACGGCGAACGCCTCGCCCGCACGGAAGTAGCTGACCATGTTGACCTCGGCGGTGCGCTCCGGGGTGATCGTGAAGCCCGAGACCCCGATGTCGTACTTGGAGCCGATCGCCGGGATGATCGAGGAGAAGTCGGCGTTGGTGACCTCGACGTCGAGGCCCAGCACGGCGCCGATCGCCTTGGCGAGGTCGACGTCGTACCCGACGATGGTCTTGCCGTCGTCGCCGATGAACTCGGCCGGGGCGTACGTCGCGTTGGTGCCGACCGTCAGGGTGCCGGCCTCGGCGACGTCGGCCGGGAGCATCGCCGCGATCGCGTCGTCCTTGGCGATGGTCGACGGGTCGAACGCCTCGGCGGACGAGCCGCCCTCGGTGGGCGAGGAACCAGAGCCCGAGGAGGCGTCGGTGCACGCCGTGAGCGCGAGCGTCGCGGCGATGGCGGTGAGGGCGGTGAGGACGGGCAGCCTGCGCATGGGGGGTCTCTCGTTTCGTGGTGGTGATCTCCGGCGCCGACCTCAGGGGGGTGGGTCACACGCCGCGCAACGCGGGCAGCACGGAGCGGCGCCGCACCGTTGCCCTCCCAGTTTCCCGCGCGGGCGCCCGGACTGGCAAAACGGGGGGCGCCTCGTGGTGCCGGACCCGAGGTCGGGCCCGGCACCACCGGCAGCGTCAGGAGACCGGCGGGTTGACCACGGCCTCGTCGAGAGCCCCGTCCTCGTTGCCCCACGAGGCCAGGATGTCGCTGAACGTGCCGTCCTCCATGAGGACCGTGAGCGCCGCCTGGATCGCGGCCGCGAGCGCGGTGTCCGCCTTCGCGGTCACGATGCCCTGGGGCGCCGAGTCGAAGACCTCCCCGATCTGCTCGATCTCTCCCTTGGTCTGCTCGACCGCGTACGACACGATCGGCGAGTCCGCGTACATGATGTCGGCCTTGCCGCCGACGAGGTTGACCGTCGCGTCGGCCTGGTTGTCGTAGCGCAGGATCTGGAGCGGCTGCTCACCGTCCTCCTCGCAGGTCGTGCTGATCTCGTCGGCCCCCTCGTCCTCGACCGTGCCCGTCTGGACCGCGACCGTCAGCCCGCAGATGTTCGACGGGTCGACCTTCTTCGGGTTGCCCTTCTGCACCGAGAACGCCTCGCCCGCGTTGAAGTAGCTGATCATGTTGGCCTCGGCCATGCGCTCGGCCGTGATCGTGAACGACGAGATCCCGACGTCGTACTTGGTGCCCAGCGCCGGGATGATGCCCGGGAAGTCCGCCGACTCGACGACGACCTCGAGCCCCAGGACCGCGCCGACGGCCGAGATGATGTCGATGTCGTACCCGACGGGCGTCGACCCGTCCGCCGCGATGAACTCCGCGGGCGCGTACTCGGTGTTCGACGCGACCACGAGCTTGCCCGCGCTCGCGATCTCGGCCGGCAGCAGCGCCGCCGCGGCGTCGTCCTTCTGCACCGACGTGAGGTCGAAGGGGGCCACCGTGGCCGTCTCCCCCGAGGCCCCGGCGGACGAGGAGTCGGCAGGCTGCGAGGCGTCCGTGCAGGCCGTGAGGGCCAGGGTCGCCGCGGCCGTGACCGCGACGAGGAGTGGCATCTTGCGCATGAGAGCTCCGATCGGTGGGTACGTCGTGGCGCGTCACTCTAGGGGTGATACGTCTCGCTCGCGTCACGGACGGGTTTCGGTTCGGCACCTTGCTCGCCCGCTCGCCGACCACCCTGCGAAAAGGAAGCGACCCTCACCAACCACCTGCGCTACTGTCGGCGCGCACCGACAGACGGCCGCCACCGACGGCAGCCGCACGCGACCGGAGGGGAGCCGCCCATGACACGCACACCCACGTGCCCGCGCTGGCGCCCCTCCCCCTGCACACCCCGCCAGGTCACCACCGGATGACGCGGCGCGGGACGTTCGCTCGGCAGGCTCCTCGGAGCCGACCAGCGCCGTCCCGGGCCCGCACCGTCCGCCCCCGCAGCCTCCGCACGCCCACCGCCGTGCGGAGTCCCTGGGACCCGCGCAGCCGCGCGACCCGCCCGGCCGCGGCAGCACACCCCCACCAGCACCCGACCCACCCGTCGGCGTACCCGTCCCCGGACGCGAGCGACGCCGTCGGGCCGCGCGGCCTCGCAGGCAGGCGCACCCGCAGACCGACCCGTCCCACCCACCGGAGGTACCGATGACCGACGACCCACCCGCGCACGCCCCCGACGGCGCGGCGCGCCTGCCCCGCACGAGCTCGCTCAAGGCCACGCTCGCCGCCCGCGCCTCGCGCTGGACCGACCTCGCGCAGCTCCTGCCCCAGGCCGGCAAGCCGCTCGTCGCCGCGGCCGCGCTGCTCAACGTGCTCCTGGGGCTGCTGCCGCTCGCGTTCATCGTCCTCATCGGCTACGTCCTGTACCTCGTGCCGCTCGTCGCCGAGAGCACGGCCGGGACGGGCCACCCGCCTGGCACCCCCGGCTGGTCCGAGCTCTGGACGACGCTCGCCCTCGCGGTCGGCGTGTTCGTGGTCCAGCAGGTCCTCGCGCCCTTCCAGGCGGGCGTCACCGAGGTCATCGCGCGCCGCGTCGACGAGCACTGCATCGACCGGCTCATGAGCGCCGCGCTGCACGACGCGCCGCTGAACGCGCTCGAGAGCCCCGAGGCCCTGGACCTGCTGGCCGACGCCCGCGCGGCCTTCGCCCGCGAGGCGCGCCCACCGGGGGACGCGGCCGCCGCGCTGCTGTCGCTCCTGTCGCGCTACGTCCAGCTGCTCGGCGCGATCGTGCTGGTGGGCGTCGTCGTCTCCCCCCTCGCGGGGGTCGTGATCCTGGCGACCGGGCTCTCGATGCGGTTCGGGGTGCGCGGGACCCTCGGGAAGTTCGCCGACATGTGGGACGCGCTGTCGGGCTCTCGTCGCAAGGTCTTCTACCTGCGGGACCTCGCCACGGGGGCGCGGGCGGCCAAGGAGATCCGTCTGCTGGGTCTGCTCCCCTGGGTGCGGGCTCGCCTGCGCGCCGACACCATGGCCGCGTACGAGCCCGCCTGGGCGGGGAGCCGCAAGCTCCAGTTCTGGCCCATCATCGGGCTCTCGTGCGTGGGCCTCGTGGGTGGCGCGGTCGTCCTCGCGCTCCTGGCCGACGCCGCCGCGTCCGGCAGGCTGAACCTGTTCCAGCTCGGCGTCGCGCTGCAGGCCGTGCTGATCCCCATGCGGTTCGGGGTGTACTTCCCCGAGGCCGACGTGCAGACCCAGTTCGGCCTGCACTCGTTCCACGCGCTGCGGACGTTCGAGCAGCAGATCGCCTCGGCCCGTCCGGCGCGTCCGACGGCTCGCGTCGCGGCGCGGCGCCCCGAGCGGGGCATCCGCTTCGAGGGCGTGCGCTTCCGCTACACCGACGACACCCCGTGGGTGCTCGACGGCCTCGACCTCGAGCTCGGCGCCGGGCGGTCCACGGCGATCGTGGGGCTCAACGGCGCGGGCAAGACGACGCTCGTCAAGCTCCTCGCCGGGCTCTACGAGCCGGTCGAGGGCCGGATCCTGGTCGACGGCGTCGACCTGCGCGACCTCGACACGCAGGACTGGCAGCGGCAGCTCGCGCTGATCTTCCAGGACTACGTGCGCTACGAGCTCACGGCCGCGGAGAACATCGGCCTGGGTGCGCCCGCGCTGCTCGACGACCGTGACGCCATCACGGCCGCGGCCAGCAGGGCCGGGGCGCTCGACGCCCTGAGCGGACTGCCCGAGGGGCTCGACACCACGCTCTCGCGCCGCTACCCCGGCGGGCGCGACCTGTCGGGCGGGCAGTGGCAGCGGGTCGCGCTCGCCCGGGCGCTCCTCGCGATCCAGGGCGGCTCGTCCGTCCTGGTCCTCGACGAGCCGACGGCGCAGCTCGACGTGCGTGCCGAGGCGGAGTTCTTCGACCGCTTCCTCGCGACCACGGAGAACATCACGAGCGTCGTCATCTCGCACCGCTTCTCGACCGTCCGCCACGCGGACCGGATCGCCGTGATCGAGCACGGCCGCGTCGTCGAGTGCGGCGACCACGTCGAGCTCGTCGCGCTCGGCGGCCGCTACGCCGACCTGTTCGAGCTCCAGGCACAACGCTTCCGCGACACCGCGTCCGTGGGCGCGACCGCGTCGGCCGAGGCCGACGACCCCACCAGCCCCATCGCAGAGGCGGAGACCGCATCGTGAGGACCATGCTCAGAGCCGCACGCTTCTTCCTCGTCCTGGGCTACCGCACGGACAGGCGCCGCCTGCTCACGGCGGCGATCCTCATGACGATCGGCTACCTCGCCGGGCCGCTCGTCGGCGTCGCGCTCGGCGCCCTGACGAACGCCGCCCTCGACCAGCAGACGGGCCTCGCGATCAGCCTGGGCGTGTGCGTCGCGGTCCTGCTGATCTTCGAGCTCATGATGGGCCACTTCGCACACCTGTACTACTTCGAGCTCGCGGACCTGCAGCAGCTCGAGCTGACCGACGAGGTCGCGAGGCTCGCGCACGACAACCCGCAGATCGACCAGTTCGACCGGCCGCGGTTCGCCGAGCTCCTGACCCTCGTCACCGAGGGGCTGCAGCGCGTGCGGTCCGCGCTCGAGGCGACGCTCCAGCTCAGCGGGCTGCTGCTCCAGGTCACGATCACGACCGTCATCCTGGCGTTGGTCGAGCCGTGGTTGCTGCTGCTGCCGCTCGCCGCGCTGCCGCCCGTGCTCCTCAACAACCGGGCGCAGAAGGTGCTCGACTCCGCACGCGACGCGTCCGCGCACGAGGTCCAGCTCTCGACGCACCTCGTCTCGCTCGCGACCACGGGCAGCTCGGCCAAGGAGGTGCGCCTGTTCGGCGCACAGGCCCCGGTCGTCGCGCGCCAGCGTGCGGCGTGGTCGGCGACGACGGCCCGTGTGTGGTCGGCGCACCGCCGCAGCGCCCTGCTGCGCGCGGCCGGGCAGGCGTGGTTCGCGTGCGCGTACGGCGTCGCGGTGTTCCTGGTCGTGCGCCAGGCCGTCACGGGATCGGCGAACGTGGGCCAGGTCGTCCTGGTCATCACGCTCGCGGTCCAGGTGAGCGTCCAGGTCTCGGGCGCGCTCGCGCTGCTCGGCACCCTGCAGGGGGTCGGGCGCACGGTGTCGCACGTCGAGGAGCTGCGCGCGTCGGTCGCGCGTCCCGCCTCTCCCGCGGCACCCGGCCAACCGGTGCCCGACGGCGCCGCGCACCCGGGTGCGTCCGGCACCCCGGTCGGCGAGGACGTGGCGACCGCGTCGTCGGGCACCGTCACCGCGCCCGCGGGTGAGCCCGTGGGCTCGGGCGGCGTGCCCGCGCGGCTCACGCGCGGCGTGCGTTTCGAGGACGTGACCTTCACCTACCCCGACACGGACCGCGTGATCCTCGACGGCGTGAGCCTCGACGTGCCCGCGGGGTCGACCCTCGCGGTCGTGGGCGACAACGGCGCGGGCAAGAGCACTCTCGTCAAGCTGCTGTGCGGGCTGTACCGGCCGACGTCGGGGCGGATCCTCGTCGACGGCGTCGACCTGCGCGACCTCGACGACGCCGAGTGGCAGGCGCGCACCGCGACCCTGTTCCAGGACTTCGCGCGGTTCGAGCTCACGATCCGCGAGAACGTGGGCGTGGGGCGGCTCGCGTCGCTCGACGTCGACGAGGACCTGTGGGCCGCGCTCGACCGGGCGCGCGGTCGCGGCATCGTCGAGAAGCAGGCGGCCGGGCTCGACCAGCTCCTGGGGCACGGGTACGGGAACGGTGTCGGGCTCTCGGGCGGGCAGTGGCAGACGCTCGGTCTCGGGCGCACGCTCCTGCGCCGTGAGCCGCTGCTGCTCGTCCTCGACGAGCCCGCCGCTGCGCTCGACGCCGCGGCCGAGCACGCGCTGTTCGAGCGGTTCGTCGCGACGGCCGACGAGGCCGGACGGGCCGGGGGTGCGATCACGTGCTTCGTGTCGCACCGGTTCTCGACCGTGCGGGACGCGGACCAGATCGTGGTGCTCGACGCCGGGAAGGTCAGGGAGCACGGCGACCACGCGGCCCTCATGGCGCGCGGCGACCTGTACGCGGAGCTGTTCGGCCTCCAGGCGGGCGCGTACGCGTAGGGGTCGCACCCGAGGTGGGTGGGTGGGTCGGGTGGCTCGGTCGAGCCGCCTGGCCCACCTCGGGTCCGGCGCCGGGTCCGGCGCCGTGTCAGGACGCCTCGTACGCCACGCCCCAGTGGGCTGCGAGCCGCTCCGCCTGGGCGTCGAAGCCCTGCTGCTCGGCCCGGGTCAGCGGCCGGAAGAGCTGGGTGTCGAGGCGCAGGGTCTTCGCGGTCAGGACGTGCCGCCACCGCCCGACCACGCGGCCGTCCACGGCGATCACGTGCAGGAACGGCGACACCTCCGTGCCGGGAAGGCGCAGCGGGAGCACGGCCGGGGCCTCGGCCGAGAGCGGGTCGCGGGCCAGGTCGCGGCTGTCCTTGTACGACACGAAGTACTCGTCGTACCCCTGGAGCAGGTCCACCTGTACAGCGCGCTCGGTGCCGCCCTGCTCGGCGGGTGGCTGGCCGTCGACGAGCCGCCAGAACGACAGGCCCTCGGCATCGCCCACGCCTGCGACCTGCTCGACGGCCGCACCCAGCAGCGCCAGCCCCTCGCGCGCCCGCGTCAGCGTGAGGCCCGACCAGCCCGCGAAGTCCTTGACGGTCGCGAGCCCCCGGCTGCGCAGGTACCGCCGCAGCAGCTCGACGAGCGCGGCGTCGTCGTCGTACGTCGCGCCGAGAGGCCCGTAGCCCGCGGGCACGCGCTCGTCGAACGCCGCGTACGTCTGCTGCTTGCCGCGAAGCGCGCCGCTGACGAGGACCCCGTCGAGCTCGGCCCGCATCACGATGTACGTGAACGCGAGCCCGCTCGACGGCAGGCCACGGTCCGCGAGGAGCGCCGCGAGCTCGGCCCGCGTGCGGTTCCCCTCCGCGACGGCCTCGGCGAGCAGGTCGGTCGCGGCCGCGTCGTGCGCCGGGCCGCCCAGGTCCGGGTAGTACGGCCGGTTGAGGCGATGCACCCGGGGCGCGGTGAGCCGCAGGAGCCAGCGGGCGTCGTCGGGCAGGACGTGGTGCCACGTGGGGCGCAGGACGTGCGTGCGCAGGAACGCTCCCGCGGAGAAGTCGTCGCGCACGGAAACCGCCGAGGGCGTCCCCACGGTGCGCTGCGCGAGCCCCCACAGGGACGGGTGGAACTCCTGCGACTGGACGGCCCCCAGGTGCCCGACGACGGCGCGCACGCTCGCGAGCCCGTCGCCCCGCAGGGAGTGCGCGACGAGGCGCGTCGCGACGACCGCCTCCGCGTCAGGCGACCCGAGCGCCCCCGAGCCGCTCACCTCACGACACCGCGAGGTCCGCGAGCGCGACGTCCTTCCCGGACAGCTCGACCCGGATCGCCCCGTCGCTCACCCCGACCGACGTGAGGCTGACGCCCTGCGGAAGGTCGAGCGGGACCGTCAGGTTCGTCACGAGCTTCGCGATCGGTGCCGGGAGGTCCGAGATCGTGATGGTCGCGGGGCCCAGGGTCAGCGCGGAGACGTCGACCGCGATCGTGTTGCCGTCGACGCGCGGCGTGAGCCGCGCCGACAGCGGCACCCCCAGGACGTCCATGCTCGCGACGAGCAGGTCCCCCTCGGTGCTGAACGTGACCGGGTTCCCCGCGGCCTTGGTCACGACCGCGTCGAGCGACGACGGTTCGAGGAGCCCCGTCGCGGTCCCCGACCGCACGACGTAGGGGTCGCTCGTCGAGACACCGCGCGCGTCGAGGTCCAGGTCGGTCACGGTGTACCCGCCGAACGTGGCCGTGGCCGCCGACCCCGTCACGTGGTCCAGCTCGCCGCCGGCGACCTGGGTCAGGAACGGGAAGCCCAGGATGTCGAGGTTCGCATCGGTGAGCTCGACGTCACCCTGCTCCATGGACCGCACCGCGGTCCCCTCGGCGATGCGCACCGTGACACGGTCGACCACCACGAGCACGAGCACCAGGACGACGAGCCCGCCGACCACCCACCACCATCGCTTCATCCGCCCACAGTAGGTGCCGAATCTGGACATCGCCCGGCCGTTGCACATCTGTGACCTGCGGAGTTGGCCACGATGCGAGGAAAGACCTCGCCGTCTCGGCACCATGCCTGTCTAGGCTGAGGCCCATGACTCGTCCCGTACGCATCGGTGTCCAGCTCCAGCCACAGCATGCCGACTACCCCCAGATCCGCGACGCGGTCGCCCGCGCCGAGGACGCCGGGGTCGACGTGATCTTCAACTGGGACCACTTCTTCCCGCTCACGGGCGACCCCGACGGCAAGCACTTCGAGTGCTGGACCATGCTCGGCGCGTGGGCCGAGCAGACGAGCCGCGTCGAGATCGGGGCGCTCGTCACGTGCAACAGCTACCGCAACCCCGAGCTCCTCGCCGACATGGCCCGCACGGTCGACCACATCTCCGGTGGCCGCCTGATCCTCGGGATCGGCGCGGGCTGGTTCGAGAAGGACTACGACCAGTTCGGCTACGAGTTCGGCACCGCGGGCTCACGCATCGCCGACCTCGCGGACGCCCTCCCCCGCATCAAGGCCCGGTGGGCCGCGTCCAACCCGGCTCCTACCCGCGAGATCCCGATCCTCGTCGGGGGAGGTGGCGAGCGCAAGACGCTGCGCATCGTGGCCGAGCACGCGACGGCCTGGCACTCGTTCGGCGACGCCGCGACGCTCGCCCGCAAGAGCGCGATCCTCGACGAGCACGGCGTCGCCGTCGGGAGGGACACGGCCTCGCTCGTCGAGCGGTCGGTCGCGGTCAACCGACCCCCTGCCGAGGTGGGCGAGGAGCTCGTGGGCCTCGGCGCGACCCTCCTGACCGTCGGTGTCAGCGGACCCGACTACGACCTGTCGCTCGTGAAGCAGTGGGTCGCCTGGCGCGACGAGCGCGCCCAGGGCTGACCCGTCTCACCCCTCGGATGCCGTACGGCGTCCGGGAACAACGGTCTGGTGGTCGGGGTTGGCGCAGTCATGGCCACCCCACCACCAGCGTCGTCAGCGTCCGCGCCCACGCGCGCCACCCGGATCACCGTCGGCTTCGTGCTGCTCCTGTCGGCCCTCACGGCGATCGGCCCGCTCACGATCGACCTGTACCTCTCGGCCTTCCCGCAGATCGTCACGGAGCTCGGCACGACCGAGTCCCGCATCCAGCTCACGCTCACCGCGACCCTCGCGGGCCTCGCGCTGGGCCAGCTCCTCATCGGCTCGCTCTCCGACGCGGTCGGGCGGCGCCTGCCGCTGCTGTCCGCGCTCTCGATCTACGTGCTGGCCTCGGTCGGGATCGTGTTCGTCCAGTCGATCGAGATGCTGACCGTGCTGCGGTTCGTCCAGGGCCTCACGGCCGCGGCCGGCATGGTCCTGTCGATGGCGATCGTGCGCGACAACTTCGAGGGTTTCCTGGTCGGCAAGGTCATCGCGCGCCTCATGCTGGTCGTGGGCGTCGCGCCGATCCTGGCCCCGACGATCGGCGCCCAGTTCCTGCGGATGGGCTCGTGGCGCCTGATGTTCGTGGCCCTCGCGGTCTTCGGCGTGCTGCTGCTCGTCCTCGCCGCGCTGCGCCTCAAGGAGTCGCTGCCCCCGGCGATGCGGCGGACGGGTGGCACGTCGGCGGCGCTGCGCTCGTACGGGTCGCTCGTGCGCGACTGGTCGTTCTTCGGCCTCGCGCTGCTCGGCGGGTTCTACATGGCCGCCATGTTCACCTACATCTCGGCGTCGACGTTCGTGTTCCAGGAGCAGTTCGGCCTGAGCGCCCAGCAGTACGCGATCATCTTCGGCGCGGGCGCGGTGTCGGTGACGATCGGCAGCCAGGTCAACGGCGCGCTCGTCGGGCGCGTGACGCCCGAGCAGATCCTGCGCGTGATCGTGCCGGTCGGGATGGTCCTCTCCGCGGGGTTGCTCGCCGCGACCCTGAGCGGGGCGGGACTGCCCGTGATCGTCGCCCTGATCGTCCTGACGCTCGGCACCGCCGGGTTCGTCATGCCGTCGGTCCCTGCGGTCGCCCTCGAGCGCAACGCGCACCGGGCCGGCAGCGCCGCGGCCCTGCTCGGGGCCATGCAGTTCGGCGTCGGCGCAGGCATCGCGCCCCTCACGGGCCTCATCGGCGGGGACGTCACGATCACCATGGCCGCGGTCATGTTCGGCGTCATCTCGGTCGCGGGGCTGCTGCTGCTGAGCCTGACGAGGTCGCTGCGGGCAGCTCCGGTCGAGGGGACGGACGACGAGCCGGTGCTGGTCTCCGACGCGTCCGAGCTCGGGGTCGTCGCGGCGGCCGAGGCCGTGGTCGAGGCCGCCGAGGCGTCGGCGACCGCAACCCCGGCACCCCGCCGCGCCTGAGCCGCGCCTGCTCGGACCACGCCTGCCGCCCCGCGCCCGGTCGACGCCGGTCGAACATGCGGTGGGCGTCCGCCGAGCATGCGGTGGGCGTCCGAACTCCCACGGATCGCGACGCCAACCGCATGCTCGGCACCGAGGAGGTGGCACCCAGGGGGCGGCGACGCGGGACAGTCCCGGCCAGCGGGTGGCCGCTTCTCTTCGTACGGTGGAGACGTGCCCGCCCCCCGGCGGGCCGTGCAGATCACCAGCCGATCAGCAGGAGCGAGAACCATGGACTGGAAGCTCGAGCTCATCCCCGTGCCCGTGTCGGACATCGACCGGGCCAAGGCGTTCTACGTCGACCAGGTCGGGTTCCACGCCGACCACGACATCCCCGTCAACGACGACCTGCGGTTCGTGCAGCTCACCCCACCGGGTTCCGCCTGCTCGATCGTGCTCGACGTCAACATGACCGACATGCCGTCGGGTGCGCAGCGCGGTCTGCAGGTCGTCGTACCGGACGCCGACGAGGCCCGTCAGCACCTCCTCGACCACGGCGTCGACGCCCCTCCTGTCGAGGACCTGCCGTGGGGCCGGTTCACGTACTTCGCAGACCCGGACGGCAACACCTGGGCGTTGCAGCAGATCGTCCCGCAGGGGTGACAGCAGCGGTGGGGCGACGTTCGCGGGAGGTGACGTGCCGCGCGAGGTGAGCGCCGTCGTCGGGCCCGACGACGCCACGTACCCCCTCCAGGCCCGTTCCGCCCGGAGCGTCGGGGCGCTCGACGAGGTGCTCGTCGAGTGCAGGGCCTGCCCGCGCCTGGTCGCGTGGCGCGAACGGGTGGCGGCGGAGAAGCGGGCCTCGTTCCGTGACGAGACGTACTGGGCGCGGCCCGTGCCCGGGTTCGGCGACGAGCGGGCCGCGGTCCTCGTGGTCGGGCTGGCGCCTGCCGCGCACGGCGCGAACCGCACGGGACGCATGTTCACGGGCGACCGTTCGGGAGACTTCCTGTTCGCGTCGATGTTCCGCACGGGGTTCGCGAACCAGCCCACGTCGGTGAGCGCGGACGACGGGCTCGTGCTGACCGGGATCCGCGTCACGGCTCCGGTCCGCTGCGCCCCGCCCGCGAACAAGCCGACCCCGCTCGAACGTCGGACGTGCGCGCCGTACCTGGGGCGCGAGCTCGAGCTCGTCGGGCCGCGGGTCGCGGTGGTGCTCGGCGCGTTCGGGTGGCAGGCGCTGCTCGCGACGCTCGACGACCAGGGGTGGTCGGTCCCGCGCCCGCGACCGCGGTTCGGTCACGGGGCCGAGGTGCGTCTCACGCATCCCGACGGTCGCACGCTGACCCTGCTCGGGTGCTTCCACGTGAGCCAGCAGAACACGTTCACGGGTCGGCTGACGCCCGAGATGCTCGACGCGGTGCTGCTGCGGGCACGGGACCTCGCCGACTGACCTACGCCCGCACGGTGAGCGTGCTCGACCCGTTCGCGAGCCGCCGCACCTCGATACGTTCCGCGATGGCCTGCTTGAGCGCGTCGACGTGCGACACGACGCCGACGACGCGACCACCGGCACGGAGCTTGCCGAGCTCACCGAGCACCGCTTCGAGGGTCTCGGGGTCGAGCGTCCCGAAGCCCTCGTCGACGAACAGCGTCCCGAGGTCGACACCTCCGGCCTCGGCGGTCACGACGTCGGCCATGCCGAGCGCGAGGCACAGCGACACGTAGAAGGTCTCGCCGCCCGAGAGCGTGCGGGGGTCGCGCGCCTGCTCGGTGCGGTGGTCGAGGACCTTCATCGCGAGCCCGGTCCGGCGGGTGCGGACGTCCTCCTTCTCGTCGGACCGTTCGAGCTCGTAGCGCCCGTCCGACATCTCGCGGAGCCGCTCGTTGGCGGCCGCGACGACGTCCTCGAACCGCCTGACCAGCACGAACGTCGCGAGGGACAGCGCCTTGGCGTTGTCGCTGCCGGACCCCGCGGCGAGCGCGGCCATGCGTGCGACGGGGGCGGCGTCCTCGCGGGCGCGCACCCAGGCCGACACGGTCGACCCGATCTCGGCTGCTGCGGTCGCGGCCGCCGTCGCGCGCCGGGACGCACCGTTCGCCTGGAGGGCGGCCATCCGCTCGGCGGCCTCGGCCTGCCCGACGGCGTCACGCGCGCCGTCGAGATCGACCTCCACGTCCGCGGGCAGGGACGCGACGACCTCCTCGGAGAGCCCTCTCCGGACGCGCTCGGTGTCCGCGTCGACCGTGCGGAGCCTGCGGTCGAGCTCCTGACGGCTCTCGGCCGGCAGGAGCGCGTCCACGGCTTGCTGCTCGTCGTCAAACCCGGCCTCGGCGACGACTGCCGCCACCTCGGCCGCCCGGGCCTCGACCGTGGCCGACGTGCGGGCGACCGCGGCCTCGGCGTCGAGCAGGGCGCTCACGGCGAGATCGCGGTCCCGCAGGGCTGCCGCGAGCACCGCGACAGGGTTGGCGGGCGCGCCCTCGTCGGCCAAGGGATCCGGGAGGCCGGCGCCCGCGAGGAGCGGCCCGGTCGCGTCGAGCTCGTCGGCGATCTCGCGGCGGTCCTGCTCGATCCCGGCGGCCAGGGCGTCGAGGCGCGCACTCTCGCCCGCGATCCGCTCGGCGAGCGTCGAGGCCAGGGTGATCAGCTCGCCGGTCTCGGCGTCGAAGGCCGAGAGGGCTGCGGACACCTCGGACCGTTCGGTGGCGGCCGCAGAGGACGCCGACACGAGCTCCTTGGCCGCGGCGAGCGCCGCCCGCGCCTGGTCGACCTCGACGCCTCCGGCCGCCCGCAGGAACCCGTCGAGGCGTTCGGCGAGGGTCGCGACCTCGGCGGACGCCGCCGCGACGAACTCCTCGGCGGCCCGACGGGCGGCCTCGGCGGCCTCCACACCGTCCCGGCCCACGTGCTCGTCACCCGTCCGGGCGGGCGCGGGGTGCTCGTGCGCGCCGCAGACAGGGCACGCGTCCCCGGGCTCCAGCCCTGCCGCGAGCTCGCCCGCGATGCCCCCGAGCCAGGCCGTGCGCAGTGCGTGCTCGGCGTCGGACGCGGCCCGTGCGGCGGCGACCGCCTGCTCCTGACCGGCTCGGGCGGCGTCGAGGGCGGCGCCGGTCTCGACGGCCTGGCGCGCGGCCCGCAGCACGGACTCGGCCGCGAGCACCTTCTCCTGCCGCTCGCCGAGGCGTCCGGCGACGTCGGCGAGCTCGTCGCGCCGCGCCTCCCGCTCGGCCCGTTCGGCCGGGCGCGCCTCGAGCTCCGCGAGGACCCGTGCACGCTCCTCGCGGTCGCGCTCGATCTCCTTGCGGCCGTCGACCAGGTCCCGCTCCCGGAGCGGCAGCGACTCCCCCACGGGCAGGAGCCGGACGAGGCGCGTGCTCGCGGCCGCGAGGCTCGACCGCAGGACGTCGAGGGCCGTGACGTCGGCCGACGCCAGCGACTCGGGCACCCCGGTGCGGGCGAGCAGGAGCCGCTCGAGCGCGGCAGCGTGCTCCGTCGCGGCGTGGCGGGCACCCGCGAGGACGGGCTCCACCACGGCCGCCCGTTGCGCGGCGGCGAGAGTCTCACGGTCGGCGGCCACCTGGTCCGCAGCGGCGTCGAGCGCCGCCTGCTCGGCGAGCAGCGCGTCGCGGCGCACGACGGCTGCGCTGAGCGAGCGCGCCGCCTCGAAGGCGTCACGGGCCGCGACGAGCACGCTGTTGGCCGAGATCTCGCTCGCGCCGAGCTCGTCGGCGGTCCGCTGCATCGCGGCGACGTGCCGGTGGACGAGGGTCCGGACCGACGGCAAGGCCGCGACCTCTGCGACAGCGCCGACCTCGCCACCGTCGACGTCGCTGTCACGGTCACCGTCGACGTCGCCCGCCGGCTCCTTGGCCGCGTCGAGCGGCCCCGCGAGCCGGACGTCGTCGCGCGCGGCCTCTCGCAGGGTCGCTGTGGCCTCGCTCGTCAGCCCGGCGGCACCGACGAAGTTCTCGACGGCCCCCGTCGCGATGCCCTTGGCGGCCGACACCGCGCCCTGCGCCTCGCGGTTCAGGGCCGCGAGCTCGGTCTGCACGCGGTCGTAGATCTCGGTGCCGAAGACCTTCTGGAGCAGGCTGCGCCGGTGCTCGGGGTCCGCCCGGAGGAAGTTCGCGAACTCCCCCTGCGGCAGGACGATGGTCTGGACGAACTGTCGGCGGTCGAGCCCGACGGCCCGCTGGATCTCCAGCCCGGCCTCGTCGAGCCGCGTCGAGAGCAGCTCGCCGGGTACGTCGTCGGCGTCGGCCCCCGGCACCACCGCGGCCTGGTCCGCCCCGGCGAGCCGCCAGAGCTTCACCCCGGCCTGCTGGGTCGTGGTGCCCGTGCCGCGCTTCTTGGCGCGCTGGAACTCGGGGGTGCGTCGCACGCGGTAGACCCCGGACCCGGTCTCGAAGGCGAGGTCCACGAACGACTCGACGTCGGGGGCGGCGTACGCCGAGCGGAGCCGGTCCTCGCTCGCGGCCTCGGACGCGACCTTGCCGTACAGCGCGAAGACGACGGCGTCGATGATGGTCGACTTCCCCGCGCCTGTGGGGCCTTCGAGCAGGAAGATGCCCGAGGTCGCGAGCTGGGCGAAGTCGACGACGTGCCGTCCGGCGAACGGCCCGATCGCCTGGAGGGTCAGGGAGTGCAGGTGCATCAGGCGCTCCGCTCGCTCGCGAGGGCGCGTTCGAGCGCGGTGCGCAGCGCGGCCCCCTCGGCCTGGTCGGGTCCCGTCCCCGTGACGTGCTGGACGAACTCGTGGGTCACCTCGAGCGGGTCGCTCCCCTGCCCGACGACGGAGATCACCTCGCGCTCCGCGGTCACCGGTGGGCGGTGCTGGACCTGGAGCGCGTGCGGGAACCGGGCGCGGACGCGCGCGTACATCTCGGTGGGCCGGGCGGGATCGGTGACGAACACGCGCAGCCAGTCGTCGGTGTGCGGGTCGCCGGCCGCGCCGAGGAGTTCGTCGAGCGTCCCGGTGACCTCCGCGAGACGCCGCGGGACCGGTGCCGGGAGCAGCTGCGTCCGGGCGTCCCCGGTCGCGTCGAGGTCCAGCAGGACGGTCGACTTCTTCTGGTGCATCTCCGAGAACGAGTACGCGAGGGGCGAGCCGGAGTAGCGGGCCACGGTCGCGACCTCGTCGCCCTGACCTGTGGTTTCACGTGAAACACCGGGCACCGTGACGGTCTGCGGGCCGTGCAGGTGACCCAGGGCCACGTAGTCCACGCCCGCTCCCCCGAACACCCCGGCGGGCACCGAGTCCACGCCGCCCACCCGGATGTCCCGCTCGGACTCCGAGGCCTGTCCGCCGACGACGAACGCGTGAGCCACGACCACGTTCCGCAGCCGGTCGCCGCCACCCTCGCGGCGGCGCGCGACGTCCGCCGCGACCCGCCGCACGGCCGCTGCGGTCACGGCCTCGTGCGACCGCGGCAGCGGGGCGCGCTCGTGCTCTCTCCCGGACAGGTCCCGCGCGTCGCCACCGCATCCGCAGCCGTCCGCGAGCTCCCACCGCACGGCGTCCGGGTCGAGGTAGGGCATCGCGTACACCGCGACGCGGCCGCCCGAGCCACCGCGCGAGGCGGGGTCCAGGACGACGGGCGTGCCGACGTCGGGCACGCGCGTGCGGAAGTGGACGCCCGCCCGCATGAGCGACGCCCCGAAACCCAGCCGGATCGCCGAGTCGTGGTTGCCCGGCGTGAGCACGACGTCCGCATGCTCGGCGAGCCGTGCGACCGTGTCCGAGAGGAGGTTCACGGCGTCCACGGGCGGGATCGCGCGGTCGTACACGTCGCCCGCGACGAGGACCGCCCCGACCCCCTCCGAGCGGACGACGTCCACGAGGTGGTCCAGGTACGCAGCCTGATGGTCCAGCAGGTCGACGCCGTGCAGCGTGCGACCGAGGTGCCAGTCCGAGGTGTGCAGGATGCGCATGCCCCGAACGGTAGCGGGCGCCACCCACAGCCCTGCGCACCAGCCCCTCGGCCCCCGGGTCGACCTCGTCGTCACCCCGATCGAGCCGCGAGGACCCGACGGGCTACGACCCTGCGGTCGCGGTCCGCACGACGGGGATGGTCCCGGCCATGCCGATCATCTCGAGCAGGTCCTCGAGCGAGGTCGTCGGGTCCTGCAGGACCACGGCGCGCCCGTCCTCGGAGCCCAGCATGTAGACCTGGAGGATGAAGGCGATGCCGGACGAGTCGATGAACGTCACGCGTCCGACGTCGATCGTCACCGGTCCGGGATGCGTGAGCACCTGTGCCATGGCGTCGCTCGCGCGGTCCCTCAGCGCTGCGTCGATCTCTCCCCACAGGGTGATGAGCGACCCCTCGGGGGTCGCCTCGTAGCTGATGCCTGAGTCGTACGTACTGGGGATGGTCATGCTCTTCTCGTGCTCCGTCAGTCGGTGAGGGTGGCCTCGCGGACCGTCCTCCTGGTCAACGATCGGGCAATGAACGGTGTTCCCGTTGTCGGGATCCGTGGAGGTCAAACTCTGAGAGGTTAGACCGGCTCGGTCACGTCCGCGACCTGCGCGCCCAACGCCTTCGCCAGACTCGCGCCGTCGACGCTCGCCGCGACCCCGAAGGCGCCTGCGCCGATCGACACGAGCGGGGACGCCCCGTCGCGGTCCACGACCCGGGAGTCGGCGACCACGGGCCAGGCGGTCGTCGCGCCGAACGGGGTGATCGTCCCTCGCTCGTACCCCGTGACCTCGCGCGCGACCTCCTTGTCCGGCATGGACAGGCGCGAGACGCCCAGGAGGGTCCGCAGCCTGGGCCACGAGATGGTCCGGTCGCCCGGGACGAGGACGAACAGGTAGTCCTCGTCGCCGCGGCGCACCACGAGCGTCTTGACGATGTTGGCCGGGTCGATCCCACGCGCCTCGGCGGCTTCCTCGAGGGAACCGACGGGTCCGTGCCGGGTGATCGTGAAGTCGATCCCGGACGCTTCCAGCGCGGCGCGTGCCCGCTCTTCGCTCATGCCCTCGACCCTAGGCATCGCCGCCCACACTCACCACGCGAAGGGCCGATCAGCACGTGTCGTCCACGTCACCTCCCCGTGGTGTCCGCGCCGTCCCGGGTCGCGGACCTCGCGCCCCGGTGCTTGCATCGAGGGACGCCCGACCCGGACGAGCCCGAGGAGAGCCATGCGACCCGAACCGCCCCCGCTGCTGCGGCCCGAGCGTCGCGGACGCTTCGGCATGGACCGTGTGGGCTCGGTCGCGACGTCCGTCGTGCTGCTGGCCCTCGTGGCCCTGTGGCTCGTCCCGACAGCTGTCGACGAGGGCACCCCGCCCACCGAGACCGAGATCGCCGCAGGGCGGGTCGTGACCGTCTCCGACGGCGCCTCGACCGCGACGGTCCGGTTCCCGGCAGGGTGGTCCACCACGGCCGACATAGCGTCGGGGGACGCGAGCGAGTCGACGTTCGAGGGTGCCAGCCTCACGGTCGACCGCCGAGGCGTCGAGGTCCAGATCGAGGTCGTCTCGGGCGTCGAGAACTCGAACGTCTTCTTCACGCGGAGAGCCCGGCTCGCCGAGCTCTCGACGGGCACGACCCTGTACGACGCGCAGATCGTGTCCGACGGGGACCCCGCCGAGGTCTCAGGGGTCTTCCGGTCGAGCGGTCCCGAGGCGGCCACGCTCACGGTCAAGGTCACGGCGCAGCACGCACAGGGCGGGGTGTCGATCCTCGCGTACGGGACGGCGTCCGACCTCCAGGCGCA
Source organism: Oerskovia paurometabola (assembly GCF_016907365.1). Taxonomy (NCBI): domain Bacteria; kingdom Bacillati; phylum Actinomycetota; class Actinomycetes; order Micrococcales; family Cellulomonadaceae; genus Oerskovia; species Oerskovia paurometabola. The sequence goes on along the minus strand of NZ_JAFBBV010000001.1, from coordinate 323,671 downwards.
GGCCGAGGCCGTGGCGGACCTGGTGAAGGCCGTGACGATCTCATGACCGACCACGCCCCGCGCAACGTCCCGGTCGTCCTTCCGACGAGCGCGCCCGGGCGACGACGGCGCGCCCTCTTCCCCCCCTACCAGTGGGCGACCTGGCTCTACTGGGTCTGCCTGGTCGTGACCGGCGTCGGGATGCTCCGGGTCGCCCGCCAGGACGCGTTCCTCACACCCGAGGGGCTCGCGATCGGGGTACTGCTCGCGGTCCTCGTCACGCTGCTCCTCACGGCGGTCGTCCGGCGGCTCGACCTGTTCGAGGACGAGCCCGTCGGCATGCTCCTCGCCGCCTACGGGTGGGGATTCGTGGCCGCCCCGACGATCGTCGTGGTCGCGAACGACCACCTGATCTCCGCGCTCGAGCGCGTCGGGCTGGCCTCCTGGTCGGCAGCCCTCGTCGGGCCGACCGACGAGGAGCTCGTCAAGCTCCTCGGCGTGGTCCTGGTCCTGTACGCGGGCCGCGCGCACGTGACCCGCCCGCTCAACGGCCTGGTCTACGGGGCGATGGTCGGCCTGGGCTTCGAGGTCAGCGAGAACATCAGCTACATCGTGCAGGGCGCGATCATGGACCCGAACGCCGACGCCGTAGGCGCTCTCCAGGTCGGCCTGAGCCGCGTGCTCGTCGGTCTGGGCGGCCACGCGATGTTCAGCGCGATCGCGGGCTTCGGCATCGCCTACGCCCTGGTGGCGTTCCAGGTCTCCACGGCGCGGCGCGTCACGGTCGCGGTCGCGGCCTCTGCGCTCGCCTGGGTGCTGCACTTCGCGTGGAACGCCCCCGAGATCTTCTTCCCGTCGTCGGAGGCCGGTGCGTTCGCGTCGGTCGTCGTCAAGTACGTCGTCCTGATCCTCGCGTTCGTGCTCGTCGTCCGCTACGCGCGGCACATCGACCACCGCTGGTTCGAGGCGGCGCTCGCCGGCCAGCCCGACGACGTCGTGACGCCCGGCGAGAGGGAGGCCCTGCGCTCCGTCCACGGACGCCGCGCGGCGCGCAAGGCGGCCCGGCGCGCGGGCGGGCGGGCCGAGAGCCGTCGGCTGGCCGACCTCCAGGAGGCGCAGCTCCGGCTCGCGACGCTGCTGGGCCTGCATCCCGACGGGTCACCGCCCGTCGAGGTCCAGAAGGAGGTCGTGCGGGAGATCCGCGCGCAGCTCCTCGTGCCGGTCCAGGCGTCACCGTCGCCGGCGCGGTCAGCTCCCTGAGCCGAGGTCCACCACGTCGCCCTTCCAGGTCCGCCGCAGCCACCGGTCGTGCGACGCGACGACCACGGCACCTGGCCACGTCTCGACCGCGGCCATGAGCTCCTCCGCGAGCGTGAGTGACACGTGGTTGGTCGGTTCGTCGAGCAGCAGCACGTCGGGCGCCTGCGTCACGAGCATCGCGAGGACCACCCGCCGTCGCTGGCCCACGCTCAGCGACGCCAGCGGTCGGTCCAGGTCGCGGGGCGCGACGAGGCCGTGCGCGTCGACGTGCGGGCGGTCCGCGGGGTCCTGCCCCGTGACGAGGGCGAGCAGGTCGCGCGGGGTGCGCGCGTCGTCGTGCAGGCGGACGTCCTGCTCCAGCAGGGCGACCTCGACGCCCCGCGCGCGGCCCACCGTGCCCGACGACGGCGCGAGGTCCCCCGCCAGCACGTGCAGCAGCGTGGACTTCCCGGACCCGTTGGCCCCGGTGACGAGCAGCTTGGCGCCCGGGGCGAGGTCGATCGACGGCACGCCGGCCGCCCGCAGGTCGAGGCGCGGACGACCGTCCGAGGCGGAGCCCGGCTCGGTCGCTCCTCCCTGCACGACGACGTCACGCGCCCACAGCGCCAGGCCGTCGGTCCCGTTCGACGCTCCCTGGGAGCCGCGCCGACCGCCCGAGCGTCCCGGGGACGAGCTCGCCGTACGCTCGCGCACGAGGTGCGGCGGCGCGAACCGCAACGGCGCCGGAGGCTTGCGCACCTGCTCGGCCTGGAGCGTGTCGAGACGCTGCTGGGCGTTGCGCACGCGCCGCGACACCTGCGACTGCACGCGCTCCCCCTTGGCGTCGTAGAGCAGCTTCGACTGGTTGCCGCGCTCACGGTTGTGCGAGACGTTGCGGGCCGTGGTGGCGACCGACCGGCGCAGCGCCTTGAGCTCGTCCTGCTCGGCCGCGAACTGCTGCTCCCACCGTGCGCGCTCGACGCGCTTGGCCCGCAGGTACTCGCGATAGCTGCCCGCGTACAGGGTGCCGCCCGTGCGACCCGCCGAGCTGGCCTCCTGCGAAGGGTCGAGGTCCAGGATCTCGGTGCAGACCTCGTCGAGGAACACGCGGTCGTGGCTCGCGAGCAGCACCGCGCCGGGCAGCGCGCGCAGGGCCGACGCGAGGAACTCGGCGGCCTCGTCGTCCAGGTGGTTGGTCGGCTCGTCGAGCAGGAGCGCGCCGGGCTGGCGGATGAGGAGAGCCGCGAGGCCCAGGCGGGTGCGCTGCCCTCCCGAGAGCCGCGAGACCAGGCGGTCGCGGTGGATCACGTCGAGGCCCAGGCCTGCGAGAGCCCGGGACGCGCGAGCGTCCGCCCCCCACACGTCCGACTGCTCGGCGCGCGCGAGGGCCAGGTCGTAGGCCGCGGTGAGGGCGTCGACGTCAGCGCGCCGGTCGTCGGAAGCGGACCGGGCGACGTCCTGGTCCGGCTCGGACAGCGACGCGAGGGCAGCCCCGGCCGCCTCGAGCTCGCGCTCGATCTCCCGGACCCCCGCGAGGGCGTCCTCGACGACCTGGCCGACGGTCGTCGTCGGGCCGTACGGGAACTCCTGGTGCAGGTAGCCGAGGTCCGGGGGCCGCGTGACCGTCCCCGAGTCGGGGTCCTCGACCCCGGCGAGCAGGCGCAGCAGCGTCGACTTGCCGACGCCGTTCTCACCCACCAGCCCGGTCCGGTGGCCGGGGTCGACGGCGAGGCTCACCCCCGCGAGGACGGTGCGGTCACCGTAGGACTTGGTGAGGTCGAAGGCTGCGAGGAGGGCGGATGAGGGCTGGGGCACGGAATCACCTGACGAAGAGGGCGCCACGGCGGCACGAGAGGCTGCCGACCGACGTCGAGCGCAGCCAGGACACGACGAGGGCGTGTCGCGGGGCGACGTCGGGGCGCGAGAGGAAGGGGGTCTCGCGAGCAGGCTCAGATCCACATGAGGGCAACCCTACGGGGTCGGGCGGGCGGGCCGCGACCGGATTACCCCGACGTCGTGGCTCGACCGTCGTGCCTGCCGTGCCGTACGGGAGGCCGCCCTAGTGGTCGTCCACGCCCAGCAGGCGAGCGTGGAGCGCCCGGACCTCGTCCACGAGCGCCGGGTCGGGGCCCGACACCGGAGTCCCGGGGGCGACCGTGGCGATCGGCAGCGGCGCGACAGGTCCGGGGGGCACGCCCCATCCCGCACGCCACCCGACGAGCTGGGCGCTGCTCGCGGCGTACACGATCCGTCCCAGGCCGACCCACGCGTGAGCCGCGCTGCACATGGGGCAGTGCTCGCCCGACGTGTAGACCACGCTCGTCCGCCGCTGCTCGGCGTCCAGGTGCTCGGCAGCCCATCTGGCGAGAGCGAGCTCCGGGTGCTGGGTCGCGTCCCCGCCGCGGACCCGGTTGCGGTCCGAGCGCAGGATCGTCCCCTCGGCGTCGACGAGCAGCGACCCGAACGGCTCGTCGCCCGCGTCGAGCGCCTCCCGGGCGAGGTCGACGCACACCCGGAGGAACGCGTGGTCGCGCGCGTCCGGAGAGTCGGGGGCCGCGGCGGTCACTGGGCTCCGGACGTCGCGGTCGGCGCGGGGATGTTCGTCGGGGAGGTCGAGGGAGCCACGGAGGACTCGGTCGGCGACGGTGCCGGTGTCGTCGGCGGGTCCGTCGGGTCCGGCGTCGGGGCGGGGGTCGTCGGGGTGGGTTCGGGCGTCGTCGGGGTCGGGGTCGGCGTCGTCGGGGTGGGCTCCGGCGTCGTCGGCGTCGGGGTCGGCGTCGGGGTCGGCGGCGGGTCCGTCGGGACCGGGGTCGTCGGGGTCGGCGTCGGCACGGGGTTCGTCGGTGACGGCGCGGGCGGAGGAGTCGACGGCGAGGCGGGGGCCGTCGGCACGGGAGGTGCCGTCGGCGTCGTCTCCGCCCCTGGCTCGTACCGGTCCGGCATGGCCCCGGCCGCGTAGAACTCGAAGTGCCACGGCTCGGGCTTGCGCCCGTCAGGACGCGCCCAGGTGGGGTTGTCCCAGCCGTAGTCCGGGGCGTGCAGACGCATCCACTGGTACTCGGCGCTCGTCCCGGTCGAGACCGGGGAGCCGACGTCGATCGCGAGACCCCACCCGTGCTGGGACGTCCCGGGGACGGCGGCCAGGAACGGCTTCGCGGCCTTGACGGCCACCTGGTCGTCGTAGCTGCGGTAGGAGTCGGTGATGCGCAGCGGCTTGCCGAACGCCTTCTGGTACTCGGCCGCGAGCGCCTCGAGCTGCTCGGCGGCGTCGCACCGCAGGCTGTGCCCGGGGGCGAAGGCGAGCGTGCACAGCACCGCGTCGGGGAGCTGTCCGTTGGCGTACTGGGAGGTGCTGTCCGCGTACTTCGCGACCGCGGCGGCGAGCTGGTCGGCCAGGGTCATGTCGGCAGGGACCTGGCCGTCCGCCGGGACGACGCCCACGGCCGCGAGCGCGTACGCGGGCCCCATGAGCTCGGCGAGCCGGGTCGCGGCAGCGACGACGTCGTCGATCGTCACCAGGCCCTCGTGCGACGGGGCCTCGTCGTCGGTCGGGTCGGCGGGGTCGGGGGCAGGCGTTGCTGGCAGGCCTGTCTCGGGGTCGAACCCGTCCGCCGCGCCGTCGGCGGGGGGCGTGGGCGTCGTGGCTGTCGTGAGCGGGACGGGAAGTCCCGGCGTGACGGCCCCCGCCGCCCCGGGTGCGTACGGGTCGGGATCGGTCGCCAGGACGTCCGCGGCCCCGTAGCCCTCGTCGGCCGTCGTGGGGGGCGGGACCACCGGGTTCGCGGCGGGCTGGACCCCCGGGCCGGCCGGTACGAGCGTCGACGGTGTGCCCGTCGACGGCGGCACGGCGCCCGCTTCCGGCGCCCCGGGCTCGCCCGGGGTCTCGGGGGGCGTCGGGGCGAGAGGGGTCGGTGCGGCGGGCGGCGTCGCGAGGTCCTCACCGGGCAGGGCGCCGGGCGAGACGGGCCCAGGAGCGTCGACCGACCCCCGGGCGCCTCCGCCGGCCGCGGCCTGCTGGGCCTGGTAGGTCGCGAGCAGCATCCCGAGCTCCGAGCGCGCCTGCAGCACGGGCTCCGAGACCGCGGCATCGGTGCCGAGGACCTCGTCGGACCGGTCGAGCATCTTGACCACGCGGTCGAGCTGGACGTCCTCGCTGGGTGGCTCGTAGGCGGGGGGCTGCACGCCGAACGCGGCGCCGGCCACGGGCTCGTCCGCCGCGTACTGCACCGACCACGCCTCGCGGTGCGTGATCGAGGACCCGACGAACCCGACCGTCATGGCCGACCCGAGGACCAGGGTCGACGAGAGGATCAGCGGGACCGCCCGCGCCGGGCGTCGCGCATGACGGGCATCGACGTGGTCGTGGGGCTCCGCCGGAGGACGGGCGGGCTCGTTCGGCCTGTCGGCCTGGTCGAGCACTGCAGGGGCGTCGTCGACAGCGGGCGCGCCAGTGGCGGCGGGCGCGGCGCGGTGCGCGCCATGCCTGCCCCCTGGGCCGCTGGAACGCACCCGGTGCGTCGGCAAGGTCACCACGAGACTCCCATGTCCGTTCTGCGACGTTCGACCGTGCGAGGGTATCTGCGAACACGGCCAGACTCCAGCCTGAGGGAGTTTCGGCGTGTGCGCCACCCTGGTCCGGGACGTTCATGGGTGACTTCTCATCCGACGTCGGCACAATGGGGAGATGGACACACACGCCACGCACACCGCCAGCGTCCGACGCACCCGCCGGAGCGCCGCCGTCGGGCTCGCGCTCGTCCTGTCCACGTCCGTGCTGGGCGCGTGCGGCGACGACGGGAGCATCACGATCCCCGAGATCTCCATCTCGAGCGACCAGCTCGACCAGCTCCTCGACGACGCCAAGGCGCAGGCCGAGACCATCGGCGGGGACGTCCAGTCGCTCGTCGACTCGCTCGGTTCGCTCCCTGCCGACCAGCGCGCACAGGTCGAGGAGGCCGTGACCTCGGCCAAGACCGCGACGGAGGACCTCCAGACCGCCCTCGACGAGGCGGCCACCGCGACGGAGGAGACCAAGGCGCAGGCCGAGCAGCGCGTCGCGGACGCCCGCGCGCGGCTCGACGAGGCCTCGGCCCAGCTCCAGTCGGCGTCCGAGGCCGTGAAGTCGGCCGACGAGGCCGTGAGCAGCTCTCTCGACGACCTGCGCGGCGAGGTCGAGAAGTTCTCGCAGGACGTCGAGGGCGCGACCTCCTGACAGTCCGTCACGGTTCCCGTTGACCCCACCTCGGGGCCCGGGGACACTGGGCCATGCCTTCTGCCTCCCCGACGCCGGAGCCCGCCAGGACCTCCCTCCCCGACCTCGACGAGACCCTGGCGCTCGCCGGCATCGCGCTGGGCGCCGCGCTCGCCGAACCCGAGGCCCTCGGCGGGTCGGAGCGGTCCCTGGTCGTCCGTGCCCGCGTCGTCGCGGGGCTCGCGGACGACCGCCTCGACACGACCCGAGCCGCGGCGCACGCACCGGGCAGCACGGTCGTGGTCAAGCGCTTCCTGGACGGTCCCGGCGTGCACGGCCTGCCGTTCGAGCACGAGGTCGCAGGGCTCCTGACCCTCGACCACACCCCCACCCTGCTGGCCGTCGACGAGGCGCACCGCCTGGTCGTCATGAGCGACGTCGGCGACGGCCCCACGCTCGCCGACCTCCTGCTCGGCACCGACCGCGACGCCGCCTGGCAGGGCGCGCACGACTGGGCGACCGCGCTTGGTGCGCTCGCCGGGGCGTCAGGGCGGCACGTCGAACGCTTCTCGGGCGAGCTCGCGGCCCGCGGCGTCGTCAAGGGGTGGGACCTCGACGCCGACGCCCGCGCCGGGGTGCACCGGCTCGTCGAGGCCCTGCCCACCCCGACGGACCTCGCACGCGAACCGCTCGACGCGATGCTCGCGTTCGTGCACGACGACCTCGAGGCGGTCGCGAGCCTGCGCGCGCCCGGGAGCTGCGCCGTCGTCTCCCCCGGCGACACGTGCCCCGACAACGCCGTCCGCACCGGGGCGGGCTGGGTGTTCCTCGACCTGGAGGACACCAACGTCCACCACCCCGCGCTCGACGCCGCGTACACGCTCATGCCGTTCTCGACGTGCTGGTGCGTGTTCGACCCGCCGCCGGGCCTGACCGACGGGCTCCTCGCCGCGTTCACCGCGGGCCTGGGCAAGCACCTGCCCGACGCCGTCGTCGAGCCTGCCTGGACCCGCGACGTCCTGCTCGCGTGCGCGGGCTGGATCCTCGCCATGACGGGCTGGCTCGTCGACGGCGCGGTCGCGGACCGCCCCCACGTGGGGCCCGAGGGGAGGTCGCCGTCGTACCGGCAGCTCGTGACGTCCCGCTGGCGGTGGGGAGCCGAGCACCTGCGAGACGTCACCCCGAGCATCGCGACCGTCCTGTCCGACGCCGTCGCGTGGGCCGAGCGCGAGTGGGGACCCACGCCGTCGGGCGGGTATCCCGCGTTCACGTGACCCACCCGCAGACGCTGTCCCGCTGGTCCCGGCACGAGGGGACCTAGGTCCCCCGCGTTCCTCGACCTTCGCCCCAGGTCCGGGCCCTCCCGCTCCGGTGGAATGGAGTCAACGCACCGGATGGGGATCCGGTCCTGGAGAGGAAGACAGACGACATGAGTGCAACGATCGAACGTCCGGCCAGCTCGGCCCGCTCGGCCCGAGCAGTACGTGCCGTCCCTCACGAGGTCTCGGGGGCCACCACGACCGCGAGCCTCGCGGTCCGCGGGACCCTCCCGACGCAGATCGTGCTCGGGGTCTTCCGGATCGTCATGGGCTTCTACTTCGTGTGGGCGTTCCTCGACAAGACCTTCGGGCTCGGGTTCTCGACCCCCTCGGAGCGTGCCTGGATCAACGGAGGCAGCCCCACGGCCGGCTTCCTCGGCGGCGTCCAGGGTCCGTTCGCGAGCTTCTTCAACGGGATGGCCGGTGCCGCCTGGGCCGACTGGCTCTTCATGGCAGGCCTCCTCGGCATCGGGCTCGCCCTGATGCTCGGGATCGGGATGCGGATCGCGGCGATCGCCGGCACCGTCCTCCTCGGCTTCATGTACCTGGCCTCCCTGCCCCTGACCACCAACCCGATCATCGACAGCCACGTCGTCGAGGCCCTCGCGATCATCTCGCTGGCCATGATCGGCGCCGGTGACACCCTCGGCCTCGGCCGACAGTGGAAGAGCCTCCCGCTCGTCCGCAAGAACTCCTGGTTGGTCTGATCCCGGTTCGGCGACGCGATCCGCTCGCCACGGCGATACACCCAGGAAGACGCGGGGAACACCAGGGAACGCGAGACCCTGCCCCGCCCGACGGCCCTCCCGGTCACCTCCCGGAGGGCCGTCGCTCTTTCCCCGGCCGGTCGGCCACCCGCCGACCGGCCGGGGACACACCCGGAGCTCACGGAGATCGAGGGGGTAGTCATGGAGTACCTGAAGACCTACCACGCACGAGAGAGCGACGTCCCGGTCCTGCCGAGGCCGGTTCCGGTCCGAACGTCTGACAGACTCACGTGGGTGACCGAGTCTCTTCCCTCTGCCGTCGCGCACCGCGTGCTCGACGCCGTCGTCGCCATCACGAGCAACCTCGACCTCGACACCGTGCTCCGCCGCATCGTCGAGGCCGCGATGGACCTCACCGGCGCCCGGTACGGGGCGCTCGGCGTGCGCGACGGGGACCGGCTCGGCCGGTTCGTGCCGGTCGGCATGAAGGACTCCGAGGTCGAGGCGATCGACCACTGGCCCCACGGGCACGGCCTGCTGGGCGAGGTCATCCGCAACCCGCACCCCCTGCGCGTCGACAAGATCGAGGGCTACCCGGCCGCGTCCGGCTACCCCGCGGGGCACCCGCCCATGCACACCTTCCTCGGCGTCCCCATCCAGGTCCGCGACTCCGTCTACGGCAACCTGTACCTGACCGACAAGCGCGACGGGTCGCCCTTCACGCGCGACGACGAGGCCGCGGTCCGCGCCCTGGCCGCCGCCGCAGGAGTGGCCGTCGACAACGCCCGCCTCTACGAGGACGGACGACGGGTCGCGGTGCTCGAGGACCGCGAGCGCATCGCGCGCGACCTGCACGACGTCGTCATCCAGCGCATCTTCGCGTCCGCGATGACGCTCATGAGCACGACCAAGCACATCGAGAACGAGCTCGTGCGCTCGCGCGTCGAGGAGGCCGTCAACGACCTCGACGACACGATCCGCGAGATCCGCTCGACGATCTTCGCGCTCCAGGCCACCACTCCCCCCGAGGCGAGCCTCCAGGAACGCCTGACCGCGGCCGCCGGTGCGGTGACGTCCGCGCTCGGGTTCGCGCCCTCGATCATCATCGAGAGCGACGACTCGTCGCTCGTGCCCGCAGAGGTCGCGGACCAGCTCGTGGTCGTGGTCGGCGAGGCCCTGACCAACGTGGCCCGCCACGCGCGCGCGTCGCGCGTCGACGTGCGGCTGCGCGTGACCGACGACGCCATCACGCTGTCCGTGGTCGACGACGGGATCGGCTGCGCGGGCGTCGACGCGGGCGACCACCGCGGCGGCCTGCACAACCTCGCGACGCGCGCCGAGGCGCTGCGCGGGACCCTGTCCGTCGGACCGGCCGAGGCTGCGGCGCGCGAGCTCGCGGGCGCCGCCGGCGGGCCGGGGGACGCGTCGACGGCGGACGGGTCGACGGGTGTCGTCCCCACGGGCCGCGGTACCGCGCTCGTGTGGCGGATCCCGAACGCCTGACGGTCAGCCAGGAGCGCCCGCACGGCTGCGGAGCTCGATCACACCAGCCCGAGGTAGTGGATGACGGCCTGCTCCACCGTGGTGAGCTCGTCGTGGTTGAGGTAGTCGACGGGGTCTCCCACCAGGTAGGCGGTGTCCACGGTCCGGATCTGGTCGACCAGGAGCAGGGTCTGCTGCCCGTCGATGACCAGCTCGGGCCGGAACGTCGCCGGTCGGGCGCTGGTCGAGGTCGGCACGATGGTCGCCACCGACCAGTTCATCTCCGAGGGCGAGAGGACGAGCCCGTACCGACGCCCGCCCTGTTCGTGCCCCCGCGGGGCACCGAGGTCGACCCGGTAGACGGCGCCGCGGATCACCAGGCGTCCGGCTCGTCGTTCAGGTTCTCCTCACGCAGCATCTCGGCATCGGCACGCGCCTGGTCGAGCCACTGCTCGTGGGCCACGAGGTGCAGGCCGCGGCGCAGGGCATCGCTCGTGGACATGCCCTTGCGTGCGATCTCCTCCAGGAGTCGGCGTTCCTCGGCGGTCGGTCGGAAGCCGACGGTGCTCTGCGACATGTTCCCACCCTAGGGGCGTGTCGAACATCTGTCGAACATCACGCGCCCAGCGCGACCCGCGCACCCACGTGCGCTCCGTCGTCGGGCATCGCCGTGCTGCTCGACGCCGCGGCACCGCCGGGGCACACCGCTCAGCCGCGTGGGCGGTCCTCCGTGCGCATCTCGGTCGCGAGGACCGCGACCTGCGTGCGGCGCTGCAGCCCGAGCGTCGAGAGGATGTGCGACACGTAGTTCTTGACCGTCTTCTCCGCGAGGAACAGGCGCTCGCCGATCTGCCGGTTCGTCATGCCCTCGCCGATGAGGTCGACGATCTGGCGCTCCTGCGGCGAGAGCCCCTCGAGGCGGTCGACCTCCTGGGCCTGCGGCGTGCGCAGCCGGTCGAGGATGCGCGCCGTGCTGACCGGGTCGAGCAGCGAGCCGCCACCCGCGATGGTCCGCACGGCCCCCACGAGGTCCGAGCCGTGGATCTGCTTGAGGACGTAGCCCGAGGCGCCGGCGAGGACCGCCTGGAACAGCGCCTCGTCGTCCGCGAAGGACGTGAGCATGAGGCAGCCGATCTCCGGCATCTCGGAGCGCACGTCACGGCAGACCTCGACGCCCGAGCCGTCGGGCAGGCGCACGTCGAGCACGGCCACGTCGGGTCGGACGGCGCGGATACGGGTCAGCGCGGAGGCGGCGGTGCCTGCCTCGCCGACGACCGTGATGTCGTCCTCGGCCTCGAGGAGGGCGGCGACGCCGCGGCGGACGACCTCGTGGTCGTCGAGCAGGAAGACCCGGATCGGGTCGGGGGTGGTGCCCATAGGGAGAACTTATCGGAGTTGTGTCAGAACGAGGGTGCCGGGCCGCGCGAAGAGGCCCGACGGCGCCGCTCCCCCGGGTGCGCGGGCGCCCTCGGGGCGGCGTGGGTGGGCGGGCCGGGCGCGGGCGTCCTACCGTGGCTGGATGTCGTCCGCTCCCGTCCCGCCACCCCAGACCCCGCGACGGAAGCCGCGCTTCACGGGCCTCGTCAAGCCCCACGAGGCGTTCCCCGCCGTCGCCCGCCTCGACCGCCGCATGAACGACCGGACGTACCGGCGACAGCTCGGGCCCCGGGCGGACGCGGCCCTCGTGCGCCTGACGACCGCCGCGAACCACAGCGTCCTGTGGATGGGGCTCGGCGCGGGGCTGGCCGCGACCGGCGCGCGCGGCCGCCGGGCGGCGGTGCGGGGTCTCGTGAGCGTCGCCGCCGCGAGCGCGACCGCGAACCTGCTCGGCAAGGGCCTGTTCGGCGGCGACCGCCCTTCCGCCGACCCGCTGCCCCTCGTGCGGCGCCTGCGCCGCTACCCGACGACGCCGTCGTTCCCGTCGGGCCACTCGGCCACCGCGGGGGCGTTCGCCGCGGGCGTGGCCCTGGAGTGGCCCGCCGCCGGGCTGGTCGTCGCTCCTGTCGCGGGGGCCGTCATGTACTCGCGGCTGCACGTGGGCGCGCACTGGTTCTCGGACGTCGTCGGGGGCGCGGCGCTCGGGGTCGGGCTCGCGGTGCTCGGCCGGTGGCTCGTGCCCTCCCCACCGGGGCCCGAGCCGGACGTGCCCGCCGGACCGCCCACGGACGTGCCCGCGCTCCCCGACGGCGAGGGCCTGTTCGTCGTCGTCAACACGGCCGCAGGGTCCGGGCGGATCCTCAAGGAGGACCCGCTCGAGGTCCTGCGCCGCGACCTCCCGAAGGCGCGGGTGCACGTGCTCGCCGAGGGCGACGACCTGCGCGAGATCTACGACCGGGCGGCGAAGGGCGAGGGTGCCGGCGGGTCCGACGGCGACAGCGGGGCCCGCCCCGCCCGAGCCCTCGGGATCAGCGGTGGCGACGGGACCGTCGCGACCGCTGCCGCCGCAGCGCGCGAGCACGACCTCCCGCTCGTCGTCCTTCCCGGCGGCACGCTCAACCACTTCGCCAAGGCCGCCGACCTCACGTCGATGACCGCGACGGTCCGGGCCGTCCAGGCCGGGTCGGGGGTGAACGTCGACGTCGCCGAGCTCCGCGTCGACGGGCAGGACCCGATGACGGTCCTCAACACGTTCTCGCTCGGCATCTACCCCGAGCTCGTGTCGCAGCGCGAACGCGCCGAGAAGCGCCTGGGGAAGTGGCCAGCGACGGTCTGGGCGACGTCGCGCGTGCTGCGTTCCGCGACCCCGCTACGGGTGTCGGTCGACGGGGTCGTCGGGAGCTACTGGTCGTTCTTCGCGGGGGTCAACAAGTACGTCCCGCAGAACCTCGCGCCCGTCGAGCGCATCCGGCTCGACGACGGCGTGCTCGACGTCCGCACGGGGCGCGCCGAGCAGCGCTACAGCCGCGCACGCCTGTTCCTGGAGACGGTCGCGGGCGGAGCCGCGTCCTCGCTCGCCGGACGGGTCCGTCGACTCGAACGCCACCTCGCGCTCGACGCCTGGACCACGCCCGACCTGTCGCTCCGGTTCGGTGACGGCGCCCCGCACGACCCCGTGATCCTCGCGCACGACGGCGAGACGCTCGAGCTCGACGGTGACCAGGTCACCGGCGCGACGCTCACCATGGTCCCCGGCGGCCTGCGGATCTACGCGCCGACCGACCCGGCTGCGGGCTGAGCACCCCGGCGAGGCGCGCTGGGTGCGCGCGGGGTGCGCTGCGCCGTCGGGCAGGCGAGCAGCGTGCCCGACGGCGTCGACCGCCTCAGGCGGTCGAGCCGGCTTCTCCCGTGGCCGCGTCCGGCGCGGGACGGTCCTCCTCGCGCAGGCGCGGCTCGGTGCGACGCGACGGGTCGAACCCGGCCTTGTCCGCGTAGAAGGCGCGGACCAGGTCCATGTCGGCGCGCACGTCCCCCGTGAGCTCGAGCGTGGGGCCCAGGCCCGCGGTCATGGTCGTGCGGTCCACGTACCCGAGCGTCACGGGCATGCCCGCCTCGCGCGCGATCCGGTAGAAGCCCGACTTCCAGTACTCGCCCTTGCTGCGCGTCCCCTCGGGCGTGATGACGAGCGAGAACACCTCACCCCTGCGGACCCGCGACACGATGTCGTCGACGACGAGGCTCGGGTCGGTCCGGTCCACGGGGATCCCGCCGAGCGCTCGCGCGAACGGCCCCATGACACCCTTGAACAGGGTGTGCTTGCCGAGCCAGCGGACCCTCACGCCCACGCTCGTCGAGATCGCGAGCATGAGCACGAAGTCCCAGTTGGACGTGTGCGGGGCGCCGATGAGGATGCCGGGCCGGTCGGTCGGGGGCTGCTCGGTACGCAGCGTCCACCTGCTCACGGCCCAGTAGGCGCGCGCCAGGGCGCGGCGGATCATCGGGGCGCCTCGGGGGCGGGGGCTACGGGGTGGGGCACGGCAGCAACGCTACCCGCGCGACCGGGCCGTCGTGGCCGAGGTGCCGCGCGCGGGCGTCCCCCGCGACTGTGGGCGAAATCTCCACCTCCTGTCCATGTCCTCCCTGTCTTTTCCCAGGTTCGCCGTGCAGACTTCTCGACATGACGTCGCCGAAGACATCAGGACCAGCCGCCCGGCTCGCCGCCGCCAGCTTCCTCGCCCTCGCGATGATGCTGCCGCTGAGCGCGACCGCATCGGCCGCCGAGGTCACCCAGTTCCTCGAGGACACCCAGTGTCAGGTCGACTCGATCGGCGAGGACCTCGAGAAGGCCGCGACCCAGCTCTCCTCCCTGCCGGCCGGCCTGCGCAGCGAGGTCGAGGACGCCGTCGGGAACGCCCAGGCCGCGACCGACGAGGCCAACGCCGCGCTCGCCCAGGCAGCCGCCGACCCGTTCGGCGACGGCCGCGCGGTCATCGCCCTCACCGACGCGCAGGTCGCGCTCGACGCCGCCTCGGCCCAGCTCCGCTACGTCGCGGACAAGACCGTGGCGCAGGGGGCCGACGTCGGCTCGACGCTGCGCGACGTGCAGAACACGATCGACCACCTCCGGGGCGAGACGAGCCGCGCCGCGTCCTGACCCGGCCCACGTTCCGGACCTGCTTCTCGTTTTTCACCCGCATGGGGAGAAATCCCCCTGTGCAGCGGTGCCTTTCTCCACCACAATGAGCACCGCACTTCGTGGCGCCCGTCGCCACGACCCCCACGCACCCGACTAAGGCTCGTGTGCGCGAGAGAAACGAGAAACCCCCATGACCACCCCTTACGGTTCC